>JBBQNP010000119.1:0-13840 GCA_038330085.1 Planctomycetota bacterium | reverse complement strand
TGTGTCATGATGCCCGCGCGCATGGACCCCGAACCTCTCCTGGTTCGCCCGCGGGTCTTTCACACGACCCTCGCGCGCGACGAGCCCATCCTCCTCGAGGATGCAGTCCAACGACTGCTCGATCACGGAGCGTGCGGGCTGCACCGGCTAGATGGTCCGGCGGGTTCGGGCAAGAGCACCGCGCTCGACTATCTGCGCGAACTCTTCTCGTCCCGCCCGCAGCGCGTCGAGTTCATCGACGACGCGGCGCCGCAGGAACTCGAGTCCGCCGACGCGCGCGTGCTCTGCATCCACGTCGTGCGCGGCGGCACGCCGGTCGAGCTCGGCGAGTTCCAGAGCTTCCCGAGCGAGCGCGTGCTCAAGCTCGCGCCGTGGTCGCGCGACGACGTCATCGAGTACTTGCTGGCTGCGCATCCGGGCCAGTGCGCGTCGGTGCTCGCGCGCTACGAGTCGGGCACTACCGCGATCGATCCCTGCGGCAACGCCGAGGTCGTGCGCGCGGTCATCGACGAGATGGCGGCCGACGACACGGTCACGACGGTCGACGCGGCCATCGTGCGCAGGCTCGAAATGGACCGCGAAGGACGCTTCGCCCGCTTGCACGCCGCGCGCGTGTTGAAGGAGGCGGTCGACCTCACCGATGCGCTGGCGCACGGGGGCGGTGAGCGCGAGCTCGTCGCCTGCTTGCATCCCGACGTCGAACGCGCGGCTCATCACACGATCACCGGAAACACGAAGGCGATAGCGCAGCTCGGCGTGCTGCTCGAGCACCTCGATCCAACAGTGAGCCAGTGCGCGGCGCGCTTCGTCAACCACTTCGATCCGCGCGCGATCGCCCGCTGGATCGAGGCGTGCATGCAACGCGCCGGTGTGCCGCCGAGCCTCGAAGTGCACCGTCTGCCGGGCGCCGACCTGCGCCACGTGTGCGCGCACGAGCTCAAGCTCTCCCACGCGCGCCTCCACGGCGCCGACGTCTCGTTCGCCGACATCCGCGAAGCGAACCTCGATCACGCCGACCTGCGCGGCGGCATCCTGCGCGAAGCCAACCTCGATCGCACCAAGGGCTTTCACACGAGCTTTTCGCGCGCCGACCTGACCGACGCGCGAATCGCCGGAGCGCATTGGGAGCGGGCCGATCTGCGCGGCGCAATCCTTCGACGAGCGGTGCTCGCAGGTTCGTACTTGCGCTCATGTCGCTTCGACGATGCCGACCTGACCAACGCCGACCTGTCCGCGACCGACATGACCGGTGCGTGCGTCGACGGTGCGATGCTCGTCGATGTCGACTTCACCGGCGCAGAGCTTTCCGGCGTGCGTCTCTCCCGCGCACAACTGTCGAGCCGCAGCTTCGCGCGCGCGCGGATGGAGAAAGTGCAGCTCGAAGGCATCCAGATCGACAAGCCGGACTTTTCGGGCGCGCACCTGGCGGGCGCACTGTTGACGGGCTCGCGACTGCGGGGCGCGAACTTCGAGGGCGCGGACCTGCACGATGCGGGCCTTGCCGACATCGACTGGGAAGGCGCCGATCTGCGCGGCGCGGACCTCAAGCACGCGAGCTTCCACCTCGGTCCCGCGCGCGGCGGTCCCGCGTTCCAGTCGGCGGCTGCGGACATGATGCGCACAGGTTTCTATCGCGACGACTTCGCGATCCTGCGGCACCGTCCGCCCGAGGAAGTGCGCAAGGCCAACCTGCGCGGAGCGGACTTGCGCAACGCGAAGGTGATGGAAACGGACTTCTACCTGGTCGACATGCGCGGCGTGCGCTGCGACGACCTGCAGCGCGCGCACTTTCGCCGCTGCGGCGCGATCCTCGACGACTGGGGACTGCGGGGCTGAACGCCCGCTCGCGCGTCGAGCCTGGAACGATCTCGTAGCGCGCTCACATCTCCCGCGGTCGCCCCAACCTCACCCCTCGGTTTTCACCCCGCCGCGCAGCGGCAGCTTCGACAGGATCTGCCGCAACAACGGCGGATCAATCGGCTTGACCAAGTGATGATCAAAGCCCGCCTCCTTCGACTTTCTCCGATCCTCTGCCTGACCAAACCCCGTCATCGCCGCGATCATGAGGTCCTTCCCATGTCGATCGCGCAACACACGCGCCGCCTCGTAGCCATTCATCCGCGGCAGCCCGATGTCGAGCAGCACGAGATCCGGATTGAACTCCGCATCCGCTGACAACGCCTGCAGTCCGTCGTGAGCCGTGCGCACGACATGACCTTGCAACCTCAACAACAACGCCAGGCTTTCCGCCGAATCGAGGTTGTCGTCCACGACCAAAATGCGCAGCCCAGTCGGCGTCGTCTGCCCGCCCTCGATCCGCGCCGGTCTGCCGTGCGGCACGGGACGAGGCAGCGTGACCGAGAGCGTCGACGTCGCCGGCAGCCGCACGATGAACTGGCTGCCGCGACCAATGCCCGCGCTGCGCGCTTCGACCGTGCCGCCGTGCAGGTCGACGAGCTGCCGCACGATCGTCAAGCCGATGCCGAGCCCGCCCTGCGCCCGCTCGAGCGCGTGCTCGAGCTGCCAGAACATGTCGAAGATGTGCGGCACCATCTCGGAGGGGATGCCGATGCCGTCGTCGGAAACACAAATCTCGATCGCGTCGCCCACGATCTCGCACTCGAGCCGGATGTGCCCGCCGCGCTCGGTGTACTTGGCGGCGTTGGTGAGCAGGTTGGACAAGACCTGCGCGAGCCGCGACGGGTCAGCGTGGAGAAAGACCTTTTCCTGAGGCAGCTCGATGACGAGCGAGTTGCCCGATGCGTTCACGATCGGCCGGCTGATCTCGAGCGCCTGAGCGACGATCTCCGATAGCTCCACGTTCTCGCGCTTGAGGGCCACCTTGCCGCGCGTGATGCGCGAGACGTCGAGCAGGTCGTCGACGAGCCGCACGAGGAGCTGCATCTGCCGCTCGATCGTGGTCATCGCCTGATCGCGGTCGCCCTCGGCAGCTTGCGGTGAGCGCAGCACCTGTACCGAGTTGCGCACAGGCGCGAGCGGGTTGCGCAGCTCGTGCGCGAGCGTCGCCAGGAACTCGTCCTTGCGCCGGTCGCCCTCGCGCAACTCCTCGTACAGCCGCGCGTTCTCCATCGCGACCGAGGCGACGTGAGCGAGCTGGCGCAGGATCGATTCGTCGCTCTCGGTGACGGCGCTGCTGCGGCCGGAAGTACCGCTCAAGCGGATCCAGCCGAGCACTTCTGCGTCACGCCCGTACAGCGGCGCGCTCAGCAACCGCGTACGCTCCGTCGTCACGTCCTTCGGTTCTTCCGGGCCGAGCACGACTTCGGCTTCGTCGAACAAGAGGATGCGCATCGCCTCCTCTCGCAGCACCGTCAGCACGATCTCCTGCGAGTGCGCCGCATTGAGCGTCAGCGACGCCGTCGCGATCTGACGCAAGCGGCTGGCGTTCTCCAGCTCGGCCGCTAGGAGCTGCTGGATGCGCCGCTCGTTCGTGCGCGACTCGGTGACGTCGCGCAGAGCAATCAAGGTGAGGTCGGCGTGCTCGCCCTTGCCGCGCAAACGCCGCGCGCTCATCCTCAGGATGCGCGAGCCGGTGCCTGGCACGAGGTGGTCCATCTCCGCGTGGACGACGCCACCCATCGAGTCCGCTTCTGCCACGAGATCGAGGACGGCTCGCTCATCCCAACGTCCGCCGCCCGCTTCGAAAAACGGCTGCCCCGAGATCTGCGCTTCGCTCGTCTTGAACCGCTCGATGTACGACAGGTTGGCCGAGCGGATACGCAGGTCCTCGTCGAGGATGACGAGCGGATCGGAGATCGAATCGACGATGCTCTCGGCGTAGGTCTTCGCGCCGGCCAGGTCCTTTTCGTCCAGCCGCTGACGCGTCACGTCGCGGAATGCGAGCACAGCTCCCACGATCGCGCCGTCTCCGTCGACGAGCGGCGCAGCGCTGTCTTCGATCGCGCGCTCTTGCCCGTCCTTGCCGAGCAGGATGCGATTGCCCTGACCCTCGCACACGCTGCCGGCGCGCAGGGCGAGCAGCGCAGTGCTCACGACCGGCACACGTGTCGCTTCGTCGCGTACATCGAGCACGGCAGGGATCAGCAAGCCCTTCGCGTCGCTCAGCGCGCATCCGGTCATGCGCTCCGCGACCGGATTCAGGAACGTCACGCGACCGTCGCCGTCGGTCACGATGATCCCTTCGACGATGCTGGCGAGCGTCGTCCGCAGCAAGTCGCTCTGCTCGGCCAACGCCTCGATGGCACGCGCGCGCGCTGCAGAGTTGCGGCGAATCATCAAGACAGCGATCGCGAGCAGGATGACGCTGACGCCCGTCGTTGCGATCGAGCTCAACACCGTGGTCTTGAACGTCGCTGTCGCTTGCGCGTAGTGCTGCTCGAGCTGGCTCTGCTCGATACCGGTCATCTGCGTCGTGAGCGCCAGCGTCTCCTCCATCTGCCTGCGACTTTGACCCGTGAGCACCTGCTCTCGCGCCTTCTCGAAGCCGGAGTCGCGCAGGACGTCCAACGTTTCCTGCAACTCGGCCAGCTTGTCGGTGACGCTCTTCCTCAGTTGTCCGACCAGCTCCGGCTGCTTGTCCTCGTCGCGCACGAGCAGTGCGAGCTTGTCGAGATCACGCTGGATACGCTGAATCCCCCCCTGGTACGTCGGCAGGTATCGCTCGTCCTGCGTGATCAAGAAGCCGCGCTGTCCCGTCTCCGCGTTCTTGATGGCCGAGTCGACCCCGTAGATCGCCTCGATGACCTCGTGCGAGTGCTGAACGACCTCCGCTTGTTCGCGCAGGAGCTGCGCATTGCGGTACGTGAGCGCTGCGTTGCCGCCCAAGATCGTGACGATCAGGACGTAGGCGACACTCACTCCGATGTTGGATATGCGCAGCATGATCAGTGGAGCCGCCTTCGGCGTGTCTCACATTGAATGCTACACGACGTCACGGCGTGACGAGACGACTTGGACCTGCATGGAGCACAATCCGCGGAATCGTGACTTCGATCATGCGAATAAGTTCGAGCTATCCGGGCACGCATGCGTGTTCCGGAACAGCTGGGGCGATCGAGCGCGAAGTGCGTGCTTTCCTACGCCTTCGCGTTCGCCCGGGTGCCGGCTGGGGAGCTCTTTGGCTCGGATGCCGACGGCTGGTTCACCGTCCCCGACATGCCCTGCAGCAGGCTGCTCATGTCCTCTGCGTGCTCTTCCTCGACCGAGAGGATGCTCTCCAGCATCACGCGCGTCGTTGGATCCTTCGCGCCGATGTAGCGGATCATCTCCGTGTAGGACTCGATTGCGATGCGCTCGGCCACCAGATCCTCGCGGATCATTTCGGTCAGGTCGCGTCCTTCGACGTACTCGGCATGGCTGCGGTCGGCCAGCTCGCGCGGCGAGAAGTCCGGCTCACCGCCGAGTTGCACGATGCGCGCGGCGATGCGATCCGCGTGCTCCTGCTCCTGAGCGGCGTGTTCGCGGAACTCTCCGGCAGCAGCTTGGGCGTGGATGCCCGACGCCATGAAGAAGTGGCGCTTGTACCGCAGCATGCACACGATCTCGGTCGCCAGGGCTTCGTTGAGCAACTGCAGCACGACCGTTCGGTCGGCCCCGTAGCTGTCGGTGACCGCTCCGCGCTCGATGTGCTCGCGTGCACGCTCGCGGATGGTCTGGATGTTCATGACGTGCGTCGATCGCTGCATGGTCGGGGTCCCTCGGTCGTAGAAGCGGGCGCGGCGTGATTCGGACGGCCCGGGCCGATTCGCATCGCAAGCCGTGTTCCACGACCGCAGACGATGCTGCGTGATCAACTCGGCCGCGGGAACGCGATGCGCAGGTTGGATGCTTTGCCGGGACGGCCCCACAGCCCCATCTCGCCGCCGCGGATGCGGATGAGATCTTCGGCGAGGCCGAGGGCGAAGCACGACTCAGGCTGGGCCGGGGACTCGATGCCCTCCGTGTACGCAGAGGAGCCCGCGCGCTCGGGAGAGGCATTCGGGCGGGCGCCGATCCACATGTCGACCGTCGTCACGCCGTTCGAGGGCTCGACCTCGATGTCGACGTCGAGCGAACTGTCACCCGCAGATTCGGCGTTCACAGCCAGGAAAGCGCGCCAGGCGAAAGCCAGCAGATCCGGATCGAAGGGCACGCGCTCGTGCGGCTCTTCCCCGCGCACGGGGAAGCGCACATGGACGGACATTTCCGTCAGCAGCGCGCGCACGAGGCCGCTCGGATCGACGCCCAGGTCAGGAGTCCGGCGTTCGGCGAGCCCGATGGCGTCGGTGATGTGCTGCAACATGACCGCTGCGCGCACGGCGCTCTGACGGATGCGCCCCGCGAACACGCGCACGTCGGCGGGCTTCGTCTCGCCGTGGTACTCGAGGATAGCGGCGTAGTTCGCGATCGTGCCGAGCGGCGTGCGCAGATCGTGCGCTAGGGCGCGACGTACGCGCTCCAGGAAACCGGTGGCGTCCGCACGGCCTCGGTTCTTGCCCTCGCCGCTGTCGTTCATCCGCATCCACCCGCTGAGTTCATTGCACGCATTCCAGTCGACGCATTCTCTGCAATCATCGGTGAGAAGAGGGGCGCCTGCCGCGCATCACAGTCTGGACTGAACATAAGGCCCTGCCCGGAGTTCGTGTAGGCGAAAACCGCACCTGTTCGATGGCGCCGAGGGCACGCGATCCGCGATCGCATGCCCTCGGCTTCGCGCAGCGCGAGAGGGCGCTGAGACGAACCTCGGTCGCACCCAGGCGACACGAAGGCATCGTCAGCAGGCTTACGGCACCGGTGCGCGGCGCCCGGTCACCAAGGACACGAGCAGCGAGATCACGAAAAGCGCGACGAAAACCCAGAAAAGCGTGATCGCGATGTTCGAGGCTGCACCGGCGACGCCGGCGAAACCCAGTAGTGCAGCGATCAGCGCAATGATCAAAAATGCCATGGCCCAGCGAAGCATGATGTCTCCTTGGAGTGGGATTGGGGAGTCGAGACTGTGTGGTCAGAGGGCCGGCTTCGTGCAGGCCTCACCCGCTACTTCGCAGGAATCGTGCCGGGATCTCAGTCGATTCAGGAGCCAGCACGATCAGTGCGGGTTTGAAGAAAGGCGCAATGTGCAAGGGAGGGGAGGGCCAAGAGCTGCATTGCGGGAAAGGGCCAACCAACAGCCGGGCTCGATCGCCCATCGTGACAGATCCGTCCCTGACGGTTCGTCTGTGACGGTTTAACTGCCGCTGCGTTCGCCCTCGTCGCGCTGTGACAAACGTGAGACGGTCGCGACGCTGGAACGCGCTCCTGCCTTGCAGCGATGAGGGGCAGCTGGGCCCCGAATCGTTCAGGTGTTCGACGCTTCGTACACGTTCAAGCGGTTGTAGAGCGTCTTCAAGCTGATGCCGAGGATCGCCGCGGCCGCGGGCTTGTCGCCCTTCACGTGCTGCAACGTGGCGTAGATCAGCTCGCGCTCCGCATGCGCGATCGAGCAACCGACCTGGATCTCGAGCGCATCGCTCGGAGCAGGCGCGGCGCGCTGGCGGTGCGGCGTGGTGTCCTGTGCGCGCAACTCGTCGTCGGCCAGGATGAACGCACGCTGCACGGCGTTCTTGAGCTCGCGCACGTTGCCCTTCCACTCGCGCTTGGCGAGGTCGTCGATCGCACCGTGCTCCCAGCGCTTGTCCGTGCCGTGCGTGCCGTTGAGGATGTCGAGGAAGTGCTGCCCTAGTAGCTCGATGTCGCCTGAGCGCTCGCGCAACGGCGGGAGGCTCACGGGGAACACGGCCAGGCGGAAGTAGAGATCTTCGCGCAACTTGCCCTGGCGGATCGCGTCCAACGGATCACGATTCGTCGCGGCGAGCACGCGCACGTCGGTCTTGATCGGCGTGCTGCTGCCCACGCGGTGCACGAGACCCGTCTCGAGGACGCGCAGCAGCTTCACCTGCAATTGCGCCGGCATCTCGGTGATTTCGTCGAGGAAGAGCGTGCCGCTGTCGGCGCGTTCGAAGAAGCCTTTGTGCTGACGATCGGCGCCCGTGAAGCTGCCGCGCTCGTGGCCGAACAGCTCGCTCTCGATCAAGTTGTCGGGGATCGCGCCGCAGTTGACGGGCAACATCGGCTTGTCTGCGCGCTTGGAGAGTTCGTGGATGCGCGCGGCGACGACTTCTTTTCCAGTGCCGCTCTCGCCCTGGATCAGCACGCTCGCATCCGTGGGCGCTACGCGCGTGATCAGGTCGAACAACGGCTGCATCGCCTTCGAGCGTCCGACGATTGCGCCGAAGCGACCGCGGTTGCGCAGCTCGTCGCGCAGGTCGACGACCTCGCGACGCAGAGCGCGCGTGCGCTCGATGTGAGCCAGCGTGCTTTGCAGCTTGGCCGGATCGAGCGGCTTGGTGAGGTAGTCGAGCGCGCCCTTCTTGATGGCTTCGACGGCGTCCTTCACGGTCGCGTGGCCCGTTACGACGATGAGCTCAGGCGCGACGCCTTCCGTCTGTTCGGCGACGAGCTCCATGCCGTTGCCGTCGGGAAGCTCCTGATCGACGAGGAGCGCGTCGAAAGACCGCTGGCGTACGAGGCTGCGCGCAATCTCGAGCGTCGCAGCGCCGACCGCGTCGAACCCCTGGCTCTCGAGGAGCGCCACGAGACTCTGGCGGAACGCTTCGTCGTCGTCGAGGACGAGAAGGGAGAGGGAAGCAGTGCGTCGGGTCAAGATCGTGGCCCAGGTTGCAGTCGGTTTGGAGAAGATACCGGGTGTGCCGCGGATTGTCCTACGCGAATCCCGGACCGAGCACCCTGGGGAAGCCCTCAAGCGGAGGGTTGAGGGCCCAATTTCTGAATGTTGAGCGCTGTGCGTGCCTCAGAACGCAATTCGCGGCGGTGATTGGAACAAAATCCAAAGCGCGCCTCGTGGTCTCCACCGCTGTGACCCGCAGTAGGTGCGGGGAGCGGGATGGCATGGGCCTTGCCTTCTGGCCGATCACGAACCGCTGAGTGTGCTCGAGCAACTTCTTTCGACGTTGCCCACGTAAACACTCCGCGCGGCACGCTGATGGATGACGATGACACGGGGCGAACGCGGCAAGCGTTGGCCGGGTCATGGGCGCGTTGCGCGATGCGATCAGGCCCGACGATCGGGCGAGAGAACCACGACAAAAGGAGATGATTTCGATGAAGAACCTCACGAGCGCCCTGTGCGTCGCGTCCCTGGCTATGTTGCCGGCCGCTTTCGCGCAGCGCGAAAAGGGCAACACCGACGGCAAGCCGATGCCCGCCGCTGGCGAGCAGACGGTCCATTTGTACAAGCTGAGCGACTTGACCGACCTCGACCTGAAGAACGGCGACAAGTCCGTCGGCGAAGTCGACGGCTGCATCCTGGACGCGACGGACGGACGCGTCGCCTTTGCGCTGATCGGCAAGGGCGGCGTGCTCGGCATCGGCGAGAAGACGCACCTGATCCCGTGGGAGAGCATCACGGTCACTGCCAAGGATCCCGCCAAGAACGAAGGTGCGGTCGCGCGCACGCGCTTGACGGAGGCAGAGATCGAGGCCGCGCCCCTCTACAAGAAGAACGAAGCGATCGACGCTCCGATGGTGCGCAGGATCCGGGAGAACGCGAAGCTGGCTTCTGATTCGACGTGGGAGCGCATTGCGGGAACACACCTGGTGACGTCGGTGGACCTGAAGGCTGCGACCGTGCATTCCACCGACGACAAGGATCTGGGCAAGATCGACGAGATCGTGCTCGCACCGGATGCCGGCATGGTCGCTTATGTCGTGCTCGGGGCGGGCGGGTTCCTGGGTTTGGGCGAGAAGCACTTCGCGATGCCCCTCGGCGTGTTCGAAGTGTCGTACGACAAGGACAACAAGGTCCTCGTGCGCGCGCCGTTGACCAAGGAGCGCTTCGAAAGCGCGCCGGAATACGAATCGAAGGAGTGGAATCGCATGTCGGAACGCGACTGGGTCAAGAAGGTCAGCACCTTCTGGAAGAAGGATCCGTACTGGATGCACACGGCTCCGGCGGCGGCTGAGAAGCACTGAGTCGCTGAAAAGCACTGAGACTCGAAAGGATCGACTCTCTCTCGTCGATCCCGATGTGACGGGTTTCTCCCGACGCGGCCTTCGCTCTCTCGAAGGCCGCCTCCTTGTTTGTCAGAGGCAGAGGATGGGAGGATCGGACGGGGGGGCATGGGCATTGCACGGCTCGAGGATGAGGAGATCGGGATGTCGGACACGGCACAAGGAGCTAGCCATGAACTGGGATCGAGTCGAAGGCAACTGGAAGCAATACCAAGGCAAGTTCGTCGAGAAGTGGGGCAAGCTCACGAACGACGATGTGGATCAGATGAAGGGCAAACGTGACCAGCTCGAAGGCAAGCTGCAGGAGGCGTATGGCATCTCACGCGATCAGGCGAAGAAGGATGTCGACGAGTTCTGCAAGTCTCTCTGAGCCCGTGTGAATGCAGGAGGTTGCGTGTCGGAGCGGAAGCAACGGCAGCAGCGGGTCCACGGCAAGATGGTTCCGCGCCTCCGGCGCGGTGGCGGCCGGCTCGACACTCGACCGGAGTACCGGTCAAGGGTCGAGCCGGTCGCTCAACTTGGTTCGAGGCTGAAATGCGCAGGATTGGGTCGACGTGATGCCTGGTGCCTGTAGCCGGTATTACAGGAGAGCGTGCACTCGCGCCGCGTCCAATCTGACATGAGCCGGCGAATAGACGCCTTGCTTCAGGCGGAGCATCGTGACGGGCGTCGAGAACAACACTCGCTGTTCGGCGCGCGATGGTCTCAGGGCAATTCGATGCCCATGAAATGGACCCTGACGCGGTGTTGCTCTCTGCTCGGTCGAGTTCGTGATCGCCGCGGCCGCACGAGGTCGCGAGGCAGGTTGTAGAAATCGACTCGGCGGTGACCGGGAGAGGCACTGGCTCTGGTGGCTTCGCGCGCGAAAGGGCGTCCTCATGATCGCGGAACAGCGGTTGCAATCGGTGTTGTCCGCGCACTGCATGGCACGAAGCCACTTCGCATGCGCGTGACTGACCCAAGGCTGAGCCCGCATCGACGGGCTCGAAAATCAAAGGAACGATCATGAGCGCAAGCTACGACAGCACGGCAGGTGAGCACAGCAAGGCCAACCGCGGAGGCACCCGCACGTTCGGCGAGCAGTCGGGTCGCGTCGCGGAAGAGGTCCAAGAACTCGGACGGGTCGCTCTCGCGAACGCCGGCGAAGCGGCCTCGACGCTGAAGGAAAAGGGCCAGAGCGCTCTCGAAGCAGGCCGCGAAAAGGCGAAGACGGCAAAGAGCAAGTTCGACGACGTGGTCTCGGAACACCCGATGAAGTCGGTGCTGATCGCGGTCGGCGTCGGCGTGGTCCTCGGTTACGCGTTGCAGCGTCGTCGTTCCTGAGCCCAACGGCAACCGCAGATGGTCTCGCGAGAGAAGTTCGAGCGGCGCGGAGAAGCCCCCTTGCCCGATCCGACGGGTGAGGGAGCTTCTTCTGTCGAGCTGGAAGCCTTGGTCAGAGAGCTGCGCGCGAATGCACGCGGCATCTATGGCAGCTTGAAACGGTTGGTGTTCGTCGAATGGCAGCGGCTGCGGTTGCGCGCCGTCGACGGATTCTTCCGCGCCGCTTTCTTCCTCTGCCTCCTGGGCTTCGCGCTGGCAGGCTCGATCACGTCAGCCTTCATGATCGTGCGCGGTCTGCGCGGCGCGATCCTGGCGATGAGCGACACTCCCTGGCTCGGCGATCTGGGCGCAGGCCTGCTCATTTTGGGGATTGCACTCGGCGGAAGCCTGGCCGTGCGGATCCACTTGCGCAACAGCATCGTGCGGGAGACCCGACGTGGTCTGCATCCGGCTAAGGCTCGCTCGATGCAAGCGGACGAACATCAGGATTCGAAGCAGGATCACTCATGACCGCGCGTCAGGAGATGGATCAGATGTGCCGAGCAACTTGGAACGAGCTCGGACACGATTTGAAGGCCACGAGCAACAGCTTGGGCAGGGTCGGCCTGTCCTGGGCGCGCCGCCATCCAGCCCTCCTCTTGGGTGGCGGCGCGCTTCTTGGCTTCGGAGCGGTGACGCTCATGACCCGCGGACAACAGCATGTGCGCGCGAGGTCATCGGGTGCGGCGGTGAGCGAGTCCGAGACCAACGACGATCGTCAGCGCTTGGTGGAGCAGCGTGCTCACCAACCGGCCAAGCCCTCGAAATCAGCGCACCTCGCATCCGGAGCCCTGATGCACATCCTCAAGAATGCGACGCGGATGTGGCTTCTCGAGCACTTGTCGAACCAGCAGCATGGCGAGCCTCAGAAGGAATCGGATCCGAGCGAGCTCGACGTGCCGGCCGAATCCCCGGCTTGATCGAGGTCACAGGACCAAGTTTGCTTGATCGAATGAGTGCGGTGCGAGCGCGCTCGTGAACTCCACGACGGACGACTCCTGGGTCGTCCGTCCTGCGTTCGTCGGTGCCATATCCGAGGCACCAAATTGAGGAGTGATCGTGCCCGCGCGGCATGTGCCTTGCCAAAGCGCGACGACGGGACGATCCGCAAGACGGCGCACGGTGCGCGCCTTGCGTCCCAGCACCCCAACGGATCTCACAGCATGCTCTCCATCAGCATTTTCGTCCCCGCGCTGCTCGCCACCTCGACAATCGAACAACCGGCCACAACACCGTTTCTCGAGGCCGCGCCGACGACGACGGCTGCACCCTATGCCGCTTTCTACGAAGCAGCGCCGTCTGAACCGCTCGTTTCGCCCGCTCTTGCCTCGCCCGTCTACGACGACATGCACGACGCGCCGGGCCCGTGGTATCTGCGCATCAACGCGGGGGGCGTGACCACGACGTCGTCCGATGGTCCCAGCGAGAACGTGGACTTCAAGGAGGGCTGGCTCGGCGCCGTGGCGATCGGCCGGCGTCTGACCGACGGCGCCGGTCCCTTCGATTTCTCGCTCGAGCTCGAGGGAGTGTTCACGAAGCAAGACACGGACAACGACACGCACGTCGACGACGTCGCCACGATCGCGCCGTACTTGAACGGGGTGTTCGATTTCCGGCTCAGCGATTCGTTCGGCCTCTACGCCGGAGCGGGAGTGGGAGCGGCGTGGATCAACGTCGGCACCAACACCGATTCGCTGAACGACTTCAACAGCGACAATGGCGCCTTCTTCACTTGGCAGGCGAAGGCCGGGGTCAAGTGGCACTTCTCCCCGTACACCGCATTGACCGCTGGGTACCGCTTCCGCAACATCGACGCCGCGAAGATCAGCAACGACATCGACAACTCGAGTTTCAACCTTCAGACGGAGCAGCACGTGCTCGAAGTGGGTCTCGAGTTCGGGTTCTGATCTCGCCGCAAGAGTCTTCGAAATCGACGCGGGTCGATTCCATGGTCTGTCCGCGGCCGGGCTTATTTCGGTCCGGTCGCACCACGTGGCCGGCCCGCTTTCGGTCCGGCCGAGCCGCGCGGCCGTCCGGCTTTCGGTCCAGCCGCATCGCGAGGCCCATGCTCATTCGTGAACGGTGTAGCCGTGTGACGTGCGTGCTACCTTCGGCAAGTTGGAGGCTTTCGTCGAACGTAGGACGCGGACGCCAAGACGCGTGAGCGTGGTCTTGCTCGTGCTCGCACTGGCGCGAGTCACCCCGTCGTGCGGGAACGACGGTTCGGCTGCCTCGAGCAGTCCTGTCTCGAGTACGTCTGGGACGTCGACGATCCCTGATCCGTTCGCCGCGTTGGATCGCGCGGATCCTGCGCACGCAGCCGCAGCCGGTAAGGACCCGAAGGATCCGACGTTCGCGCGACCTGTCCCCGCGCACGTCGACCCCGCGACGCAGAAGCTCGATCAGGGCTTGATGTCGGCTTGGCGCGCGTTGAAAGCATCGCAGTGGA
>JBBQNP010000118.1:0-14153 GCA_038330085.1 Planctomycetota bacterium | reverse complement strand
GCTCGAACGACTGCGCGAGTCCGCGCATCAACATGTGGTGACCGTTCACCATCAAGAAGCCCAAGAAGAAAAACGTCTCGTAGATCTGCGTGATGATCGGCGTCTGCACGCCCATCACGGGATCGATGATCGACGCCATGTTGAAGCCCATCTCCGTGCCGATGACGTCGCCCGCGACGCGCACGACGAGCACGACGAGTTGAAGGCTGAACGAAAGTGCGAGACCGATCAGCACTTCGCGCAGCGCGAGGCACGCGAACTCGATCGGCTGCAACGCGTGGTCGAGTGGAACACCGTGCACGCCGTACAAGAGCAGCGCGACGGTGAAGATGAGCGTGACCTTGTATCCGGAGAAGCCCGTCGTCGCGCCGAACACGGGCGCGGCCAACACGAGCGCGCTCGTGCGCACGAGGTACAGGCCGAACGCCTCGATCGTTCCCGGAGCGAAGTGTTCCATCGTCAGCTGAGGCCGAACGTGACGAGTTGACTGAAGATGCGCTCGGTGTACTCGCGCAGGATCTGCAGCGCGGGTGACAACAGGAGCAACACGACGAGCATCACCGCGAACATCTTCGGGATGAGGCTCATCGTCTGCTCTTGAACGCTCGTCAGTGCTTGGAACAAGCTGACGAGGAGTCCAACGGCGAGACCGACGAGCAACACGGGTCCTGCGAGGACGATCGTCGTCCACAGGAGGTCGCGCGCGAGCTCGGTGATCTGGAGGTCGATGTCGGTCACGGTGTGCGTCCTTTCAGGTCGTCACGAAGCTCGTGACAAGCGATTGACACACGAGGTGCCAGCCGTCGACGAGCACGAACAGAAGGATCTTGAACGGCGTCGACACCATCACCGGCGGCAACATGAACATGCCCATCGAGAGCAACACGCTCGACACGACGAGATCGATGACGAGGAACGGCAAGAAGAGCAGGAAGCCCATCTGGAACGCGGTCTTGAGCTCGCTCAGCACGAACGCCGGCACGACGACGCGGAAAGGCAGGTCGGGGATCGTGTCGTCGGTCGCTGCGCCGGCTGCGGGCTGAGGCAGCTTCGCCATGTCGGCGAAGAGATCGAGCTCGCTCTTGCGCGTGTTCGCGAGCAAGAATCCGCGCATCTCGACCCAGGCCTTGTCGCCGGCCTGCTCCATGTCGAGCGCGCCGGCTTTGTAGGGCTTCCAGGCCGAGTCGTAGACGCGGTTCGCAACGGGCGCCATCACGAAGCTCGTCAGGAACAGTGACAACCCGATCAACACGGGGTTAGGCGGTAGCTCGTTCACGCCGAGCGCGCGGCGCACGAACGAGAGCACGATGATGATGCGCGTGAAGCTCGTGATCGTGACGAGGATCGCGGGCAGGAGCGACAGGACCGTCAGCAGGACCGCGATCTCGATGGCCGTCGAGCTGCGCGGCTCCGTCTCGGTGCTGGACTTCTCGTTGTCCGAAGGCTGGTTCGTGCCACCCTGCAGGCTGGTCACGGCGTCGAGGCCATCGCGAAGGGCGTCGGCCGTGGTCGCGGCGATGCTGCGGTCGGCACCGTGCGATTGGCTTTGCAGCGCAAAGGAGTTCGGGGCCGCGAAGAAGAGAACGATGGTCGCGACGAGCGCGCGCACGATCCTGTGCTCACATAGAGCGCTCATGCGAAGAGTCCCCCGCCGGTCAACACGCTGCGCTTGCGCGGTGCGGGAGCGACGGCATCGGGCTCGGTTTCGACGGCCTGCTTGCGCTTCAACAACGCAGCGAAGGCCGTTTCCGGCTTGGCCGGCGTCGCCTGCGCGTCGAGCTCGGCGATCAGCGCGACTTCCTTGTCGCCCAACCCCAGCGCGAACGTCCGGTCGTAGCAGCGCACGACGCACAGACGCTGCTTCCCACCGAGCGGCAGGAGGTCGACGATCTGCAACGAGCGCTTCGACGCGCGCGCGCGCACGGACGACGCGATGAAGCGCTTGAACAGGTACGCCACGCCCCCGATGGCGCCGAGCAACACGAAGCAGACGAGCACGTAGCGCGTCATGTCGGGACCACCGGGCTGTGTGCGCGCGGCGGTGTCCGTGAGCAGTGCGAGTTGTTGGATCATGCGGTGCGCTCAGTCCGCGCGCCGTATCCAAGCAAGGCCGGTGCCATCCGGCTGATGCGCATCCTGGAGGCTGGTTACCGCATTCCAGCGCGCACCACACTCGCTCGACTGTCGAAGATCTCGACAGGTGTGGTGGATGTCACCACCACCAAGCGTGCGTCAGCTCGTGTAGTCGAGCGTCTCGCCCGCGTGCTCGACGGAGCGCAGCGTGTCGAGCTGCGTGCGCACATGCCGCACGCGATCCATCGCTGCGGCAGTCTTCTCGAGTTCGCTCCTGCAGGCAGCGCGCGCGACCGCGTCGAGGTCCACGAGCCGCGCGAGACGGCGCTTCACGTTCGCAACCTCCCCGACAGCGGCGTCCTTGAACTGCGCGACGAGCCTCTCCGCCTCGAATGCGTGGTTCGACAGGTCCTGTGTCGCGCGCGCGAGCCCGTCGAGGTCCGTGACCGGCGCCTCGATCATCGAGATCAGCTTGCGCATCTTGCACTCGAACGTCTCGAGCTCGCGCAGCAGCGCAGCGCGGTCGGCGCCGGCGCTCATGCCCCGGCGTCCGGATCGGTAGGCGTCTCGATCCGTTGCCACGCGTCGAGCAGCGTCACGAGCACCTTGCGTGCTTCGTGCAGCGGTTCGTGCGTATCCGTCGACAACGCCTGGCCGATGCGCCCTTCGCAGAACACGTAGAGGTTCTGGAGGTTCGTCGTCAGATCGGATCCCTCGAGGGGCACGAGCGACAGACGCAGCTCGAGCACGATGGCGTCGGCACGCTGGCACCAGTTCACGAACGCGCGGCGGTCCGGCCGCGCCGGAGTCGCGATCGCGCGGTCGATGAAGCGCAATGCGCCCTCGACCATCATGCGCACGAGCTTGACCGGCGGAGCGTTCTCCACAGCGTTTTCGAGGTAGACGTCGGCCACGTTGCGTTGTTCAGTTGTGCTCAATGGGGAAGTCCTGAAATGGCCGCCGCGAATCCGGCGCCGGCCGAGTTGAGTTTTCCGATGGTCGCTTCGAGGTTGGCGAACTTGCTCTGTAGGTCCTGCTCGAACTTGTCGACGTAAACCTGTTTCGCCAGGACCTGGCTGTTGAGATCCTTGATCTGGTTGTTGATCGTCTCGTTGCGCGCGTCGAACAGGCCCTTGATCGCGATGCCTCCCGAACTCGACGTGAGCTTGATCATCTGGTCGATTGCGCGGGTGAGCGACGACGCGAGACCCGAGTCCGCGGTCGTGTCGATGTAGTACTCGGGCGTGTTCGGCAAGGCACCGCCGTTGTTGAACCCGTCGGTGTCCACGAAGAGATCCGAAAAAGCGGCGATGTTCGTGTTGAGCTTGTCGTCGAGCTTCGTCTGGTCGATCAAGAGCGTTCCGTCGCTTTGGCGCGAGATGCCGATCACGCTCAACGTCGAGTAGCCCGTGGTGTCGTTCGCCACCTGGTCGAGCGGCACGTTGAACAGCGCGTTGTTGATCGTGGTGCGGACGGTGGAGAGGATCTGGTCGCCGAACAGCACGCCGCCGGCGCCCGCGTCCTTGCTGTAGGTGTTCTGCGTGTTGATGAAGTTGATGACCGCGTTGTAGCTGTCGACTAGGCCCTGCACCTTGGTCTTCACCGCGGCCTTGTTGGGCACCGCGCTGAAGTTGATCTGCTTGGCTGGATCCGCGGCCTGCGCCGTAAACGAAACACCGGTGATCACGTCCGAGAACTCGTTCGTCGAACGCTCGACGGTCAGCCCGTCGACGACCGCGATCGCGTTCAGTCCCACGGTGATGTTGTTCGTGCTCCCCGGCGTGCCGTCAACCGCCGGCGCGGTGGAGTCGATGGTGAGCCCGTCGACGCCGCTCGTGAGGCCGCTGACCCGGCCCGCTTCCCCGCTGTTTTTCGAGGTCAGCACGAGCTTGTAGCTCGGCGATGCCGTCGTCCCGGTGTTCACGACGGTCGCCGCCACGTCGGCATGAGCGACCGTGTTGATCTGCGAAGCGATGTTCTCGAGCGAGGATGAGGAAGGGTCGACGTCGATCTGGTACGCGGTGCCGTTGGTCGTGAACGAGACGGATTGCCCCGAGCTCGCAGTCAGGTTCGTGGTCGAGTCGGCGACGCCGTCGAATGCCCACCGATCTACAGACGCGAGCTGGTTCACGGTCAGCGTGTGCGTGGCCGACGCGGCCGATCCCGTCGCGGTGAAGCTCGCGACGCCGTCCTGGCTCGCGTTGACGTCGAACACGAGGAAGTCCGACTGCGTCGACACGGCCTTCGCCTTCGCCTGCAGGTCCTTGACTAGCGCCTGCAGCTGCGAGACGCCGTTGAGCTTGCTTTTCTGCTTGGTGACCTTGTCCTGGATCTGCGTGATCGGAATGCTCTCGAGCTGGACGAGCTTCTGGATGATCGAGTTCGAATCGATGCCGCTCGCGAGTCCGCCGATGCCGATGCCGCTGCCGAATGTGGTCATGATTGCCTGAGATTCCGACCCAATGGGCCACTCTCGTTATCGGTCGATCCGGCTGTCCGCGTGAGCCTCTGGACCCGCCTCTTGCACACCCGCCCCAATGACACGACAGCCGGAGCCCTTTCGAAGGACTCCGGCTGCCGTTCAGGTTCCGGCTTCACGCGCGCGGACGCGCGTCAGCCAATCGACTAACCGCGGAGGAGCGACAGCGCGAGCTGCGGCTGCACGTTGGCCTGTTGCAGCACCGACGTCGCGGCCTGTTGCAGGATCGTGTTGCGGGTCAGGTCGGCCGTTTCCTTGGCGAAGTCGACGTCGCGGATGCGGCTTTCGGCGGCGCTGGTGTTCTCGCGGGCGGTCTGGACCGTCGAGTACGCGCTCTGGAGGCGGTTTTGCGACGCGCCGAGCTTGCCGCGCGATTGCGCCAGCGTGTTGATCGCGGCGTCGACCGCGGTGATGGCGAGGTTCGCGTTCGCGACCGTGTCCGTCGCGATCGTGCTGACGCCGAGCGTCGTGGAGGTCGAGTTCTGCAACCCGACGTCGACGGTCTGGCCGGCGTTGATGCCGACCTGGATCGAGGCGGTCGTCGTGCTGCCGTTGAGCAGGCTGACGCCGTTGAACTCGGTCGTGCTCGCGATGCGGTCGATTTCGCTGACGAGCGAGGTGACTTCGTTGTTGATCGTGGTGCGTTCCGTCGCGCCGAGCGTGCCGTTGGCCGCTTGGACCGAGAGCTCGCGGATGCGGTTCAGAAGGTTGCCCGACTCTTGGAGCGCGCCTTCCGCCGTCTGGACGAGCGAGATGCCGTCTTGGGCGTTGCGACTGCTCTGGTCGTACGAGCTGATCTTCGCGCGCAGCTTCTCGCTGATCGCGAGGCCGGCGGCGTCATCCCCCGCCTTCGTGATGCGCAGACCCGAAGACAAGCGTGAGTAGTTCCCGGCCAGGCGGTTCGAAACCGTGTCCAGGTTGTTCTGCGCGTTCAGCGACGCGATGTTCGTGTTGATTCTGAGGCCCATGACGTTCCTTGATTTGGTGACTGGCGGAGACCCGACTCTTCTCCGGTCGGGAGAACAGTCTGGCCCTTGTTCTCGGAGCCCTGGAGCGCCGGATGAGACCCGAGCCGTGCTTTTTCGGGACGCAAGGATTCACCGTGGCGGAAAATCCTTCGGTCGAGGCGCGTTCCTGCCGATCGGAGGGCGAGATGCGGGCGCTCACCGATCGGAAGGAATGCACGGATGCGGTCCAGGCCGCGCCTGTTGGCTGGGTCGAGTGGGGCGAGAGCCGCGCCATGGGCGACGTCGTCACCGCGATCGATCGCGTTGCAGCGACACCGCGCACGACCGTGCTCGTCATGGGCGAGTCGGGCACGGGCAAGGAAATCGTTGCACGTGAGATCCACCGGCGTTCGGCGCGCAAGGACAAGCCCTTCGTCGCGGTGAACTGCGCCGGGTTCGCGGATGGGCTGCTCGAAGCGGACCTGTTCGGCTATGCGTCGGGCGCGTTCACGGGCGCGCTGCCCGGTGGTCGCGAGGGGTTGTTCGCGGCTGCACACGGCGGTTCGATCCTGCTGGACGAGATCGGCGAGCTCGACATGAACCTGCAGGCGCACCTGTTGCGCGTGCTGCAGGAGCGCACGTTTCGTCCGGTCGGCAGTGCGGTGGATCATGCGATCGACGTGCGCATCCTGGCCGCGACGAACCGCGACCTGGGGCAGATGGTGAGCGCGGGACGCTTTCGCGAAGACCTCTACTATCGGCTCAACGTGCTCTCGATCCGCGTGCCGGCGTTGCGCGATCGAATGGGTGACGTGCCGCGCCTCGTTCAGGGCTTCGTCGAGGTCGTGGGGCGCGAGATCGGTTGCACGCCGCGCGGGCTGACGCCGGAAGCGGTGGAGGCCTTGTCCAAGCATCGCTGGCCGGGCAACGTGCGCGAGCTGCGCAACGTGATCGAGCGCGCAGTTCTGCTCGCGCGCGAAGGCTGGATCGGGACCGAGCACCTCTTGCTCGATGAACCGAGCGGTTTCGGTCCCGCTGCAGGCATGCAGCCGATGACCGGGATGCACCTTTCGATCCCTGATTGCTCGCTGCGCAGCGTGGAACGCGCGCTGATCGAGCGCGTGCTCGTCGATGCTGCGGGCAACCGCTCGCACGCCGCGCGCGTGCTCGGGGTCAACCGCACGACGCTCTACAACAAGATGCGCACGTACGGCCTGAGCGTGGCTTGACGGCCAGGAGAGGACTGCCTCTCCCACACGGGAAACAAACTCCCGATCCGCCGCCGGAACGTTCAAGGGATTCAGGGATCGGGACGAAAAGTTGTCTGCCTCGGGCCGCTCGATGCGATCCGTTCGGCAACCCCTTCCACGTCATGCGTGACTTGCCTTCCAAGCGAACCGGATCTTCCGAGTCGAACGAGCGAGCTCCTGCCCCGCGCGCCGACGCGGCCGGCGCGAGCGTCCTCGAGCGCGTGTACTCGACCTCGGCGACCGCGAGCTTGCGCGCGGCGCGCGCGGTTGCGGCCTTCGCCCTCGAGAACGGCATCGGCCCGGCCTGTCGCGCGCGCATCGGCGGCGCCGTCGTGGAGGTCGTCGACAATTCTTTCCGCCGGGCATACCCCGACCGCTCGGGCATCGTGCGCGTCACGGCCTGGCGCGACGGCCGCGACCTGCGCGTGCGCATCCTCGACGAAGGCGTCGGCTTCGACGTGTCGCGCCTCGACGAGGACCTGCTCGCAGCGCCCCTGCACAGCGGCTTGTCGCGCGCCATCTCGCTCTGCGAGGCCCTGACCATCGAATCGCAAGCCGGCCGCGGCACGCGCGTCGACATGCGCTTCACCGTGACCTTCGTCGCCTTCGACGAAGGGCACGACGTCGACCTGTGCGACCACGACTTCCTGACGCCGGACGTCGCGCGCCGCGTGTTGCACGCACTGCGCCGCCACGAGACGGCGCACGTGCACCTGCTCTCGCCGGCTCTGGCGGTCGTCGTCGGTCGCTTGCTCTCCGGCCCCGAACCGCGCGTGCTCGCCGAGCGCGCACTGTGGAGCTGACGCGTGGCTGACAAGGACCGCACACCCAACGACCCGAGCGGCGCGCCGTTCGACGAAGACGAAGACCTCTTCGACTTCCCGATCATCGAGATGACGCTCGAGGGTCTGCAGGAACGCTCCAGCGCGAACTCCGAAGTGCGCACGCTCCCGCCCGATCCGGGACCTCCGCCCGCGTTGCCCAAGCAGGCCCCGATGCCGGCGCAAGCTTCGACGATGGGCTCGAACCCGCCCGCGGCTTCGGCTCCCCCGCCCGCTCCTGCGTCGATCGCCGATCCTCGGCCCAAGCCCGTGACGGTCGTCGCGCCTTTGGCCGCGATTCACGATGAGGAATCGATCGTCGACGAAACCGCACCGAGCGTGTCTCTCGCGCGTCGCGCCCGCCGCCTCGGTGTACGTGTCGCGCTCGCGTTGCTGATCGTGATGAACGCGGGGGGCTTCTGGTTCGTGTGGCGCACGCACACCCGCTTCGGCAGCGGTCTCGACGAGCTGCGCGCCGAGATCGACACCGCTTCGAAGCGTCTCGAGCGCGCGCGCCGTGACGTGAACGATCGCGCGCCGACTGCGGACCTCGGGGGCGCCGGCGGTCTCGAAGGAATCGACGCGCTCGAGCGCACGGCGATCCAGATCGCGACCGACGAAATCCGCACCGGCGATTACGGTTCGGCGCGCAAGCGTCTGAGCCGCTTGCTCGCGCGTGCGGAGCGCATGTCGCCCGGCTTGCGCGCCGAGGTCGAACCGCGCGCTGCGTACCTCATCGCACAGAGCTACCACGACGAAGCGCGTGCACGCAGCGGCGTGAAGGCTGCGAGCGAGAAGCCTGTGGATGACAAGCAGAGCGACGGCAAGCAGCCGAACGACAAGCCCAACGCCGACATGCCCGCCGGAGGCAAGCACTGATGCGCGCTCTCTGGATTCTCCTTCTCGTGCCGCTCCTCGCCGAAGACCCCGTCGTGAGCGTGCGCACCGAGAACGACGAGACCCTGTGTACGGTGAAGGCCTCGCAGGTCGGCGTCGACGTGCTCCTGCGCGATCTCGCGCAGAAGAGCGGACGCGACCTCGTGGGCCTCGACACGAGCATGGTCTTCGATCCGATCGACGTCGACTTGGCCGACCGCCCGCTCGACCTCACGGTTGACGGTCTTGCGGGCACGGCGGGCTTGCGCGCGCAGGTCAAAGTCGGCTCGATCACCCTGCGCCCCGACCTCGACGAGAAGGCCTCGGTCGAGCAACTCGAGGACATGGCCGAGGTCATGTTCGTGCGCGCCTTGCGCCGTTTCCCCGACTCGGATGGTGCAGCGTCGGCCGAGATGGCGCTCGGCGAGATCCAGGAATCGCGCGGTCACGACATGGCGGCGCGATCGCACTACGAAGCACTCCTGCGCGTGCACCCCGACTCGCCGCTCGTCAGCGAAGCGTTGTTGCGCTCGTCGATGCTCCACGAACGACACGGCGAATGGAGCGATGCTGCGACGGGCTGGTCGTTGCTCGCCAACCGCCCTCCGCCCAACCCGTACGCCGTGAAAGCGCGCGTCGAACTCACGCGCTGTCTCGCGTTCCAGGGCGACGGTCACCAAGCGTTGGCGTTGATCGACGCACTCGACCGCACGATGCCGCCCGAGACGAAGGCCGAGAGCGCCGACCGCATGTTCGTACGTGCAGCCGCGCTCGTCGCGGCCGATCGCGGAGCCGATGCGCTGGCTGCGCTCGACGCCGCCATGGCAGCGGGGCTCGACCAGGCCTCCTCCGCCGACGCCGTGCGCTTGCGCGCGGAAGCGTTCGAGCGCGCCGGCATGCCCGGTGAAGCGGCCCGCGCCTGGTTGGCCTGGTCCAACACCGGTGGCGGTGAAGATCGACGTCGCACTGCTCTCGCGCGTGCGGCTCGCAGCGCATCGAAGGCCGGCGATCTGCTCGGCGTGCTCTTCATCGAGCGCGTGGCCGAAGGAACTTCCGCCGAAGCGGACATCCAGGCCGTCGCCGACGCGGCGCGCGAAGGGCTCGGCCTCGAGGTGAAGAAGGTCGACGTGCGCGGTCTGCGCATCGATCGCGCCGAGGAACTCTGCACGAACGGCGATTTCGACGGCGCACTGCGCGCGCTCGACACGCCGTGGAACGAGCGCGCGGCGCTGAAAGAGGCGGACTTGACGCGCGTCGTGCTCGTGCACGCGCGCTGCACGGGCGCAACCGTCAACGCGGAAGCTGCGGTCGGCGAGCTGCGCATGGCGCTCGACGACGTGCGCTACCCCGAGAACCGCCGGCGCATCTACCTGCTCGCGGGCGAGCTCTACGAGGACGCTTCGCAGTGGGAGCTCGCGGCGCAGGCGTACGGAGGACGACTCTGATGATGAAGTTCGGATTTGCACTCAACGCCGGTATCGGTGCGCTGCTCGTCGTGTCGAGCCTCGGCATGCAGAAGGGCAGTCGGCAGGACCTGGAACTCTCACTGGATCGTGCCGTACACAACCTCGAGGAGTTGAGCGGTCTCCGCGCTCGCATCGAGCGCGGCGACAAGGCCGCGATCGCGGACGTGATCGAGCGGTCCGCGCCTCCCGGCCAGGATCCGCGCGCGGACGACGAGCGCCTGGCGCAACTGCGCTTCGAGGTGTCACGCCTGCAGACGGATTGGGACGCGCTCGCGGCGGCGTCCGGGAGGAAGGGTGTGCCCGTCACGAATGCGGCCGGCACTCACTCAGCCGGCACGAACACGCCGACCACCGACCCGCTGACCAACCTGACGTCGTTCGAAGCGCCGGGTTTCAGCGTGGATCCGTTGCGTCAGGGCGAAGCGCTCTACCACGCGGGCAAGTACGACGCCGCGCTCGGCATCTTGCGCGGACAACCGGACGATGTGCGCTGTCAGTACTGGAGCGCGCGCTCGCTCGAGGCGCTCGGTCGCCTCGAGGATGCGATCGCGCTGTACACGACGATCGCAGCGCGCAAGGACGCGAGCTGGGCGGGTGAGCGCGCGCGCACGGACCTCGAGCTCCTGCAGTGGAAGCAGAAGCAGCCGCAAACGGAGTCGAAGCCGGCCGAGAAGGCCTCGACCAAGCCGATCCAAAAACCGGCCGTCGAGAAGGGTGCGACCAACGGCGGTGACAAGTCCGCTGGCAAGCCCAGCGACAAACCTGCCGGCAAGGAGAACCACCAGCCGTGATGTCGAAGGCGCAACTCATGGCGCACGACGCCGACCATCCGAGCGGGGCAGACGACCCCGCACGGCTCGTCGCGGCGCTGACGACGATCCAGGAGAGCCTCCTGTCGAGCTATGCGCGCTTGGAAGAGCGCGCCGACCGCGTCGAGCGCGAGGTCGTGGCCGCGAACGCCGAGCTCGCACGCAAGGTCGCCGAGCTCGATGCGGTGCGCGCGCGGCTCGAAGCGATCCTGCACGCACTGCCGACCGGCGTCGTCGTGCGCAACGACAAGGATGTCGTCGTGCGCGTCAACGAGGCCGCGTGCCAGATCCTCGGAGTGACTGCGCTGGAGCTGATGGGCTCGCGCACGCCGCCCCTCTCCGACGCAGAGACCGCGCACGGCGAGAACCGCGAGCACACGCGGCCCGACGGCGAAGTGCGCATCCTCTCCGCGCGCTCGTCGCCGATCCGCGCGACAGGTACCTCGGAAACCGGTGGTTCCGTGGAGATCCTCGACGACCGCACCGAGATCGAGCGCCTTCAGGAGCGCTTGCACGCTCAGAGCCGCATGGCTGCACTCGGCAACATGTCGGGCGGCATCGCGCACGAGATCCGCAACCCGCTCAACGCGGTGCGGGGTTTCGCAGAGCTGTTGCGCCGCGATCTCTCGCCCGGCACGCGCGCTGCGCGCTTCGCGTCGCGCATCTGCGAGGGCGTCGACGAAGCCGACCAGATCATTGCGAGCATGATGACCATTGCGTCACCCGAGCGTCTGACGATCGAGACAGTCGACGCGCAGGAGCTCCTGGCGAGCGCCGTTGATGCCGCGCAGCGCAGCCTTCCCGGAAATGCACCCGAGAAAAAGTGGCGCGTCATTTCTTCCGCTAGCGCCCCTGCGTTCCCAGCCGATCGCATCAAGGTGCGACAAGCTCTGCGCAACCTCGTGGCCAATGCGATGCAAGCCCAGCCCGACGGAGGCGTGGTCGACGTGTCGATCGCGCTCGAAGGGACGGATGTGCTTTTCCGCGTGCAGGACGCTGGACCCGGTATTGCTCCGGGACTTCGTTCGCGGGTGGCCGAGCCCTTCTTCACGACGCGCGCCGAAGGCACCGGCCTCGGTCTCGCGCTGGTCCACTCGATCGCCGAATTGCACGGCGGCCGACTCGAAGTTTCACCCAGACCTTCTTCCCTCGGCGGTGCGGACATCGCGTTCCGCATTCCTCAACAACTCCAGTAGAGATCCAAGATGTCCATCCAACGCATTCTGGTCGTCGACGACGACGCACTCAGCCGCGAGTTCCTGGTCGAAGCGATCACCGCGCTCGGATACAAGCCGATCGAGGCGAAGAACGGGCAAGAGGCGCTCGAGCGCACGCAACACCAGAACCCCGATCTGGTGCTGACCGACCTGCGCATGCCGGGCATGGACGGCATGGAGCTCTTGAAGAAGATCCGCGAGGTGTCGCCCGACATGCCGTCGGTGATGATCACGGCGCAAGGCACGATCGAGTCCGCCGTGCAGGCGATGCGCCAGGGCGCGTCGGACTTCCTGTTGAAGCCGTGCACGGCCGAAGCGATCGAGCTCGTCATCGATCGGATCGAGCGCACGACGCGTTTGGTGCGGGAAAACCAGTACCTGCGCAGCGAAGTCAGTGGCGAAACGCCCTCGACGATGGTCGCCAAGAGCCCGGCCATGCTCGAGACGTTGCGCACCGCGGGTCGCATCGCGCGCAGCAAGGGCACGGTCTTGATCACCGGCGAGTCGGGCACGGGCAAGGAGCGCGTCGCGCACTACATCCACCAGAGCTCGCCGCGCCAGAACGGTCCGTTCATCCGCGTGAACTGCGCGGCGTTGTCGGAGCAACTGCTCGAGTCGGAGCTCTTCGGTCACGAGCGCGGTGCGTTCACCGGCGCGCACAAGACCAAGGAGGGTCGCTTCGAATTGGCCGACGGCGGCACGCTGATGCTCGACGAGATCGGCGAGATCACGCCCAACCTGCAGGCGAAGCTCCTGCGCGTGCTCGAAGAGGAAGAGTTCGAGCGCGTCGGCGGCACGAACACGTTGAAGGTCGACGTGCGCGTCATCGCCACGACGAACCGCGACCTGGCGGCGGAGATGCGCTCGGGTTCGTTCCGCGAGGATCTGTACTACCGCTTGCACGTCCTGCCGGTGCACATGTCGGCGCTGCGCGATCGCATCGAGGACATCGTCCCCCTCGCCCACCACTTCGCCGAGTACTACGCGCGCCAGAACGGCTTCGAAACGCCGCGCTTCACCGTCGAAGCGATCGAGCGTCTGAACACCTGGTCGTGGCCGGGCAACGTGCGCGAGCTCGAGAACGTCGTGCAGCGCGCCGTCGTGATGCTGCGCCAGACGACGATCGACGTCGGCGACCTGGCGTTCGGTCCGATCGCGAACACGACAGGCAAGGGGCTCGAGCTGTCGGCTTCGTTGCCGACGACCGCGCTCGCCAATGCGCTTGCAAACCGGCAACTCGAAGAGATCGAGCGCGTCGCGATCCTGGCCACGCTCGATTCGGCACGGGGAAACAAGACCGAAGCCGCACGTCGCCTCGGTGTCACCGCGCGCACGTTGTCGAACAAGATGAAGCTGTGGCGTTCGACGGGCTTGGTTGCCTGAGATCGACCCATGACGTCCGTCAACGATCCCAGCGAGCTCCTGCTGCGGCTGATGTCGGCCTCGACTTTGCGCGCCAAAGTCCTGTCCCAGAACATCGCCAACCAGAATGTCCCCGGCTACAAGCGGCGCGTCGTGCGCTTCGAAGAGCTGCTCGCGGACAAGCTGGCGCATGCCGCAGCGACGGGCAAGGAAGGATCTCTGGCAGGGATTGCGCCGCGCATCGACACGGACACGGCGACGCCGTCGAGCCCCGACGGCAACAACGTGAGCCTCGAGTTGGAGAACAACTCGATGCGCGAGAACTGGCTCTTGTATGAGACGTACGCGGCCATCATGCAGTCACGCAACGAGATGCTGCGCACCAGCATCAGTGAAGGACGCTGATCATGAACGGGATCCAAAAGCTCTTCGACGGCATGCGTGCCAGCTCGTCCGGCATGGCCGCCGAGCGCGTGCGCATCGACGTCGTTGCCAAGAACCTGGCCAATGCCGAGGTCACGCGCACGCCGACCGGTGGTCCGTATCGGCGTCAGGTCGTGCGCTTCGAACCGATCCTGCGCAAGTCGATCGACGGTCGGAAGGAGATCGCCGGCGTGCACGTCGCGGCGATCGAGCAGGACAAGGAAACGCCGTTCGAGCGCGTGCGCATCCCGGGACACCCCGATGCGGACGAGAACGGTTGGGTGACGATGCCCAACGTCAACCCGACGCTCGAGATGGCGGACTTGATGACGGCCGTGCGCGCGTACGAGGCCAATGCGAATGCCGCGGAGACCTTTGCCCGCATGGCGGAGCGCGCACTGCGACTTGCGCAGTAGTTGCGTACTCGCAG
>JBBQNP010000117.1:0-14234 GCA_038330085.1 Planctomycetota bacterium | reverse complement strand
AAGGGGGGAAGTAGGACCGCTCGAGAAAGGCGCATGAGTGTGAGTACACATGACTCACGGAGGCTGCCGCCGGATCACTTCACGGTGACGGAGTAGGGGACCGTCACCGTGTGCTGCAACTCAGCGTCGATCGCGACCGAGATCTTTCCGGAATAGACGCCCGGCGGCGTGCCGGGAGGAACGATGAGCTTCAACGCGTGTCGCTCCGCCCGGCCCTCTGCGTCGGGTGAAATCGGCGTCGACTCGACGCGCAACACGCTCGAGCGCTCTCCTTCGAGCGCGACTGCCAACACCCTCACGCGCGCGCCGGGCACGAGCGCTTTCACTTGGGCATCCAGCGTCGCGCCGCTTTGGCCGTCGACGTCGTTCTTGGCCAGGCTCAACGGATCGATCACGACGTCCGTCACGATCTGCGCGAGGATCGGCACCGTGAACGTCGCCCCGTCACCCTTCCCGTCGGCGTTCGTGGTCGTCATCGTCACGCTGCCCTTCGCGGGGCCGAGCGGCAGACCGGGCGGTGCCGTCACGGTCAGGATCCAGTCGGTTTCGCCGGCCACTTGCGCTTCCTGCAGCTCGGCCGTGAAGGTGCCCTCGATCGACACGATCTTCTGGATGCGCGATTTGTTCCCGGCCACGTCGGTCGTGATGTCGGTGCGCGCACTCTTGCCGGCCGTCTGCGGCGTGTCGAAGAGCTCGACCTTGGCGGGAACCGCACGGAACGCGC
The DNA here is from genome assembly GCA_038330085.1 of Planctomycetota bacterium. GTDB lineage: Bacteria > Planctomycetota > UBA1135 > UBA1135 > JAEUIA01. The sequence goes on along the minus strand of JBBQNP010000117.1, from coordinate 13,510 downwards.
GCACGACGACGACGTGGATCTCGAGGTTGACGTAGGGGTTCGCGGCCGAGTCGGTGCGGATGCGCACCGTCTCCAGCTTGTCCATGTTCATCGTGTGCACGAGGGTCGTGTCCAACTCGACCGAGACTTCGACGTCCGTGTCCTTGGGCACGGTGATCACTTCCTTGCCGCGCTCGTGCGCACCCTCGACGCGGGCACCCGTCGAATCGACGTACGAGGTGCGCGGCTGAGTGCAACCGCACGAGGCCAGCATGTCCTTGATCGTCAATGGGCGGCCTTCGGCGTTGTGCAGTACGAACACGTGGCGCAGGCGTTCGCCGTACACGGCGTGCTGGAAGTCGAAGTAGTACGGACGGTCGCTCTCGGGGTTCGTGACGACGAGACCACCTTCGCCGGCCTTCGGCACGGCTGCCGCCTGCGGATGGTCCGTGCAGGCGACGAGGCCGAGGAAAGGCAGAAGCAGGGTCAGTGCGCGGATCGGGTTCGACATCGGGTGGGTGCGGACGAGCGAAGAACGTGCCTCGGCACTGTATACGTCGCGAGGTCGCGATTGCTGGCGGGAGATTGGGCCGAGCGTGCGGCCACTGATCGATCCCGCACGAAGTCCATCGATCAGTGCGGAATCAAGTCAGTGTGGACCAGGTAGCCGGCGATCGTGTGCGCGATCAGATCCGACCCGCGGTCGTTGGGGTGCACTTCTGCGAAGAAAAGCAGGTCGCGCGCCTTGTTCGGCACGGCCTCCTCCAACTCGGTCCTGATCGCCTCGGCTCGGGCCTTGGTCGATTCGGCGTCTACGGCGGTCTCCTTTTTCAGCCGGTCGGCGACGCGCTCTTCGATCTCGCGATCGACCGCCTCCTCCACGATGCGGCCACAGTCGAACAAGGGCACGCCGCGCTCGGCGGCGACCTCGCGCTGCGTCGAGAGGATGCGCTCGAACGCGTCGAGCTGCTCCTGTGAGGAATCGACTTGGCGCTTGCCGATGTTCTTCAGATGCCAACGCGGCAAAGCCTGCGTGACGAACAAGACCCGTGCTCCGCGCGCCTGGCACACGCTGACGATGCCGCCGAGGTTGCGCCGGTAGTTGACGAACCCCTGATCCGGAATCGGACCCATGGGGTAGTCCCACCAGTTGTCCTTCACGTTCGGGTCGTAGTTCTTGATCGCGTAGAAGCCCAAGTCGCTGCGCTCGAGCGCGTAGCTCGTGGCGTACCGACGCCACACTAAATACGTGCGGCTGTGCGCAAGCCAGCCCTCGAGCGCCGATGGCCGGTCGACCGGCCATGTGTCGCGCCACTGCAGGTTGTCCGGCGTGACAGGACCGCCGCGCTTGTACAACGCGCAGCGCATGTCGTTGATAGCCTCGTACACGATCACCAGATCGGGCGAGAAGTCGAGCGCGCGCAGCTCGAGGTTGATCAGCATCTCGAAGCTCGACCAGCCGTTGCAGCCGACGTTGATCACCTCGTACTTCCGACCGCCGCCCGATTCGTTGAGCACGTCCTCGAGTCGCTGCGACCAGACGGCAGCGTCGCCCGATTCGCTCTGGCCGTAGACGCTCGATCCGCCGGTCGTGACGATGCGGAACACTCCGTCCGGTTTGGCCCACGTCGTTTCCTTGCCGCGGAAACCGAGGGAGTTGTGCGAGACCTGCTGCGGAGCGTCCTTGGGCGAACGGAAGCTCGGCGTCAGCGCGTACCCGAGGTAGGGATGCGGGACGTTGCGCGCATTCGTCTGCTCGATCCCGCGCTTGACCGTGCCGTACTCGAGCGTCTCGAGCGCGAGCTTGTCGAGGAGCGACGGCTCATACGTGCGATAGTCGAAGGCGGGATCCTTCATCTTCGACGCCAACCTGGCGTCGGCGATGCGCGAGACCACCTCGACTACGACGACCGCGAGCACGATCGCGATCCCAAGCGAAACCAGCAGACGCAGCCACAACGGCCTGCGGCGCCGCCCCACCCCGAGTTCCTGCGTCGACGAAGTGGGGATCGGATCGGTCATGTGCGGGCGGACGGACGCTCGAACCGTACTCCGCCCAAGCGCTAGGGGTCAAGCTACCCCGCCATTCCGCCCCTGGTTTCGGTCCACTCGCGTGCGTACCTTTCCGCGCGGATGTCGCCGGCACGCAGCAGCAACGGGAATCGCAGCGCGGGCGGCAAAGGCCCGCTCGCACGCATCTTCTCTCACCGCGGCCTCATCGCGATCGAGGCACTGCTCCTCATGGGCGTGCTCAAGGACTGGGTCTTCGACGAACTACGCAAGTCCTCGTTCCCGAACTACGCCAAGGTCCTGCTCGTCATGGCCACGACGATCGGCATCTTCGGCGGCCTCTTCTTCCTCGTCCAACGCCTCACCGCTCGCGGCGTTGCGCACACGCACGGGCTCGCCAAGAGCATGCCCATCGCAATCCCCATCTCCGCCGTGCACGCAGCACTCCTCTTCGTGCTCTTCCTGCTCTACGCGCGCATGCTGCACCTCACCGTGTTCTGAACCACCCGTCGCGTCCCACCAAACACTCCGCCCCGCAGACGATCCACCGCAACGCCCCGCCCGCCCGCGAACATCCGCCCGCCGACCTCCTCAACGGACCTCGTCAACCGGCCCCAAATGGAGCGGCCGACGCGACATCTGCCCGGTATTTCCGGGCAATGTCGCGCCGGTCGCCCCGCGCCGGAGGCGCGGAAGGTTCTCCGCGTTGCCTTCATCTCGCCAAGGCGCAGAGCGTCACCTCCGTGCTCTAATGCGCGTCAACGACGATGAACGACAGCACGAAGAACGCTTCCGCGCACGACACCGCGAATCCCAGCCCCTCTCCCGCCCCCGACCTGGTCGCCAAGCGCCTGCGCTACATCGAGCGCGCGAAGCTCCACAAACCAGGCACCGTGGACGTTCGCTTCCACGATCTCCACCCCTCCGGCCGCGGACCGACCAATCGCCACGGCATGCCCCAACTCCCCGTCGGCCAGCACGCCGTCAAGAACTGGCCCGTGCTCGACCTCGGCGACGTTCCGCACATCGACCTCGCCGACTGGCGGCTCGAAGTCGGCGGCGCGTGCCACAACCCGTTCACGCTTGATTGGGCACAGTTCCAGTCCCTCCCCCAAGTCGACGACGTCAGCGACTTCCACTGCGTCACCACCTGGAGCCGCATGGACAATCGCTGGCGCGGCGTGCGCTTCGCGACCCTCGCCGAGCTCGCCGTCCCACGTGACACCGCGCATTTCGTGCGCACGACCGGCTACGACGTCCAGCCCGGCACCACGATCCCGTACACCACCAACCTGACGCTCGAGCGCGCGCTCGACCCCGACGTGCTGCTCGTGCACACGTGGGAGAACGAGCCACTCCCCACCGAGCACGGTGGTCCTTGCCGCATGATCACGCCGCGCTTGTACGCCTGGAAGGGTGCAAAATGGCTGCGGCGCATCGACTTCCTCGAGCACGACGAGCCTGGTTTCTGGGAGTTGCGCGGCTACAGCAACACGGCCGAGCCGTGGTTCGAAGACAGGTACAGCCGATGAGCTTCGCGACGCATTTTCCCGCAGCCGCGCTCATCGTGTTGCTCACGCTCTCGCAGTCGCCCGACTACGAGAAGGGGATCAAGGACAAGGACGTCGACGTGCGCCTCGCCACAGTGCAAGCGCTCGCGAAGGACACCGATCCACGCACGGAGCACTTCCTCGTCACGGCCGCGCGCGATCCCGATTGGGAGGTCGCGTTGCGCGCCGTCGAAGGAATCAGCCTGCGCGGCACGAAGCCCTCGCTCGACCCGATGGTCAAGTTGGCGCTCGAAGCGCCGATCCTGCGCTTGCGTCAAGCCGCCGCGCGCGCGGTCGCCCACATCGCCCCCGACGAAGGTGCGACAGCACTCGTGCGCAAGATCCAGGGCGAGGACGCGCGCATCGCGCTCGAAGCGCTCGCGATCGTGCTCGCCGGACATGAGACGAAGCTCGACCTTTCGTCGTCCGCCAAGGTTGCGGAGAAGGCCAAGGGCGCGGCCGTGCGCGCCGCGGCGGCGAGCGCCGTCGCGGCAGCGGGATGGAAAGACCGGGACAAGGCGCTCGGCAAGATCCTCGAGGGCAACTACGTGCGCGCGACGTGCGCCGCGCTCGACGCGATGGCGGCGAACCCGCGGGCGGGCGATCTCGAGCGCGCGCTCGCACTCCTGCAGAAGTCGTCGCTCGACGACTGCGTCGAGCGGCGCGCGTTGTGGGCGGCGGAGTCCGCGGTACGAGCTACGCCCGGCGACGTCGACGTCGCGCGCGTCACCGGTGCGTTGAAGCCGCTCTTGTCCGCGAAGGACGGTGTGGTCGCCGCACGCGGCGCGCGGATCCTGTCGCGGCTCGCGACGCCGCCCAGCGTGGCCGAAGGCGCGACAGCCGTGCCCGCGCTCCTCTCGAACGACGCAGCGCTCGACGCGCTGAAGCCCGCGATCACGCACGCCGGCGAGGACGCGCGCGCGGCCGCGGCGATGGCGCTCTCGCACTGCGGACCGCCCGCGCTCGAGACCGTGCGCAACCTGGCCAAGGGCGACAAGTCCGCGCGCGTGCGCCGCGCAGCGCTCGTGTCCATGTGCGCACTCCAACCCCTCACTGAAGAACCCTCCCGCGCAGTCGCGATCCAACTCCTCGCCAACGACCCCGACCCCGAAGTGCGTCGCGCCGCCGCCGTGCTCCTCGGTCTTCGCGGTCTGGTCCAAGCCGTCACCCCGCTCGTCGCCGCAACCGCCGAGCGCGACTGGACCGTTGCAGTCTGCGCAGCCGTCTCCCTCGGCAAGACCCAGTCCGGCGGCGCAATCGAACCGCTCGCGAAGCTCTCGCACTCTCCCGACTGGAAACTCCGCGGTGCCGCGATCGCCGGCCTCTCGCGCCTGTACCTCAAGGACGCGATCCCGCCTGTGATCGACGCGCTCGGCGATTCCGACGGCTACGTGGTGCAGAGTGCCTATTCCTACCTGCTCGACGTGTCGCGCGAGACGCCGACGCCGCCGCCGGATGCGAAGCGCGAACCGTGGCTCGACTGGTGGAAGCAAAACCAGTCGCGCGTGCTGATCGTCGATCCAATCACGCAAGAGGAGTTCCGCAAACGCTTCCGCGACTCGGGCACGGCGGCGCCTGAGGTGTTTCGCAACATGGACGTCGTCGTGCTCGAGAGCCGCGGCGATCACATCGAGAGCGTGCTCGACGGTCAGAAGATCGAGCACCGCATGACGATGGCTGGCAAGATCACGGACGCGCGCCTCTCGTCGGATGCGCTCTTCGTCGCGAACTGCACGGGCGAGATCGAAACGCCGGACATTGAGCGCTTGCGTTGGTTCGTGCTCGTCGGTGGGCACTTGTTCTCGTCGTGCTGGGCGCTGCACGAGACGATCGAGAAGGTGATGCCGGGCGTCCTCGCCAAGCACGAAACACGTGACGAAGTGCTTGCGAACGTCGAAGCGCGCGACTGTTCGCTCGGCAGTCCCTACCTCGAAGGTGTCTTCGCCGACGGAGTGCAGCCGATCTACGCGCTCGAAGGCGCGCACTTGATCGACGTGCTCGATCCCGAGCGCGCGGAGGTGCTGGTCGACAGCCCCGAGTGCGCCGAGACGTACGGCTGCGGCAACCTCGCCGCGTGGTTCCAGGCCGGACATGGAACGGTGCTCGACAGCGTGAACCACTACGAAGCGCAGGGTCTCGAGAACGCGATCGGCTTGAAGAAGCCCGAGGATCGGCAAGCCTACGCCGTCGATCACATGGGCTTGACGCTCGACAAGCTGCGAGCCGTGAAGAATGAGACTTGGTGGGACAGTTCCGGGAAGGCGAGCAAGCAGGTCACCGACCTGTCGGTGTTCCACCTCGTGACGAACTTCGTGCGGCTCAGACGTCTCGCGCTGTGACGCTCACGGAACCCAGGTGATCTCGACACCGTTCGTGAGGTTGAATGTGAACGGAGTGCAGAACGGGGCGGCGTTGCGGTACCACACTTGGTAATCGCGCACGCCGGGCGTCGTCACCTGTCCGCGCACGGACACGGGTTGCTGACCGACGGACGGATAGTGCGACATGCCGAGCGTGTTGAAGATCGCTCCCATGCGCACGATCGATCCGCCCGCGCAACGCAGACCGTCGCCGAACGCTGCACCGAGACCGCCGCTGGTCTGCGTCGTGCCCTGGAAATACAGGCACGGCGCGTTGGGCATCTGCACGCCTTCGAGAACGAGCGTGTCACTCGCGAGGCTCGAAACGCCCGTCGCACGCAGCTTCGCTCCCACTCCTAGGGATGACGTGCAGCCTTCGCCCGCGCCGAGCGCACTCGTGTTGCCGCACGGACAACCCGTTCCAGTTCCGTCGCCCGCGCAGTAGATCGTCCCGAACGAAGCCGTGCCGATGTGCACGCTGTCGACGATGCCCAGGAAAATGCCGTCGTCGCTCGGTCCAGCACCCTGCACGCGCAGCCGGTCGAACTGCACGCCCGAGATGGATAAGTAATGGTGTTGGAACGGCGTGCCCGGCACCGCTTGCGTGTCCGTCGCGACGAGCACACCGCCCAAGTACGCCTGGAGCGAGATCGTGTTCGCCGGGTACGAACCGTCCTCCCACAGGTCGATGTGCGCGTCGTTCTCGATCTGTCCCGTCGTCATCTCGAACGAGAGCACGCGGTCGAGGCCGGCGGAGGCGCCACCCAGCCAATACTGGAACCCCAGGCAGTTGAGCTGCGTGAATCCGGGCGTCCCCTGCAGATCGAGCCAGGCTTCATCGCACGAGAACGAATAGCTGGGCAAACCGAGGTCGCAGTCGAGGTTCGAGAACGTGATCCCGCCGTCGGTGAACGTCGGAGCGATCACGCCCTCGGTGAAGCTGTCGAAGTTCGCATCCGATGCGACGGCGTCGATCGCGAGACAGGCGAGAGCGACGGAAACGGACAGGATGCTGCGCTTCATGGCTTCGAAGACCTCAGGCGCGCCTCAAGGCGCCCACGTGATCTCTTGCCCGTTCGAGAGGTTGAACGTGGACGCCGTGCAGAACGCAGCTGCGTTGCGATACCAGACCTGGTACTCGCGTACACCCGGCGAGGTCACTTGACCGCGCACCGAAACGGGCGGTTGCGTTCCCGATGGATACTGCGATGCGCCACCTGAATTGATGACGGAGCCCAGGCGCACGATCGATCCGCCCGCGCAGCGCAGTCCGTCGCCGAACACGCTGCCCAAGCCGCCGTTCGCCTGCGTGGTGCCTTGGAAGTAGAGACAGGGCGCATCGGGCATCTGGGTCCCGAGCAAGGCCAACGTGTCACCCGAGAGGCTCGGCGTGCCGCTCGAGGTCAACCGCGCTCCGAAGCCGAGCGAAGACATGCAGCCCTGACCCGCGCCGAACGGGCTCGCGTTGCCGCACGGACAAGCCGTCGCCGTTCCGTCGCCGGTGCAGAACGTGGTGCCCGGAGAAATCCTTCCGAAGTGCACATTGTCGACGACGGAGAAGAACGCGCCGTTGTCGAACGGACCGGTGCCGCGCACGCGCACGATCTGGAACGGGACGCCGGACACCGACAGCGAGAAGTGCTGGAACGGTCCGCCTTGTTGGACGACCACCGTCTGGGTTGCGACGACGACGTGACTCATCAGCGCGTCGATCGTGATCAGGTTGCCCGGGTGCGTGCCCAGATCGAAGAGCTCCACGCTGGCTTGCGTCTCGATCAAACCCGTCGTCATCTCGAACGAGAGCACACGACCGAACGTTGCGTGCGGTCCCGGAGTGATGGAGGAAAACCCCAGGCAGTTCGGCCCGGAGAAACCCGGCATCCCCGCGAGATCGCCGTCGGCCTGGTCGCACAAGAAGATCGGAAGCGTGCCGCCCGAGTCGATGTCGGGGTTCTGGAAGAGGATGCCGTTTTCCGTGTACAGGGAGCCGAGCGGACCCTCGGGCTGAGCATCGAAGTTGGCGTCCTGGGCTCGAGCGTCGATCGCGAAGGCCAGGAACAAGACGGATGCACAGAGGCTGAATCGTTTCATGAGGAAAATTTCGGGCTTCGCGAGGGTCGGAGCGTGGGAACGGCTCGGCGCGACAAGTCCTTTCGAGCCTAACTCCGCCCTCGAAGAAGTGCAGCGCGAAACGCGTGCGGATCGATCGAGTTGCTCGCGTGAAGTGCACGCGGAAGGACGCCGCGAGGCCCTGTGCAGCGACCCCGCGAGGGACAGTGCAGCGACTCCGCGAGGGACTGTGCAGCGACCCCGCGAGGGACTGTGCAGCGACTCCGCGAATCACAGTGCATCGAGTCCGCGCCTCGCTGTCCCGTGCCTCGTGACGCGGAGTCGATATGTCGCGCTCCTCGAGCGTCAGGTGTCCGGGTTCTACGGCGCCCAGGTGATCTCGAGCCCGTTGGTGAGGTTGAACGTGGACGGCGTGCAGAACGCCGCCGCGTTGCGGTACCACACCTGGTAGTCGCGCACGCCGGGCGTCGTCACCTGACCGCGCACCGACACGGATGATTGCGTGCCGGATGGATACTGCGATCCGCCGCCGGAGTTGGTCGCGGTGCTCAAGCGCACGATCGACCCGCCCGCGCAGCGCAGTCCGTCGCCGAAGACGCTGCCCGCGCCACCGTTTGCCTGCGTCGTGCCCTGGAAGTAGAGACACGGTGCGTTCGGCATCTGCGTCCCGTTCAGCGCCAACGTGTCGGCGGACAAGCTCGACGTTCCGCTCGCGCGCAGCGTCGCTCCGAAACCGAGCGACGAGGAGCAGCCCTCTCCCGCGCCCGTCGCGCTCGCATTGCCGCACGGACAAGCCGTTCCCGTCCCGTCACCGCTGCAGAACACGTTGCCCGGAGGAAGCGGGCCGAAGTGCACGCTGTCTACGAGGCCGAAGAAGACGCCGTTGTCGCTCGGACCGCCGCCGCGCACGCGCACGAGGTCGAACGGAACGCCCGAGACCGACAGCGAATAGTGATGAAACGTCCCACCCGTCTGGATCGGCACGGTCTGGCTCGCGACGACGGTGTGGCCCATGAGCGCATCGAGCGTGATCGTGTTGCCTGCGTACGAGCCCAGATCGAAGACCTCGACGCTCGCCTGTCCTTGGGTCTGACCCGTCGTCATCTCGAACGAGAGCACGCGCCCGAACGCAGCCTGCGGACCCGCCGTGTAGATGTTCCAACCGAGGCAGTTGGGAGACGTGAACCCCGGAAAGCCCGTGAGGTTGCCGTCGGCTTCCTCGCACAAGAACGTGGGCGTCGAGCCGGTGAGGTTGACGTCGAGGTTTTGGAAGGTGATCCCGCCGACGATGATCGTGCCGGCGAGGGGCCCCTCGATCAGCGAATCGAAGTTCGCGTCCTGGGCTCGAACTTCGAGTGTGCAGGTCAGCGAAAGCACCAAGAGACACAGGTTGAAGCGCTTCATGGGAGATCTCGAACGTCGCGCGGGTTGGAGCGTGGGAATGGCTCGGCGCGAGTGTTCCGTTCGAGCCTAGCGCAGCCTTGCGAGAACGGCGGGGTCAATCGAGTGCGAGCCGATGACTCTGCTCGCGCGGAGTGCACACGAGACGAGAGTGGCCGGCCGGATGCACCGACTCCGCGCTCGATGCGCACTGCATGGAGACGCGGAGTCGGTGTCGAGGAGCGTTTCGATCACGCGGACGTCAGTGCAGCCAACCTCCTCCGCTGACCATCACGGCTGAACATCTCTGCTGAACATCACGGTGTCCACGTGATCTGCAGACCGTTCGTGAGGTTGAACGTCGAAGGCGAGCAGAACGCGGCGGCATTGCGATACCACGTCTGGTAGTTGCGCACGCCCGGAGTCGTCACCTGACCGCGCACGGAGACGGACGGTTGTGCGCCAGTCGGATACTGCGACCCGCCGCCGGAGTTGTTCTCCGTGCTCAAGCGCACGATCGACCCCCCTGCGCAGCGCAGCCCGTCGCCGAACACCGAGCCGGCGCCACCGCTGGTCTGCGCCGTGCCTGGGAAGTAGAGACACGGCGCGTTGGGCATCTGATCGCCCTCGAGCTCGAGCGTGTCGTTCGAGAGGCTGGCAACGCCCATGGAGCGCAGTGTGGCACCGAGTCCCAGAGACGAACTGCAACCTTCACCGGCGCCGACCGGGCTGGAGTTGCCGCAGGGACATGCCGTGCCCGATCCGTCCCCTGCGCAAAAGATAGTGCCCACGGTAGCGGTGCCGAAGTGCACGCCGTCGATGACACCGAAGAAGACACCGTTGTCGCTCGGACCTGCGCCTTGCACACGCACCGTGTCGAACGAGACACCTGAAACGGAGAAGTGATAGTGGTGGATGAACCCGCCGTTCGGGACGGTCTGCGTGTCGGACGCGACGATCGCTGCGCCCATCAGCGCCTGGAGCGAGATCGTGTTGCCGCCGTAGGAGCCGCCGTCCCACAAGTCGAGGTGAGCTTCGTTTGCGATTTGGCCGGTCGTCATGTCGAAGGACAGCACTCGCGAGAAACCTGTGCCCGGGCCGGGTGAGTAGCCTCCGAAGCCCAAGCAGTTCGGCGCGCTGAATCCGGGCATGCCGGTCAGATCTTGGGTCGCGTTTTCAATCGTGAACGGATCCGGTGCGGAGCCCAGGTTCTTGTCGAGGTTGAAGAACGTGATGCCGCCTTCGGTGTAGCTCTGGGAGAGTCCACCCTCCGGCAACGCGTCGAAGTTCGCGTCTTGCGCAATTGCGCCGAGGGCGAACGTGAAGCAGAACAAGGGGACGCACAAGGTCAGAGACTTCATGGGGATTGTGGGGCTCGCGTGGACGAGAGCACGGGACGGGCTCGGGCGCGATGCTTCCAATCGAGACTAGCGCACGTCTCGCGATTCCGCCGGTGTCGGAGGGGCTTCCGGTCGCCGAGGGTCACATCCGGCGTGCATCGCCGACGAAACCGGCTGCCCGCTCTATCGCTCGCGCCCTGCGCGACGTAGGCCTGCGGGACCGCTACACTGCGCCGTCCGACTCTGCGCGCTCCCGATGTGCGCTCTCATGTCCCTCCACGAGCCAAGAACGATGCCCAAGTCGAGTGTTGCCCTCCCCGCCGTGATCGCCGTCCTCGTCGCCTCGACCGCACTCGTGAGCTTCCAGACGCCCGCGGGTGGTCAAGCACCGCCGGCCCCGCCGAAGCAACAACAGCCCGCTCCGCCGCAGAACGGCCAACCCGCGGCGCCTGCCAACGGACAACAACCCGGCGGTGCTGCTGGACAAGCGCACGACAACACGCCCGCTCCGCTGCAGAAGAACCTGACGCCGGTGCCCGCTTCGCAGGTGAAGCTCCTCCCCGGGTACTGGAGCGAACGCATCACGACGATCCGCACGGTGACCCTGCCCGCGATCTTCAAGAAGTGCGAGGAGACCGGCCGCATCCAGAACTTCGCCATCGCCGCGGGCAAGGCGCAGGGCAAACACCAGGGTCAGGTCTACGACGACTCCGACGTGTACAAGGCGCTCGAAGGCGCAGCGTGGTGCCTCGGGATCACGCCGGATCCCGCGCTGCAGGCGCGCGTCGACGCGCTCGTCGACACGATCGCGGCGGCCCAGGACAAGGACGGTTATCTCGACACCGCGTTCCAGATCAAGGGCGACGACGGCAAGGCGAAGGCGCGCTGGACCGACATCGCGGGCGGTCACGAGCTTTATTGCGCGGGTCACTTGATCGAAGCCGCGGTCGCATTGAAGACCGCGACGGGCAACACGAAGCTGCTCGACGTCGCGAAGAAGCTCGCCGACCACATCGACAAGACGTTCGGCCCGGGCAAGAAGATGGATCCTCCCGGACATCCGGAGATCGAGCTCGCGCTGTGCAAGCTGAACGAGGCGACGGGTGAAGCGCGCTACCTCGCTCTCGCCAAGTTCTTCGTCGACCAGCGCGGCGCGAAAGGGCACACGAGCCAGGGCGAGTACGCGCAGGACACGGCTCCGTTGCGCGAGCAGAAGTCCGCGGTCGGTCACGCCGTGCGCGCGATGTACTTGTATTCGGGCGCGGCCGACGTCGCGCACCTGGCGCAGGACGACACGCTGATCGCGCCGCTCGAGACGCTCTGGAAGGACGTCGTCGACAACAAGATGTACGTCACGGGCGGCATCGGCAGCTCGAAGGCGAACGAGGGCTTCACTGTCGCGCACGACTTGCCCAACGACACCGCCTACAGCGAAACCTGCGCGTCGATCGGCATGGCGATGTTCAGCCACCGCCTCGCGCTCGCGACGGGCGACGCCAAGTACGCCGACCTCGTCGACCTCGAGATGCAGAACGCGATCCTGTCGGGGCTCTCGCGGACGGGCGACAAGTTCGCGTACGCGAACCCGCTCGAGAGCAACGGCAGCCTCGAGCGCAAGGACTGGTTCGACACGGCCTGCTGTCCGGCGAACCTCGCGCGCTTCATCCCGCAGGTCCCGGGGATGATGTTCGCGACTGCCGGAAACACGATCTACGTGCTGCAGTACGCTTCGTGCGACGCGAACATCATGATCGCGGGCGTCAACGTGCACCTGAGGATGGACACCGACTGGCCTTTCTCGAGCCTCGTCAAGGTCGCGATCGAGCCCGACAAGCAGCTCACCTTCGGCATCAAGTTCCGCCGACCGGAGTGGTGCAAGGACGTTGCTTACGAGCACGACCTCAAGGAGCGCGAGCACTACCAGAGCTACCCCGGCACGGAAGCCGGGTGGGAGACGTACGAGCGCCGCTACGACCCGAACGACGGAGCCGCGATTTCGCTGGCTGGTCCCGTGCGACGCTTGACCGCGCCGGACGTCGCGGCCGACAAGGGTCGCGTCGCGATCGCGCGCGGTCCCGTGGTGTTCATGCTCGAGGGCCGCGACCAGCCGGGTGGATCCGCGCACGCGATGGTGTTGCCCGACAGCGTCACGTCGATGCCGGTGTTCGACAAGCCCGACAAGACGCTCGAGGTTTCGATCCGCGCGATCAAGGCCAAGGGTCAGCGCGTGGAGCCGGGAGCCGGAGGCAAGTCGGTCGCCAGCCCGGCGGAGTTGATCTTCGTGCCGTACTTCATGTGGGGCAATCGCGGCAAGTCGGACTTTGTGGTGTGGGTTCCTACAGCTCCGTGAGCCGACCGGCACCTCGTACTCGGGGTGTCGGGCGTATCACGGAGCTGTAGGAACGCGGCGAGCGAAGCCGCCGCCAGCATGATCAGAGCCCTCTCCAAGAGAGATCCGTCCATCCGGAGCCGACGTTCTGACAGCACACGCATGGCGAATCCCCTGGCCACGACCTCGCCTCGATGACTCCCGCCTCTTCCTCCCTGCGCTTCGGCACGTCCTCCTGGTCGGAGAAGTCCTGGCTCGGCCCGTTCTATCCCTCCGGCACGAAGCCCGCCGACCAGCTCACCTACTACGCGACGCAGTTCACGACGGTCGAAGCCGACAACACCTACTACCGCGTCCCGTCCACCGCTCTCGTGCGCGGCTGGCGTCACAAGACGTCCTCCGGTTTCCACCTCGCCGCGAAGTTCCCGCGCTCGATCGTGCACGCCGGGGAAGGCCAGCATCCCGATCCCTCTCGTGTGCTCCTGCCCGACG
>JBBQNP010000116.1:0-14413 GCA_038330085.1 Planctomycetota bacterium | reverse complement strand
CACCGCGCGACCCGAGCGCGGCATGGAGATCCTCTCCGCGATCGGCACGAAGGCTTCGACAGCGCTGCAGATGTTCCCGCAGGACGCGGACAAGCGCTTCAAGCTGCTCGAGTTGCAGACGACCGCGGCGAAGGCGTTGCTGAACGCCGCACCCGAGCGCGCGACGGTGTGGAAGGACGAGCTCGAAGTGCTCGGCGCGAACTGGCTGCGCGAGGCGCTCATGACCTACCAGTTCGACGACTCGACGTCGCTCGGCCCGCGCATGCAGCGCGACAACTACGGCAACTTCTACTACTGGGACGGCGGGCAGTCGCGCGGCAACGGCTTGAAGGCGATCAAGACCGCGGAAGTGCTGCGTATCGCTCCCGGCGACGATTGGCTCGCGCGCGTCGATCCGGCGCTGCTACCGCGCTTCCAGATGGTGTTCGCGCAGCTCTTGTTGAAGGTCGGCGAGGAAGCGCGCGCGTTCCCCTGGATCGAGAAGGTCGCAGCTTCCTTCCCGCGACAAGCGAAGGACCTGGGCGAGGAATTCCTGCGCGTGTGGGCCAAGAACCACGACCCCAACGCCGACAAGAACCGCACGAACCAGTACATGTTCTTCTACGGGTTCGAGGAGCGCGCCAACTCGATCCCGCTCACGCGCTCGAAGCAGGAGCGCAACCTCAAGGAGCTTTCGCAGTGGGTCGTGCGTCTGCGTGGGTTGCACGTCGAACTCGATCCGGAGCTGCTCGCGGGTGCCTTCACCGCGGCGCACAGCGCGGCCGAGGTCTACCGCCTCGAGACGATCGAAGGGATCTTCGGGCCGGTGCAGGACATCGAGCCCGCGCTGCTCGCTGAATTGATCGAGAAGATGCGCGCCAACCTGGCGACGGTGTGGCGCGATCCCGCGGCGCAGAAGGACAAGAAGACCAACCGCAAGGAAGCAGACATCCAGGCCGAGGTGATCCGCGGCTACGAGCTCGCGTACGCGACGGTCGATCGCGCGATCGCGCAGCACAAGGAGAGCTGGGAGCTCGTGCTGGCGAAGGCAGCGATCGAGCACGACGAGAACGACTTCCGCAGCCTGGCCACGAAGGATCCGGAGTTCAGCAAGCGGCGCCAGTCCGCGTTCGCGACGTTCCAGAAGGCGGCCGCGTTGTACACCGAAGCGGTCGCGGGCCTGGAGCTCGAGAAGGAGAGCGACAAGGTCTTCGAGATGTGGTTCTACGCAGCACTCGGTGCTGTCGACCTCAAGTCGATCCGCAACGACAGCCTGCTCGCGGCCGATCAGATCCCGCTCATCAAGGCCGCGATCGAGGGCCTGCCCGGCGAGCGCGCGCAGCGTCACATGACGATGTTCGCCAGCGCGCTCACGACGCGCACTTCGAACGCCGCGCCGGCGATCAAGTTCCGCTACGTGCGCGAAGGCCTCGAGATCGCGGGCGGCAACGAATCGGCACACGACGCGCAAGGCGTGTACGACTACTACAAGGATCTCGTCACCGAGATCCAGCTGCGCGCGAGCGTCGACGGCAGCGAGCGCGTGGGCCACGACAAGCCCTTCGGCCTCGAGGTCGACATCCGCCACACGAAAGAGATCGAGCGCGAATCCGGCGGGTTCTCGAAGTACCTGCAGAACCAGAACGCGGTCAACTACGCCTACAACTACGGCCGTCCGCTCGAGGACTACCGCGACAAGTTCGAAGAGGCGGCGCGCGCCGCGTTGCAGGAGCACTTCGACGTGATCTCGATCACGTTCAACGATCCGCAGGCGCACAGTCTGGCCGAACCGGAGTACGGCTGGCGGCGCACGCCCTACGCGTACTTGTTGCTGCAGGCGAAGGGTCCGCAGATCGACCGCGTGCCCCCACTGGAACTGGACCTCGACTTCCTCGACACGAGCGGATACGCGGTCGTGCCTGTGCAGTCGTCGCCTGTCCTGATCGACGCGAGTGCAGCGGAGGGAGATCCGCGCCCGTTCACGAACCTCGCGCTGACGCAGACGCTCGACGAGCGGCAATCGAAGGACGGCAAGCTGATCCTGGAGGTCAAGGCGACGGCGCTGGGTCTCGTACCCGCGCTCGAGACGATCGTCGACATGAAGCCCGAGGGCTTCGACGTCGCCAAGAAGGACGACCACGGCGTGGCGATCGTGAAGTTCGACGACAAGGGCACTGCCATGGTGACCGAGCGCACGTGGAGCCTCACGTTGCGCCCGAAGGATGGTCTCGCGAAGCTGCCCGACTCGTTCACGTTCGCGAAGCCGAAGGTCGAGACGACGACCGACGAGCGCTTCCGCTACGTCGACGCCGACCTCGAGTCGGTGCCGGCGACCGTGTCGCTCGAGCACAAGTACGGCAAGACGCGCACGAACCCGTTGTGGTGGTGGATCCCGATCGGGATCGTGGTCGCCGTCGGTGCGTACGTCATTTCACGCAAGATGCAGAAGCCCCAGTCGCTCGCCGCGAAGCGCTTCCGCGTGCCCGAGCCGTTGACGCCGTTCACGGTGCTCGGCTTGTTGCGCGACATCGAGAACCGCAATGGCTTGAAGACCGACGAACAGCGCGAGATCGACGCCGAGATCGAGGCGCTCGAGCTGCATTACTTCGGTGAGACGGCGGGCGACGCGCCCGACCTCGAGCGCATCGCCGTGCGCTGGGTGTCGCGCGCTTCGTGATCGAGAGCACGCCCCAGATCGGGAATGACACGATCTACGGCGCGGTCGAGCCCTCCTTCTCCTCGCACAGGTCGCTGGATCGGATGCACCACCCGCTGCACCAGACGATGCACCCCACGATGCATCACTCGGGGATCCAGCGACGGATCCGTGAACGGTGACGGCCTCGAGAGGTGCCGACGCCGTCTCGGCTCCGCGACCTCCAGAGGCTGCATCGGATGCCCCCTGAGACGGGAAAACGCAGGGGCACGAAGGGCTGTAACGAAGGCCCCCCCACCGTGGAGTGGATCGGCTACGCTCCGCCCGTCCCAATCTGCTCGATGGAGTTCCCATGCAGGTCCCCTGCTCGATCGCCCGCACGTCCGTCGTCCTCACGCTCCTTGCATCCCAAGCGTTCGCGACGGACACGACGCCTCCGCAGTTCCTGACGACGCCGATCCTGCACCCCGCTCCGGTTCGTGCAGCGCCGCTCACGGCGACGATCACGTACACGACCGACGAGCCGGCGCAGGCCGAGCTCGGCTTCCGCACCGCGGAGAAGACGTGGTCGGTCATCGCCGAGAGCGGCTACTCGACCGTGCACACGACGATGGTGCTGGGCATGCATCCCTTGACGCAGCACGAGATCCGCTTGCGCGTGCGCGACGTCGCCGGCAACGTCGCGGAGTATCCGGTCCGCTTCCACTACACGACGCCGCCGCTGCCGTCGGGCTTCCCGCCGTTGAGCGTCACCGTCAGCAACCCGAGCGGCATGGAGGCCGGGCTCACGCTCGTGCCCGCGCGCTTCTCGAGCTCGATGTCTCCGGCGAGCGGCACGTTCATCATCCTGCTCGACGCCGAGGGCCAGGTGGTCTGGTACTACTCGACGCGCGCCGGCCTGCGCGATGCTTCGCGCCTGCGCAACGGCAACATCCTGTGCCTCAACACGTCGCGCGACGCGTTCGAGATCGATCCGCTCGGCAACATCGTGCAGCGCTGGTGGGCCTCGAACCTCGGCACGGCGGGAGCACCGGCGGGGTCGACGCTGGTCGCCGTCGACACGCTGCACCACGAGCTCTCGCAGCTGCCGCTGGGCGAGACGGCTGACTTCATCGGCTTGTCGTCGAGCTACCGCAGCTATCCGAACTACCCCAACAACGAAGTCGATCCGACGATCACCATTCCGGTCGGCCACGTCGCCGGCGACGTGATCGTCGAGTTCCGTCGCGACGGCTCGATCGTGCGCTCGTTCGACGTCATCGACGCGCTCGATCCGTACCGCATCTGCTACAACTCGCTGGCACCCATCTACACCGGCTTCTACCCCACCTCGGTGACGGACTGGGGACACAGCAACGCGGTGATGGTCGACCCGTCGGACGACACGTGGATCGTGTCGCTGCGCAATCAGGAAACGATCGTCAAGATCCGCCGCGCTGACCACTCGGTCGTGTGGATCCACAGCACGCCCGAGCGCTGGGTTGCGCCGTGGAGCAACCTCCTCCTGCAGCCGATCGGTCAGCCGTTCGAGTGGCACTTCCACCAGCACTGGCCGCAGCTCGACGCGAACGGGCGCCTGTCGGTGTTCGACAACGGGAACTACCGTGTGGTTCCTCCGGCGCCCGCCACTCCGTCGAGCCAGTGGCACAGCCGCGGCGTCGCGTACGAGATCGATCCGGTCGCGCGCACGACGCGGCAGGTGTGGAGCTTCGAGGGCATCGCGCCGTTCCTGTCGGGGTCGCTCGGTGGTTGCCTGCCGCAAGCGGTGACGGGCAACTACCTCCTGACCGAGGGCAACATGCCGGCGCCGATGAACCACTCGTTCTCGCGCGTGCAAGAAGTGACGGGCACGATGCCGGGATCGCTGCAGTTCGAGGTGTACGTCAACGATCCGACGGGACCTGCGCCGAGCCCGTGGAACTGGAACGTGTACCGCGCGCGGCGTGTGTCGAGCGTCTATCCGAACTTGTGATGGTGTCAGGGGTGACGTGCGTTCCTCCTTCACGCCACACGTGAAGGAGGACGCCCCCTCTTCCTTGTGATCTCACCCACCGGACGTAGGGCTTTTCGGGCGGTTCCACGCGCGCAGCCAGCTCGACGTCAGGGACCGCGAGGCGCGTCGACGAAGTGCTGAATCGCGGGCATCGTCGTCGCGGGCGCTTCCTCCATCAGCCAGTGACCGACCCCTGGGACCACATCGCTCTTCACGTCGTCGGCGACGAGGCGCACCTGGTCGGCGAGAAACGTCCCGCCCGACTTCTCCCCGGCGAGCACGAGCACCGGCATCTTCAGGTGGTGCTCACCGAGCGCAGCGAAGTCCGTGGCATCGCTCTCGAACGCGCGGAAGTACTCGAAGCCCGCGCGCATGGCGTCGGGTCGCGCGTACTGCTCGGCGTAGAAGCGTCGGTCGCCTTCGGGAATCGAGTGGTGACGGTCCGCGGCGAAATCGTTCCAGAAGTGCTCGAGGTACGTGCGCTCGCGGCCCTTCACGAGCGCGAGCGGCGTCTCGCCGTAGAAGTGGAAGTGCCACAGGTCGCGCAACAGGAACATGTCGTGCCAGTTGCCGATCCCCGGCAGGAACGCGTCCATCAGCACGACGCGATCCGTGTCGTCGGGATACCGCGCCGCGTACGCATACGCGACCATCATGCCGATGTCGTGCCCGACGACCGCGACGTGCTGCAACCCGAGCTGTGTCGTGAGCGCATGGATGTCGGCCGCCATGTTCAGCTTGTCGTAGCCGGATTGCGGCTTGTCCGATTCACCCGCACCGCGCAGGTCGGGCACGATGACGGTGTGGTGCTTCGCAAGCTCGGGCATCAGCGGTACCCACATGTGCGCCGTCTCGGCGAAGCCGTGCAGCAGCACGACGGGCGAGCCTTGACCGCCGCTGAAGTAGTGCAGGTGCGTGCCGTTCACCTCCGCGAAGTGGCTCGTGAAACCGGGCGGAGCCGCCGCGGGCAACGGGGTCGCGGTCGGCGTGATGTGGTTGCGCGGATCATCCGGGGTCGTGCCGCAGCTCGTCGCCAACACGAAGGTGAAGACGGCCGCGACGAGGGTTCCCCGCGAGTCCAACGCGCGCACGCATGACTCGACGAGAGGGGTACGGGCAAATGCATGCGTGGTGGTCATGGGCATCCTCTCGCGAGCCGGGTTCACCCGCCGCGATATCGAGCGTAGCTGATGGAGAGAGACGGCAGCGTGGATCAGACGACCGCGACCTTGACGCAGTTGATCGGCGGGAGCGCGTCGAAGAGACACTCCCATTCGTCGCCACCGTCGCGGCCCATCCACAACTGTCCCGTCGTCGTGCCGAAATACAACGCCGGCGACTTCAGCTCGTCGATGTCCATCCCGTCGCGCAGCACGGTGAACCAGCTCTTTTTCTTGGGCAGCCCCTTCGTGAGCTTGCTCCACGAATCGCCGCCGTCCTCGCTGCGCCACACGGCGGGCTGACCACCCGGGCACGTGCGCGTCATCCCCTCGAGCGGCATCACGTAGACCGTGTCGGGATCGTGCGGGTGCACGGCGATCGGGAAACCGAAGTCGGAGGGTAAGCCCTTCGCGATCGAACGCCACGACGCGCCATGGTCGTCGCTGCGCAACACGCCGATGCCGGGACGATCGTCCCAGCCGCCATGGTTTTGCATGTACAGGCGGCCGGGCACGTCCTTGTGACCGGCGATCTTGTGCACGCACTGTCCGAACTCGGGGTACGGATCGGGCACGAATCCTGCGCCGACGCCGTTGTTCGAAGCGTGGAAGGTGTTGCCTCCGTCTTCGCTCATGTAGTGGCCGCCGGTCGAGATGCCGAGGTGCACGCGATTGCCTTCGCGCAGGATCGTGTGCATGCACAATCCGCCGTTGCCCGGTTGCCACTTGCGCGCGTGCGGGTGGTTGCTGATGCCCTCGACCATCTCCCACGTGTCGCCGTAGTCGCTGCTCTTGAAGAGCGCTGCCGGCTCGACACCGCACAAGAGGTCCTTCTTCCCCGCTCCCGGCTCGAGCGACCAGATGTTCGCGAGCGCGCGTCCGTCGTCTTTCGGGAACGCGGGAGCGGACTTCGTCTCCTTGAACGACTTGCCAAGGTCGTTCGAGCGCAGGATCTTCATGCCGAAGAACGAGTTGCAGCTCGACGCGAGCACGCGCGGCGATCCGCGCGTGTCGATCATCGTCGAGTAGACGGCGACGCCCGATCCGAACGGGCCGCGCAGCTCGAACTTGCCGCGCTTCTTGGAGCCCTCCGCGACGAAATGGCCCTTCTTGGTACCGATGCTGATGATGACGCGTTCCGACATGTTGCGGCTCCGATGCTCCGATTGCAGGTGTTCTTGTTCGAGGGTGCGGGTTCGTTGATCAGCGTTCGCTCTTCAGCGTTCGTTCTTCCGTGTTCATGCGTGAGGGTTCGTTATCCCGAAGCGGCTTGTTCCGGCTTCAGCCGCCCGACACGGCGGGCAGGATCGAGACGACATCGCCCGGCGCGAGCGGCGTGTTGAGGCCATCGCGATCGCGCATGTGATCGCTGTTCACGAACACGTTCACGTGACGCCGCACGCGCCCGGTTTCGTCGCACACGCTGCGGTGTAGCTTGGGATGGCGCACTTCGAGCTCGTCGAGCAGCGCACGAACGTTCGGCGCCGAGGTCGCCAACTCAGCCGCGCCGTCGCAGCAGTCGCGCAAGACGGCGGGGACGAGAAGTGTGCTGTTCACGGTGCGGGTCATGCGAATTCGGGCGCGGGGCCGAACAGCATAAATGCCCCGCCGATCGCCCCGCCAGCCTCGCGTGCATCTTTACGTTCACTCGTACCCCAGCGCCTCGATCCGATCGAGCCGGCTCACGCCCAGTAGGCGAGGAAGAACTCGAACACGACGGCGATTGCGACGGAGAACACGAGCGCAATGACGACCGACTCGAAAGCTGCATCCAGGTCGACGCCTGCACCTACTACCGATTCGCCCCCTAAGGATTCCAGACGATCGTCACCGCGTTCGTGTAGTTGAAGGTCTCCGCGGTGCAGAACGCGACGGCGTTTCGGTAGCGGACTTCGTAGTGCCGTGCGCCCGGCGCAGTGACCCTGCCCTTCACCGAAAGGCTCGTGTCGATCGGCGACGGGAAGCGCGAGGCACCGGCGGCATTGATCTTCGACCCGAGGCGCACGAACGGTCCGCCGACGCACTTGATGCCGTCGCCGGGGGAAGCACACTCCTCGTTGGGCGCGGGCGAATCTCTTCGCGTTCCCCGCGGGCGATTCTCGGCTCGGTCCGCCCGGACGATTTTCCGGGTCAGCGCGGGGCGAAACACATCGCCCGTGGTGCGGAACACTCAGACCCGTCGGCGCCCGGAGCACCGGGTCTATTGTGCGTTCGGGCCTCCAGCGTTGCAGTGAATCCCGCGCCAAGGTCGTAGAGTACCGGCGTGCATCCGCCTAGCTCCAATACCGCCTCCGACACATCGCACTCGCGGACTGCGAGCGGACGGCACACGCGCTCTACAGGACAACGAGCGCGCACGTCGGTCGGCGCCGACGCCTCTGTCGCGAGTTGAACGGACGCGATCGCAGTGGAGCAGCGTGACACGACGAACGTCGAGGGCGTGCGCCGGTTCATCAGGTTCGAGAGCCTGCGCGAACTGGTACCCGCGCTCCTGATCGCGATCCTCCTGATCCTCGGGATCATCGTGGTCGGGCGTGAGATCCATCGTCACCTGGAGGCGATCGAGACGTGGCTCGAGACGCTCGGACCGTGGCGCTGGGTGGGGTTCGGCGCGTGCCTCGTCCTCGCGAGCTCGATCATCGTCCCCGAGACCGTGCTGTGCCTCCTCGCAGGCGCACTATTCGGCTTTGCTTGGGGCGTAGGCGTCGTGATGGTCGGGAGCCTCCTCGCCTGCTCGCTGCAGTATTGGATCGCCCGCCGGTTCTTGCGCGAACGCATCACGCGCATGATCGACTCGAGACCGTACTTCGCCGCGATCCGTCGCGCGGTCCTGCAGGACGAACTGCGACTGCAGTTGCTGCTTCGTCTGGCGCCGTTGAACCCGGCGACGGTCAGCTACCTCCTGGGTGCTACCGGCGTGCGGTTCGGCGGGTTCATCGCGGCCTGCGTGGCGATCACGCCCCACGTGATCCTCGAGGTGTACCTGGGCCATGCCGCCAAGCACGTGGTGCACATCGCCGGCAGTGACCATCGAGCCAACCAACTGCACGTGCTCTCCATCATCGGCGGCATCGTCGTGTGCATCGCGGTGCTGATCTTGGTGTCGCGGGCGGCGCGCAAAGCACTGATGCAGGCGGTCACCGAGCAGGCGGCGACGAACAGCGCAAGGGACGAAGACGTGAGTTGAGCTCATGCGATCGAGGGCAGCGAGGGTGCGTGCCGTCGGCGCAGGAGTGGGCGAATGCGGACCGCGCGGATGCGGCGAGCGCGACGCCTGATACCCGACGTCGTTGCCGGGATCGCGCGCGCGTGCGATCGTGCTCGCACCGATGCACGCGACGATCCCGAGCTTTCTGTTGGCGATCGTCTCCGTCTGCCCTTCGATGGGCGTGCTCCAGCAGGGTTCTCCGCCCCGTGCAATCGTCCCGTCGCCCGAGTCCACGCCGGTCGAAATCGTCGTCTCCGGGCGCACTTCGACGCTGCGCTCGATCGTGATCGAGGACGTCGGTCGCTCCATCCCGAAGACCTACGCCGGGGAGCACGTCGTCGATGTCGAGGGCTACCGTTGGTACGTCAGCCGGCATTACGCGCTGCAGACCGACTACGACGAGGCGCGCGCGCGGCACCTGCTCACCCTGCTCGAACTCGCCTATCCGCACTACGTCGAGCACTTCGGCCGCGAGATCCCCGGCATCGACACGACGCGCATGGCGGTCGTCTACGGCGCGAGTCGGGAAAGCCTCGACAAGGCGCTGAAGGTCGCCGGAATCACGTGGGATTTCAACGGCGGCGGCATCACGTACGAGGGGCTGAACATCGCCTACCAGTTCCCGAGCGGCGGCCTGCAGTACCACCAGCGTTACATCCTCCTGCACGAGGCGATGCACCTCTATCAGATGTGCTTGACCGGCACGACGCATACGACGCCCGGTTGGTACGTCGAAGGTGCTGCCGACGCGATCGCGCACCATGTATGGGATTCTGCGTCGCAGCGGCTGACGATGAGCGTGGTCGACAAGCCGACGATCAACAATTGGTACCAGTCCGCACTGGAGCAGCACGCGCGCGAGCCGTTTCGTGCGAGCGACATCCTGTCGGGACGACGTGGCGGGCGCGATCTCGGCTTCCTGCTGATGAGCTACTTCGCCGCGGATCCGTCGCGTTCGTCGCGCTGGCGTGTGTGGCGTGACGAATTGTTCCGTGGGGACGAGCGCGACGCTTGGCAGGCGCACTCGGACCGCTTGATCGAGGATCTCTTCGGCGCCGACGCGCTCGATCGCGACTTCGAAAAGTGGGTCTGCGCACGGCGTTCGTCGTTCCGCTACGTCGACTGGGGTTGGGAGCAGGACGGCGACGCGTTGATGTCGTACGGCTGGCCGCAGAGCGGCGCGTACTCGCAGACGGACCTTCTCTTCGCGCCGCGCGACAAGCCGCAGTACGACGCGCTCGTCATGGACTATCCGCTCCACGAGCGCTCGCCGCTCGTCGACGTCGTGAAGCGCGGGGTCCAAGAGCCGATCGTCGGTTGCGTCGTCGGCTTCGCCGAGAATCCCGACGCGGGCGTCGTGGGGCTCGCGCTCGGAGTCGAGGGCCGCAAGTTCGTGCGCATCGTCGTCGAGCAGCGCAAACGCATCGTGGTCGACGCGACGGATCTGGGCGGGAAGTCGGCGTCCATCGAGCTGTCCGAAGCATTCCGCGCCGCGACGAAGGACACGTTCCGGATCGGGCTGACCCTGCGCATCGGCCGCGCGGCGATCGAAGTGACCGCGCGCGCGAACGACGGCGGAGCCATGCAGGTCGCCGAACTCGCGCTGCCTATCACCGCCGCGCAGCGCGAGCGCGTGCTCGCGCGCCCGATGGCCGTGATCTCGCGCGATGGAAAGCACTGGATCACGCCGTACGTCGACGACATGCGTCGCGCCGAGCCCGACCTCGACGTCGCCGCGCCGCCCAATCGGTGGCGTTTCGAACTCGAGCACGAGCTTGACGCGCTGACGCGCGCCGTGTGGACGCTCGGGAATCGCGCGCCGCGCTCACTGCGCGAGCTGCAGGCGCGGCTCGTCGAGGCGGCGAACGGCGACGGCGACGTGCGCGGGAAAGTGCGGGCCGATTTCGCGAATGCGCTGACTCGCGTGCGTGCCGACGTGAAACGTTGCGGTGCGCCGAGCAAGGCGATCGCGGCAGCGCTGACTGATCTCGGGGACTGACGGGCGGATGTCGCCCGCCCGCAGGCGCAACCTACGGCGCCCGGAGCCCGTTGGCTCCCGGCCCTTTCGCTGGTCTATCGATAGCTTCTCACCCGTGAGGGTAGTGCGACCGAGCCTTGCTCATCGTGCCCGCTCTTCGAGGCCAGCGACGTCCGTGGCGCCGAACTCGCGGGGATGCGCCCCGCGCTGATCCACGAAGCAAGACGCGCGTCCTGCACAGAGAGCAACGAAAAAGGCACCGAGGGCAACGAAAAAGGCACCGAGGGCAACGAAAAAGAGGGACCCGCGATCTCTCGCGAGTCCCTCTTCAATTGGTAGCGGGGGCAGGATTCGAACCTGCGACCTCCGGGTTATGAGCCCGACGAGCTGCCAGACTGCTCCACCCCGCGGTGTTGAGCCAGGAGTATGACCGAACAGGCCGCGGAGTTCAACAGCGCGAGTTCGCGAAGGGCCGTTAGGGCGTAAGTCCCTGCCCTGCCAGCCGGAACGAAATGCCCGCGGCGATCTCGGTCGGCGTCCCCGAGTCGGCGGCAACGCGCAGAGCGGCCAAGGCGGCGTAGAGCGGCTCTCGACGACGCGCGATCTCGGGCACCTCGCTGACCGCGTCGGGCCCCGTCAACGAGGGACGCTCGACCGGATCAGCGCGCAGGCGGCGTTGCAATTCGGGCACGGGCACGTCGAGCCAGACGACGAACGCATGTTCGGCGAGCAGGACACGATTGCGCTCGCGCTCGACGACTCCCCCACCGGTCGCGATCACGATCGACTCGTCATTGGCGAGCGTGTCTTCGAGCACGCGTGTCTCGATCTCGCGGAACGCGGGCTCGCCGAGCGTGATGAAGAGCTCGCCGATGGATGGAAACTTCGACGCGCGCACAAGCTCTTCGTCGAGGTCCACGAAAGGAACGTGCAGCAGCTCCGCGAGCGCGCGACCGACGGTGGATTTACCGCTCGCGCGTAGACCGACGAGAGCGAACGCGCGCTTCACGACGGATCCTCCGCGAGCGCGCGGTCGAACTCGGACCGCAAGAGTTGCTCGTCCACGTCGAGGCGCGTGAACAGCGCGAACTGCAGCGCGGCTTGCCGCACGAACCAGCTCGAACCCGCAATGGCGACTGCGCCACGGGTTCGCGCTGCTGCGATGAGCGGCGTGTTCTCGGGACGGTACACGGCGTCCATCACGATCTTGTTGGGCCCCAGAATGTGTGCATCGACCGGCATTGCTTCGGGGTCGGTTCCCGATCCGAGCGGCGTACAGTTCACGAGCACGTCCCATTCGATGTCGGGCAGAGCTTCCAGTGCAGCGGACGCGCAACCGAGTTCGTGGGCCAGCTTGTCGCGCTCGAGCGCATTGCGTCCAGCGACCGTGAGCGATCGCGCGCCTCGCAGACCGTACGCCGCGGAACGAGCTGCGCCACCCGTTCCGATCACGACCACACTTGCATCGGCGAGCCGCATCTGCGCACGCGACGCGAGCGCGCGCTCGAGGCTCGAGGCGATCGCGGGCACGTCCGTGTTGTGCGCCGACCAAGCACCGTCGGGGCGTCGCACGAGTGTGTTCGCGGCGCGCGTGGCCTTCGAAGCAGGATCGGACTCGGACGCGGCGTCGAACGCGTCCATCTTGAATGGAGCTGTGACCGAGAACCCGCCCCAGTTCGGCGAGCGGCACTCTGCCAGGAAGTCGCCGAAATCCTGCGGCGCGATCGCGACGTAGGCGCCGTCGAAGTCGAGCGCGCGCAACGCCGCGGTGTGCAGCCGCGGTGACAAGGAGTGACCGATCGGGTTGCCGAGGACCGCGAACACGCGCGTCTCGCGCGACGGACCTCGTGTAGGCCACATCGCGCGCAGCTCGTCGGGGCGCAGTTGCCCTGGGGCACTCGCCGTGCCGACGGTCGCCCCCTCGATCCGCGCGGGAGAGGCGTACGTCCACTTGGATCCGAAGATCGGCGCGAGCACGCGCGTGAACGAGCCGGCCTCGCCGCTCGTGAACCCGACCACGTCGCGCGAGCGTGTCGCCACCGACTCGAGCATGCGCACGCCGTCTTCGCCCGAGCGCGCGTGCGCGACGAACTTCAGCACGTCGGTCGGTCGCGCGTTCTCTTCGAGTTCGGCCCACGCAGTCTCCAGTGGCGGGAGCGTCTCCATCTCGTGACGCGACACGATGCGCCGGCACGTCGAGGGCAGCGGACCTTGCAGGCGTGCGTCCTTCCAGTCGACGTCGATGAACGCAGCGCCGGCCCGCGCTGCGCACGCGAGCGTCGCAAAGCGCTCGTCGCGCTCGCCGCGGAAGTGGCCGTGCGCTTCCGGACCGTTCACTGCGACGATGACCGGCACCGTGATCGCGCTGATCAACTCCGTGAGCTCGTCCACGCCTGGATCGCCGACGTGATCGAGCCGCAGCTCGATCACGTCCGCGTGCGGCACCTGCGCGAGAGCTTGCGCGCGCAACGCAGCCAGCGTGCGTTCGAGGACCGAGACGACGATCACGGGCTGACGGTACGGAGGCAGCCTCCGTACCGTCAGCGCGCTGCGATCAGCGCCCTACCGTCAGCGCGACTCGGTCGCTTCGTCCTCGTACGAGTCGTAGTCGAGGTCGTCGAAGCTCTTGGCGACGTAGCCCTCCTGCTTCGACTTCACGACCTCCTCGGCATAGGCCTTCAGCACCGCATTCTGCACGCGATCGCGCGCGTCCTGGCTGATCGGGTGGCAAATGTCGGCGTACAGGCGCGGACGGCCGCGCTCGTCCGTGTCGCCCCGCTTCTCGCCCAACCGGGCTCCGCAGTCGTTGCAGTAGCGCGCGCGGATGTGGTTCTTGGCGGCGCAAGCGGGGCAGCGGTCGCACAGCTTGCGGCTCGGCATCGCCACGAACAGCCCACGACCGCCTTCGATGATCTTGACGTCGCGCACGACGAGGCAATCGTCGATCGTGACGCTCGCAAAGCCCCGGAGCTTGTCGCGCGTGCTCAGCAAGAGCTTGATGCGGATCTCCGTGATGTTCATCCGGGGTTGTGCTCGGGCTGCAGAGCCGTCGACGTCCCGTCCGCGGTCCTCACCCCGCACGCAGGTCTCGCTGCTGGGATCGTTGCTGGGCTCGCTGGAACATCGCAAACATTCGGCTCGACGGAGATCACTTCCGCACACGCGGTGCGATCCGGTTCAACGTTCCGACAGGACTCGCGCACCATGGCCGCAAGGATGGACGACGTCGCAGAAGCGGGAAGCGAGACCGCGCGATCGGGAAACCCGATCGACGGTCTCGAGCATCGCGTGCGCGTCGTCATCGTTGTCATATAGTCCGAAGAAGGACGAACCGCTGCCGGACAGGCGGAAGTGACCTGCGCCGGCTTCGTCGAGCAGGGTGCGCCAGCGCTGCAGGCCGGCGATGGCGGAGAGTGCGGGAAGCTCCAGATCGTTGACG
>JBBQNP010000115.1:0-14415 GCA_038330085.1 Planctomycetota bacterium | reverse complement strand
CCGAGTGTCACGTCACGGCGGGCGGTGGTTTCCTCGCGTACATCGGCGAGAAGCTGATGCGCGCGCCCGGCATGGACGCGTGCATCGACTCGCTGATCTTTCACGAGGGCGAGAACCCGCTGCTCGCGTTGTGCGAGCGCTTGCGCGATGGTCGTCCGCTCGGCGACGTCGGCTCGCTGACGTGGTTCGATCGCAGCGACGAAACAGCGCGCACCGTCGAGAACACGCCCGGCCATCCGATCAAGCTCGACGATGCGCCCGTGCCCGACTTCGACGGCCTGCCGCTGACCAAGTACTTCTCGCCCGAGCTCGTCATCCCCTACGACATCAACCGCGGCTGCTACTACGGCGAGTGCACGTTCTGCACGTTGCCGACCGTCATCGGCCCCGGCTACCGCACGCGCTCCGCGAAGACGATCGCCGACCACATCGTCAAGCTGCGCGACACGCTCGGGACGCGCAACGTCAACTTCATCACCGACTGCATGCCGCCGGGGATGATCCGCGATCTGCCGCACGAGCTGATCGCGAAGCGCGCCGACATCCGCTGGTGGTGCGACGCTCGCGTCGAGCCGAAGGCGTACACGCTCGAGGGTGCACAACGGCTCTACCAGTCGGGCTGTCGCAAGCTCTTGTTCGGCTTCGAGACCGCGACGCCGCGCTTGTTGAAGCTGATGATGAAGGGCCAGTCGCTCAAGTCGACGATCGAGGTCGCGACGAACTGCGCGAACGCCGGCATCAGCGTCACGTTCTACGCGATGGTCGGGTTCCCGACCGAAACGCGCGAAGAAGCGCAGGCGACGGTGGATTTCCTGATCGCGCACAAGGACGTCGTGCGGGAAGTGTCGCTGCAGACCTTCCACATCGACGAGGTTGCGAAGACGTACCGCGAGGCCGAGTCGTTCGGCTTGAAGATCCTCAGCGATCCGGGTGCCGACCTGCAGCTCTACCACGACTACGAAGCCGCGTCCGGCATGACGCAGAACGAAGCCGCGGAGATGTTCGAGCAGATGATGGCCGCGTTGCGCGCCAACTATCCGCTCTTCGCCGGCGACAACATCTTCTGGTTCATGCAGAAGAGCCACTACTTCCTGCACCTCGCGCGCGACGTGAAGCCCGACGAGTTCGCCCGTCGTTGCCGCGCGCGCACCGAGAAACGCGAAAAAGCCGGCGCGGATCCCGAGCTCGGCGTCGGCGGCGGCACGTCGACGGTCGCAATACCGTTCGGATACTCAGACGTGATCACGAAGCTCGCCGATCCGCTCGCGCGCGCCGCTCGGCCCGATTTCCTCACAGGCCGTTTCGTCGAGAGCGCACAGAAAACCGCCGAGCGCGAGCTCGGTCACGTGTCGAAGAAGGACAGCGTGCTCGCCTACTGCGGCGACACCGCCGAGTTCGTCGAGCTGACTCCCGACGGCGCGCGCGCGCTCGAGGCGCTGGAACAAGCCGGCAGCCTCGGTGACCTGCTCGAGATGGTTCCTGCGTCCGATCGCGCCGCGCGCGCGAACCTGACGCGTTTCGCCGAGCAATTGCACCGCCTCGGCCTGTTGGTCAAGCTCGATCCCACCCCCGCCACCTGAACGTTGCCTCCGCGAGACATGTCATGAGCACGAACGACAACAAGTCCCCGACCGACGCAAGCACAAAGAAGCCCGACCCCACCGGCGAAACGAAGCGCGAAGAACCGCGCAAGTTCCCGAAGCTCGACTTCGCCAAGCTCGACCTCACCGTCGAGAAGGTCGAAGAGCGCATCAGCCCGAGCGAGACGAACGTCTTCGACAAGTAGACGCGGCGGTCTCGACGGTTCGATCGTCGATGTGTCAGTGCAACTCGACGGTTGCTGTCTGTCCCGACACGACCTTCACCGTCCCCTTGCCCTTGTACATCGTCTTGGGGTGCGTCTCGAAAGCCTCGGGCCCGATCTGCACCGTCTCGGTGGGATCCGCCTTGTCGCACACGTCGAACACGAGGTCCCAATCCCCGGCGAGCACGTTCTCGAAGCGCAGCTTGCGCCCCACTTCGACCCATGAAACGCCTTCGTCGTGCACCGTCGCGTCGACTAGATCGATGTAGCGCGACATCTTGTTCGCCGTCGAGCCTGCGACCGGCGTCAGCTCGACGTTGACACTGCATTTCGCCGGCATCGTCAAGCTCGACGGAAGCACCACGTCGACGCTGCCAACTTCGAATCGGATCGTCTCGACGATCTTCGCGTCGAGCCCGAGGCTCAACTTCGCGGTCGGGTGATCGAGGGTGATCCCATCCGCGGTCCAGATGCGGACGCCGACATCGCTCGCGAGCGGCGCGGAGTTCGCGACGTGCCCTTGCGCGTCGGTTCTCCCGAGCTCGATGCGCTCGCTACTGTTCGGCCGCGTCAAGCTCACCTGCGCCTTCGCCGCGGGACGATCGCCGAGCAGGATCGTGAGCTCGACCCGACAGGTGCCGAATGCGCGCGCGTCGATCTGCACGTCGCGCACGTCGGCGGCCGCGAGCTGCACGTCGACCGGCGGCACCGCGCCCGTCGAACCGGGAGCATCCTCGAGGAACATCTGATGCGCACCCGCCACCAAGCCGTCGAAGCGGAAGCGACCGTCCGAATCGGTGACCTGCTTCTCTCCATTGTTCTTGTCGTCGATGCGCACCGTCAGTCCGCCCGCGGTCCGCCCGGGAGGAACGAGCACCACCCCGCGAATCGAGGCTCCGGAAACCAGGTCGATCGTGCCCAGATCCGTCGGCTTGCTCGCTTCGACGACGAACGTGTCGACGGACGCAGCCTGTCCGCCGACTGCATGCGCGAAGAGCCGGTACGTCCCGCGCGCCAGGTTCTCGAAACGGAACGATCCGTCGCTCGCGCTGTGCATCGTTGCAGCGCCCTCCTGCTCGACCACGAAGCGCTTGGGCGTGACCTCGCCGAGCGGATCCTTGCCGCCGGTGTAGAAACCGCGCTCGAGGCGCAGGTCCGCGTTCGCCGCCGGTGCGCCGTCGACGCGCACGATTCCGAACACCGCTGATGCGGGCACGAGATCGACGACGAACACGCCACCGGGTGGCGCCCCTGCTTCCGGATCGAAGCGCTGTGTCTCGTAGCCCGGCGCGCCGACATCGACCGCATCGATACCCGGACGGAAGGAGACCGTGACGCGACCCTCGGCGTGCTCCACGTTCTGCGGAGTCACGACCTGAGAGTAGCTGGAATGCTCCGCGTGGTCGCTCTCGTTCGCCACGACATAGTGACCGAACTTCGTTATCGGCGCGTGCGTCACGGCATCCTCGACGCGCAACGTGGACGAAGCGAGTCGCTTCATCACGATGCGCAGATCGCGCGTTCCCGCGTCGTAGTACTTCGAGCGTTCGCCGACGCCGACGGACTCGTATCCGTCGAGCGTCGACTCCAGCGTGTACGGCTCGTCCTGCGGCAGGTTGATCGTGAACGCGCCGTTCGCGAGGGACTTTCCGCCGGCGCCGCTGCCGGAGCTCTTCGGCCAGCCCCACAGCTTCGCGCCCTCGACGGGCTGACCCGCGTCGTCGACGACGATCCCGCTCAACGTCGGCGCCTTGTGCAGCACGAAGTCGACGTGATCGGTGAACCGTCCGAGCTCGACTTCGATCGGCTTCCTGAACTCGGACAGGAATCCGTCGGCTTGAACGTTCAGCCCAATCGGTCCCGCAGGCGCATGACCTGCGGCGAAGTTGCCCGCAGCATCGGTGGTCGTGTCGCGGCCGATCGTCTGCGAGCGCTCGGGAGCGAGAACGATCCTCGCGTCGGCGATAGGAACTCCCCCTTCGTCATGCACGCTGCCTCGGATCGCGCCGGTCGCGACGAGACGCAACGTGCCCATGTCGTTGTCGCCTTCGTGCAGCGGCGCCAAGGACTCAGCGCGCTTTCCGCCGAAGTTCAAGCGCATCGAATCGTGGAAGGGATCTGGCTCGAGCGTGAGCGACACGCGGTCGGCCGTCGGAACCGGCGCGTCGAAGTGAAAGAGACCGTCTGCACTCGTCGTCAGCTCCCAGCCGCGCCGGTCATACTTGCCGGGAAGTCGCGGAACGACGATCCCTTCGGCCCACACCTGAGAGGCCCAGATACGCGCGACGACTCCGCCCATCGGATGGTCGTCCTGGTCGACGGCGCGACCGTGCACGACGCACGCGCCGACAGGTTTGACAGGTTGTGCATCGGCATGCGTCGCAGGAGCGACTTCGCGCGGTGGAGCAGATGGAGACTCGAGAGGTTTCGGCGAAGTGGAAGGTGCGACAGGCGCAGGCGAAGACGAGATCGGAGCTTCCGGAGCGCTCGATGCGAGCGTCGCCGGCGTCGGCGCTGCGCGATGCTGCGCGACGGTCCACACGAGCACACCGACGATCACGACGGCTGCCACGGACAACGCGATCTTCGTGCTCACGAGAATTCCTCCTGCGATCGACATTGCCTGCGCGCGCGGGACGAGCGGAACGAGCGCCGACATCCACGCTGTGCCGCCGCCGCGCTCGCGCTCGAGACGCTGGCGCAGCTTGTGATGGGCGCGCGTCAACTGGCTCGTCACGGTCGCGACGCTCACGCGCGTACGCGCAGCGATCTCGGTCGGCGTGCGCGCGGCGAAGTAGCGCTGCAACAAGATCTCGCGGTACGGTTCCTCGAGCGCGAGCACGTGCGCGACGAGCGTGCGCTGCAAGTCGGCTTGCTCCGCCAGGTTCTCAGCCGTCTCGTCGCTGCGATCGCGCGCGTAGAGCGCGGTGAACCGCTCGCGCGCGACATCGCGGCGCCAGCGTTGGCGCTTCACGTTCAAGAGCGTCGTCGAGAGCCACGTCGTGAAGCCGCGACCGGGAGCGGGGCGCGCCGACAACGCAGCCGTCAACGTCTCCTGCGCTAGGTCCTCCGCCTCGTTGGGATCGAACACGAGCGTGCGTGCCAGCGCGCGCACCCAACTCGCGTGCTCCAGCAGCGCTTCGATCGAGGGATTCGGGACGTCTTCCATCGTGTGCGAGCGGGATTCATGCGCGAGCGCGACGGGACCACGCGAGAAAGTCGGTGAAACCGGAATTGACCTCCCGCACGCGGCGCCTCGAGCAGCCTACCCGGATCGCCGATTTCGACCCGTCGCCCTCGATGGGGCGCGCTCCGATCGAAGGGGAACTTGATTGGGCGCTGAAACCCGGCGGGGAACAGCTCGCTTCTCACCGGGACACGATGCTCTGCCAGGATGGGGATCACAGAGGCACTGCAGGCTCCGATTTGGATGCGCCGCTTCTGTTGCTCGAGCCAAGCGGATCCCCGCTTCAGTGATCAGCTGGAGTCGCGACGGACCTGCAACTTGATTGCGCGGACATTCGGTTTCGGAGTGCGCGTCACGATCGCAAGGCTCTGCAGGCGCAAGCTTCCTCCGACGCGGGCGTGTAAGCGCTACAGAGGACTTGTAACGGCCCGTCTCGTTTCGCCCTGCAGCCCGCACGCACGTCGAAGCCGGCTCGGATCGGGCCGCCGAGAGGCACCTCCGCCGCGCACTCCACGAAGCGAGGCGCAGGAACACGAGTTGCCATCGCGGTCGCATCCCCATCCAGCTCTCGAGCTGGTCCCCCGTTCTGGAGCACGCGATGAACAAGACCTCGATGCTGATCTACGCCGGATATGCAGCAGCGGCGATCGCCCTGTACGTGATCCTCCTCGTGATCCCGGGCTGATTCGACTGCCCCTGACGCTGCCGTTCGCAGGGCTGACACTCGCAGCCCCGCTCCGCGCGAACAACACGTAGATGAACGGAACTCGCGGCAGCCTTCGCGCGTCGCCGGCTGCAGAGCAGGGGTGAAAGAGCTCCCATGTGCGACCTGGAATGGCGACCGGCCGCAGGTCCTGGAGACGGGACGCCGCGGTCTCCGCTGCGGGATGTGACGCAGTTCGCGGATCAGGACTGCACCAGGAATCCCAGACGGTGATAAATTGGGCGGCGTCGACACGCACGGACTTCCCGCGCGAATCGACCTAGCTCCCCCTGGTCTGCTCGCCGCACCAGGTCTTCCCGAGGAACTCGATGATGCGCGTCTTCCCGCTCGTTCGTGCTGCGCTGGTCCTCGCCTTGTCAGGCGCAGCTTTCGCTCAAACCCAGCAAGTGTGCTTCAGCGACACGCTGCCTGAGATCCCCACGAACTGGATGGCGCCCGCCACCCTGCCGAAGTTCGACACGGCGCTCGGAACGCTGACCCAGATCGACTTCACGCTGGCGTCGCAGTTCCACGGCAACATCGGGATCGAGAGCCTCGATTCGACGCCGACCGTCGTGCTCTCGCAGCTCATGGTGAGCGCGAGCCTCTACACGCCCGACATGATGGTGATCATGGGCGGCGTGCCGACGGCGAGCTTCTCCGACAACTTGAGCTCCTTCGACGGCACCGTCGATTTCATGGGGACCTCGGGCGTCACGCACATGGGTGTGGACGCATCCGACTCGGCCAGCGGCATGTCGACGGATTTCGCGCTCTTCTCCGGTCCTCCCGGCAACCCGGGGACGATCGCTCTGCCCGTGACCACGGTCGGCAGCTCGACCTCGAGCGGCAGCGGCAACATCGTCTCGCAGTTCATGGTGACGGCGGGCGCGACCGTCACGATCTGCTACACGTACCTGCCCAATGTCCCGCCGGTGTTCCAGCCCCCGACTCCGGATTGCGGCTCGACGATCATGGCGAGCTCGGGGGTGTCGGTCACGTTCACGGTGTGCGCGGGTGACGTCGATCCCAACGACACGGTCACGCTGTCGGGCACGCTGCCTCCCGGCGCGACGACGACGCCGGCCCTGGACGTCACGGGCAACCCGGCGTGCGTCACGGTCAACTGGACCCCGACGGCCGCGCAGATCGGGACCTCGACGTTCACCTTCACGGCGGTCGACACGCACTTGCGCTCCGCGACCTGCGAGATCCACGTCCTCGTCGCCGAGTGCTACCAGTTCCTCGGCCGCGGTGGCGCGGGCTCGAACGTGATCGTCGGCGGCACGCCGTTCTCGACGTACGTTTCGACGGTGCGCTTCATCTGGCCGGTCACGATGATCAGCCGTCCCAGCGTCGCGATCCCGAACCTCGCCACGGGTCAGTACGGGTTCTCGATTCAGACGATGATGCACAACCCGCTCGCGTTCCCCTCGAACCCCGATCAGTTCTCGAGCCGCTTGCAGGTGAGGATCCTCCCCGGTCAGGTCGTCACCGGGACTCTGTTCGAGGGCCTCAACGGAATCCACCAGACCCTTCAGACGTACACGACTCCGCAGGGCGGTCACTACATGACCTTCCCCTTCACGATCGACGGAATGTGAACGGAGCCGGCGGCCACGCCGGCGATCGCTTCCACGGGAAGGCCGGCATGGATGCCGGCCTTCTCCGTTTCTCCGCCGCTCGGAGAGCAGCGACGATCCCGTCGAGGAACCCAGCAGAGACGAGACCGAGATCGCTACGCTCACGCCTGCCAGCGAAGGGCGCACGGATGATGAACTCAGCGGTCCACCGGTTCAGTGCGACGATCCTGGCGGCCGTGCTCGCCCTGTGCTGCCCGACGCGCGTTCGAGCCTCACCACTAGGTCCGGCGATGTCCCTCTCCTCGTTGGGA
The DNA here is from genome assembly GCA_038330085.1 of Planctomycetota bacterium. Taxonomy (GTDB): domain Bacteria; phylum Planctomycetota; class UBA1135; order UBA1135; genus JAEUIA01. The sequence continues at coordinate 6,827 of JBBQNP010000115.1, read as the reverse complement.
CCGGCGAGCTCCGCAGCCGTCGAGGACCCGATCGCGAAGCTCGAATTGCTGGTGGAGCGATTGCGCGACCGGCGCATCGTGCTGAAGGAAGAAGTGCTCGTGCAGGCGAAGGGCTACATCGCCGACACGCGCTTGTTGTGGAGCGTCGATCCGTCGCGCGCGCACGACGCGGCCCTCGCGATGCTCGACGTGATGGGGCTTTTCCTCGACGCCTTGCACGACGACCGCAGCGCGAGCCCCGAGGCGGACCTGCGCGACGCGGCCGTCGAGACGCTGCAGGCGCACATGGACACGGACTTCCTGCGCTGGCTCGCGTCCGACGTGCTGTCGATGCCGCGCACGCAGACGCTCGCGCGCAGGCTCGCGGTTCTGCGGCTTTTCGAGCTGAAAACCGTGCCGAGCGCGAAGGTCGCCATCCTCGCCTGCACCCTCGACAAGGACATGCGCATCCAGATCGCGGCGCTGCGCGCGCTCGTCGGTTGGGACGACGACGTCGTGCACATGCAGTTCATCCCGATCATCGAGGCACCTCCGCGCAATGTGGATCCGTTCGTCGCGGCGCTGGCGGAGAAGCACTTCGCGTCGGTGCACTTCGACAAGAAGAGCGTCGTCGCGGACCACTACGCGGCGGTCGTGAGGTTGGGGCTGTTGTCGACGGACTGGCGCGCGGCGGTGCGGGCGGCGCTGCTGCAACAGCCGGTCGACAACGAGGTCATGGTGCCCGTGCTCATCGAGGCGCTGTCGCTGTGGAAGTCGCGCGCGGAAGCCGGCGATCCGTCGTTGAGGGTCAGGTGGGAGATCCAACGCGCGCTGCAGACACGCTCGGGACGGGGGTTCGGGCTGGATCCAGAGGCGTGGCGCGCGTGGTGGGCGGCGCTGCATGCGCCCGGCGGGAAAAGTGCGGTGCCTCAGACGCCGTCGGGCGTGCAAGAGCTGACCGAGGGCACGTTCTTCGGCATCCGACCGAGGAGCGACCGCATCGTGTTCGTGATCGACAGATCGGGCAGCATGAGCACGCCGTTCGGACCGCCGGCCTCGGATCGGGGCATGGCGTCCCGCTCGCGGTGGGAAGAGGCGGTCGGGCAGCTGACGACGTTCGTCGAAGGGATGGGGCCCAAGGGGAAGTTCAACGTGATCGTCTTCCACGACATCGCGGAGCCTTGGAAGGGCGGGTTGGTGCCGGCCAGTGCGGAGAACGTGAAGGGGGTGAGGGAGTGGCTGAAGTTCCAGAAGCCCAATGGCGGGACCAGGCTGAAGGACGGGGTGGATGCGGCGCTGTGTGTCGGGAAGAACGGGGAGGTGGATTTGGGGAGGTTGGAGGCGGATACGGTGATTGTGCTTTGTGACGGGGAGACGTCGGAGGGAGCGGGGTGGGTCGAGGGGTTTTTGGAGAGGGTTGGGCCACCGACGAGGGTGGTTTTTCACTGTGTGCAGGTGGGGAGCCAGGGGGATGAGACGTTGGGGAAGTTGGCGCGGGGGACGCGGGGGGACTTTGTGAAGATTGGGGAGTAAGACAAGGCGTAAGTTGTTGCCAAGGAATGGATTAGATACGCAGCCGTTGAGCGAGGGCCTGAGACCCGTCCAGCCGCGCTGGCGCGCGGATGGACTGGGATGACGGGCGGAGGGCAGGCGGGATGTGAGGCACGGCGACACTCCCCTCCAAAGTCTGTCGCGCGCTAGCGCGCGACGGAGGAGCATGAGGACCGGTACGCAATCGTCGAGCATGGAAGTTGGGGGCGGGAGGAGCGCAGCGGCACACGGCGACATGCGGACAACGGGGCGATGTCACGTGGCGTGCTTGGACCACCCAACACACGCCGCTACACTCCTCCGCCCCCAACTTCCATGCTCAACGATTACGTACCGGTCCTCATACTCCTCCTGGTGGCCCTAGGGTTCGCCCTGCTGAACAACCTCCTGAGCGAGTGGTTCGGCCGGCGGCGGGTCAACGTCTCCAAGAAGGACCCCTACGAGTGCGGCATGGAGCCGCGTGGGAACGCCCGGATCCGCCTCTCGATCCACTTCTACCTGGTCGCGGTCCTTTTCATCTTGTTTGACGTCGAGTCGGTGTTCCTGATCCTGTGGGCCGTCGCGGCCAAGGGTTTCCAGGCACAGCACATGGCCATGATCGTCATGGGCGAGATCGGTGCTTTCGTGTTCGTCCTCGCACTCGCGCTCGCCTACGTCTGGCGCAAGGGAGGCCTCGAATGGGACCGCTGAAGCCGGCCGAGTCGCACACCGACATCGAGTCGGGGTTCATGGCGACCCGCGTCGACGAGCTCATCAACTGGGGACGCAAGAACTCGCTCTGGCCCATGCCGCTCGGGCTCTCGTGCTGCGGCATCGAGCTCATGGCGATGATCGGGCCCAAGTTCGACATCAGCCGCTTCGGCGCTGAAGCTGCCAGGTTCAGCCCGCGCCAGTGCGACCTGATGATCGTCGCGGGCACCCTCGTGTGGAAGATGGCCGAGGCCTGCCGCACGATCTACGACCAGATGCCCGACCCCAAGTGGGTCATCGCGATGGGCGTGTGCTCCAGCTCGGGCGGCATGTACGACTCGTACGCGGTCGTGCAGGGCGTCGACATGATCCTCCCCGTCGATATTTACGTGCCCGGATGCCCGCCGCGGCCCGACGTGGTGATCGACGCGATCATCAAATTGCAGCGGAAAATCGAGCGCGAAAGGCCTCTCAAGCTGCTGCAGTCCGGTCCCGCGATCGGCGAGTACGACGAGGGCACGAAGCGCTTCGTGCGCACGCCCAACCAAGCCGTTCCGACCACGCGCAGCGGCGAGACTCTCGCACCCGGCGTCTACGAGCACTGATCATTCCCCCTGTCCTTTTCATGAGGCCTGTCTCGCAGCCCTCTCCCGCGGTGCGATCGACGCGCGCTGCGGCACCCTCTCCCCCCTGATGACCACGATCGAACGCATCCAGGCGGCGCTACCCAGCGTCGCGCTCGAGACGAAGTCGGCTGCCGACGGCACGCCGACGATCAGCGTTGCGTTGAGCGACGTGCGCAACGTCATCGTCGCGCTGCGTGATCGGTGCGGGTTCGAGAGCAACACGTTCGTCACGGCGGTCGACCGCTGGCCGCACGAGCCGCGCTTCGAGATGTCGTGGCAGTTCATCTCCTTCACGCACAACGAGCGCGTGCGCATCCACGCGCGCGTCGGCGGCGACAACCCGAGCGTTCCGAGCATCGTCGACCTCTTCCCCGGCGCCGGTTACAGCGAGCGCGAGTGCTACGACATGTTCGGCATCGCGTTCGAAGGGCACACCGGGTTGAAGCGCTTGTTGATGCCGGAGGACTACGACCACTTCCCGCTGCGCAAGGACTTCCCCCACCAGGGCATCGAGCCCGATCGTCTGTATCGCGAGTGGGATCGCCGGCGCCGCGAGCGCTCTCCGATCTCCGAGGAGTCCGCGTCATGAGCACGCCGAGCATCGCAGGCGGACACGTCGACCATTCGCGCGATCGCAAGGTCGAGAAGCTGCAGTCGTTCGAGTACACGCCCGGTTCGATCGACAAGGACGATCCGCTTCACGGCGAGCTGATGGCGCTCAACATGGGCCCGCAGCACCCGGCGACGCACGGCGTCTTGCGCATCAAGGTCGTGCTCGACGGCGAGACGATGAAGTACGTCGAGCCCGAGGTCGGCTACCTGCACCGCGGCAAGGAAAAGAGCTGCGAAACGCTGGGTTGGCGCAAGTTCTTCGTGCACACGGACCGCCTCGACTACGTGCAGCCGTTGATGAACAACGTCGGCTACGCGCTCGCGCTCGAAACGCTCGCGAAGCTCGAGGTGCCCGAGCGCGCGCAGCAGATCCGCGTGCTGATCATGGAGTTGTCGCGCATCAACGCGCACTTGATCTACCTGGGCACGACGGCGATCGACCTGGGTGCGGTGACGATGTTCTTCTTCACGTTCAACGAGCGCGAGAAAATCTACTCGCTGCTCGACGCGTGGAGCGGGCACCGCATGCACCATTCGTACGTGCGCGTCGGCGGCGTCTATGCCGACATCGACGACGACGTCGCACGCCAGGTGCGTGAGTGGTGCGACCAGTTCCCCGCGAAGATCGACGAGTTCGAGAAGATGTTGACGGGGAACCGCATTTGGTTCGACCGCAACCGCAACGTCGGCATCCTCACGAAGGCCGACGCCGAAGCGTGGTCGTTGACGGGACCGAACCTGCGCGGCGCCGGCGTCGAGTGGGACCTGCGCAAGAACAGGCCGTACTCGGGGTACGAGAACTACGAATTCGACATCCCGATCGGCACGCGCTTCGACTGCTACGACAGGTACTTGGTGCGCGTCGAGGAGATGCGGCAGTCAGTGCGCATCTGCCAGCAGGTGCTCGACGCGATGCAGAAGAGCAGAGGCGGAGAGTTCCTCAGCTTCGACCGTCATTACGTGCTGCCGCCCAAGCAGGAAGTGCGCGCGTCGATGGAGGAGTTGATCCACCAGTTCAAGATCGTGACGGACATGGCGCTGCCGAAGGGCGAGGGCTACACCGCGATCGAATCGAGCAAGGGCGAGCTCGGCTTCTTCGTGGTGTCGGACGGCACGTCGCATCCGTTGCGCTGTCACATTCGCTCACCCGGGTTGATGAACGTGCAGGCGATACCGCTCCTGATGCAAGGCCGCTTGTTCTCCGACACGGTCGCGATCATCGGCAGCCTCGACTTCGTGATGGGCGAGGTGGACCGCTGATGGCACTCGCACCCGCGCTCAAGAGCGAGTTCGACGAGCTCGTGAAGAACTACCCCGAGAAACGCGCCGCGTTGATCATGGCCCTGCACCGCGTGCAAGACACGCAAGGCGGCTGGATCTCGCCCGACGCGATGGAAGACCTCGCGCAGTACTTCGACCTCGAGCCCGTCGAAGTGTTCGGCGTCGCGTCCTTCTACCCGATGTTCCACCTGCGCCCGGTCGGCAAGCACGTCGTGTCGATCTGCCACAACATCTCGTGCGACCTGCGCGGAGCCCAAGACGTGATCGCCGAAGTCTGCAAGATCACCGGCGCACCGCTCCGTGGAACTTCCCCCGACGGCAAGTGGACCGTGAAGCCCGTCGAATGCCAGGGCGCGTGTGCCAACGCGCCGATGTTCGATCTCGACGGCACCTACCACGAAGACCTCGACGCGCAAAAGATCGCGCGCATCCTCGGAGGTGTGCGTTGAACTCCACCCCCACGAGCCGCGCTTCCATCAAGAAGTACGAGACGTGGCTGCTCGACCGGGCCCGCCTCGACGGCTCGCACAAGATCGACGCGTTCAAGAAGCTCGGCGGATACCGCGCGTTCGAGACGATGCTCAAGAAGGGCATGACGCCCGCGCAAGTCATCGACGAGATGAAGAAGTCGGGTCTGCGGGGCCGCGGCGGCGCCGGATTCCCGACAGGCATGAAGTGGAGCTTCATGCCCGATCCCACGAAGGATCCGCGCCCGCGTTACCTCGCGATCAACGCCGACGAATCGGAGCCGGGCACGTGCAAGGACCGCGTGCTCATGGAGCGCGATCCGCACGGCTTGATCGAGGGCTGCCTCATCGCGGCGTACGCGATCCGCGCGCAGGCCGTCTACATCTACGTGCGCGGCGAATACCGGCTGTCGTACGAGCGCGTGCAGGCCGCGATCCTCGAAGCGCGCGCAGCGAAGCTCGTCGGCAAGAACATCCTGGGCTCGGACTTCTCGTGCGAAATCCACATGCACAAGGGTGCGGGCGCGTACATCTGCGGCGAGGAAACGGGGTTGATGGAGAGCCTCGAGGGCAAGCGCGGGCACCCGCGTCCGAAGCCGCCCTTCCCCGCGATGGCGGGTTTGTGGGGACAGCCGACGACGGTCAACAACGTCGAGACGGTCTTCAACGCGCCGTTCATCATCGAGCGCGGAGGTGATTGGCACGCGAAGATTGGAACGGGTGACGGCAAGGGCGGGGGGTCGACCGGCAACTTCTTGTGCGGCATCTCTGGTCACGTGAACAAGCCCGGTGTGTACGAGCTTCCGTTCGGGGTGACCGCGAAGGAAATCCTCGAGGAAAAGGCCGGCGGGATGTGGAAGGGAAGGGCGCTGAAGACGTGGTTCCCTGGCGGTTCATCGTGCGCGCTGATGCTGGGGAAGGATGTTGATGTCGTGCTAGATCACGACTCGTTGAAGGCGCGCGGTTCGTCGCTCGGGACTGCCGCGATGATCATGATCGACGACACGACGTCGATCGCGCGCGTCATGGAGATCATCGCGCGCTTCTACGATCACGAGAGCTGCGGTCAGTGCAGCCAGTGCCGCGAAGGTACGCAGTGGCTGGCGCAGATCTTCAGGCGGATTGCGAACGGTCAGGGTCAGCCGGATGATGTCGCGACGCTCGAGTCGCTTGCGATGGGGATGGCGCCGGGCAAGACGATCTGCGCGCTGTCGGATGCGGCGGCGATTCCGACGTTGTCCGCGGTCAGGTTGTTCAAGGACGAGTTGATCGAGTGCATCAGGGCGCAGCGCGATCCGCTCCACGTCCCAAAGCCGGTTTATGCGGTCGCGGGAGCGCACTGATGACGGAGCGGACGCAAAGGGAGATGGAACGAAACGGCAACCGATTCCGCGCCTCCGGCGCGGTTCCGGCGCGCGCGGTCACGGCCGGAGTACCGGCCATCACCGCGCCCGTCGGCCAAGTATGGACGCAATGCGGAGGAGGCATGGGATCGGGAGTGTTTGGACTTGGGCTCTGTGAAGTCGGTCTGCGCGGGTTCGATGTGACGTGCAGAGGTGGGTCGTCGTCGTTCGTCGGAGCGCGCTCTTGAGTCCCATGGTCAAGATCACCGTCAACGGAC
>JBBQNP010000114.1:0-14609 GCA_038330085.1 Planctomycetota bacterium | reverse complement strand
CCTCATTCCCTCCGACCTTGCCGGGAGAGCGGAGCGTGCCTGGCACCCACCACTACCACTCGCCGCGCAGGGCTTGCACGACTGCAGTGCGACCGGTCGCGTTCGCCAAGTCGAACGCCGTCTTTCCATCCTCCGACTTCGCCGTCGGATCCGCACCATGCGCCAGCAGCACTCGCACCATGTCGAGTCGCCCCGCTCCGGCCGCAGCATGCAACGCCGTGTGCCCGCCCTGATGGCTCGCGTTCACGTTCGCGCCCGCCTGCAACAACCGCTCGACGATCTCGCAACTCCCACCCGCCGCGCCTGAGTGCAACGCACGCAACCGATTGTCGTTGCGCGACACCGCTTCGACGTTCCCGCCGCGTTGCAACAACAACCCGACCGCTTCCGGTTGCGCGAAGAACGCCGCCAACTGCAGCGGCGTGAACCCGTCGGTCGCGAACGAGTTCACCGTGCGCGGATCGAGCGCCGTCAACGTCGCCAGCCGATCGACATGGCCGAGCGCCGCTGCTTCGAACACGTCGAGCTCTCCGCCGCGATGCTCGAGGATCGCTTCGACCATGTCGAATCGCTGGCGGTAGCGCGCTTGCAAGAGCACCGAAACACCGCGCTCGTCGCGCGCCGCAGCGAGCAACGGCTCGGCCTCCAGGATCTGACGCAGCCGATCCACTGCGCCGTCCTTGACCGTCTGCAACAAATCCACGGGCGTACTCATGACGACGACGCGCGCACGTTCCCAAGCCTCGAAGTGTCCCGACGAGCGTGTGTCGTGCGGCGTGACCCGAGTCTACTTCCGCAGGCGTGCTCTGCATCAGTGTTCCGGCGGCAAGTCGAGCAACCGCTGCGGATAGCCGCCTCCCTCGATGTCGAGCATGGACGACTGATCCGGGTGAAGTCGGAGCCAATCCAGAAGCGATTGTTTCCGACCGTCGAGCACGATCCCGTTGCGCTGATGCACGAGCTCGCGCACCTCGATCTGCTCGGTCTCGCATCCGGATTGGAACGTGACGAACTCCGTGCTCTTGCGCAGTTCGGCCACGCCCTTCTCGAAGCGCACCGGATCCCGCCACCAAAGTCCGCACAACGCGAAGAGCCGTCCCGACATGGTCCCTTTCTCGAACAGCTCGCCGCACGCGCTTCCGTTCGTGTCGTCCTTCACCACGAGACGCAGATCATCGGCCTCGGGCGGCAAGTCGCCGCCTTCTCCGACCATCGAATCGGCGAACCTCTCGGCGTGAAGGAGGCGTTGATAGGCGGCGAGCGCCTGGGCGTTCAGATGAACGGTGTTCGCGCCGGGCGAAGGGCGAGAATGCGGCGCCTTGTCCTCGTCGGCCTGGCATGCGCACAGGACGGTGAGGCACATCGCGAGTACTGCACGTGAGCTCATGGGGATCCTCCGGGCCACGAACGCAGTCGCTCGCGGGTTCGTTGGGAGGACGGGCGGGAAAACCGCTCCCACAGATGCACACAGCCGGTTCGCCGTTTCATCTCTCGCGCGCGCTAGACTCACGGCTGATCCGGGCCTATTCCCCGCACTTCGAACTTCCGCCTCTCAAGACCATCGAGAACGAACATGTACGACCCCGACCTCGTCCAGCCCATGCGCGATGAACTCACTCGCCTCGGCGTGAAGGAACTGAAGACCCCGGCCGACGTGGAAGCCGCAGTGAAGCTGCCCGGCACGACCTTGATCTTCGTCAACTCCGTCTGCGGTTGCGCCGCCGGCGGCGCGCGACCCGGTCTGCGCACCGCGTTGATGAACACGAAGAAGCCCGCGAACATGTTCACGGTCTTCGCCGGCATGGAGACGCAGGCGACCGAGAAGGCGCGCGAGTTCTTCAAGCCGTACCGACCGAGCTCGCCGCAGATCGCGCTCTTCAAGGACGGCAAGCTCGTGAAGATGGTTCAGCGCCAGGACATCGAGGGCAAGCAGCCGGTCGACGTCGCGCGCAACCTGACCGAAGCGTTCAACGAGCACTGCTGAGCGACGATGAGCGGACGCGCCACCGGCAGCGAAGAGCGTCTCGCGCTGGCACAAGCATTCTTGCGCGAAGCGGTCTTCCGCTCGCGCGCGACGCAGGCTGCGAGCGGCGTGTTCGCGTCCAAGCCGGACGTGGACGGACGCTGCGGCCTCGGTGAGAAGGCCGCGTTGGTGCGCGAGCTCACCGAAGATGGCGCCAACCTGTTCAAGCGCCTCTGGCCGGAGGCCTCGGACGCGGTGGCGGAGCAGATCCGCGCGCGCATGAACGCGTGGGTGGTCGAGCAGGACACGCTCGACCGCAAGCGCAATCACTTCATCAAGGCGTTCCGCCAGAAGCACGGGTTCGACCGAGTGCGTTGGTCGCCGGAGCAGTCCGAAGAGTTCGACTTCGGCCTGGCGAAGATCAATGCGGGCGAGGACGACGCACGACGCAGGGCGGCGATGGAGCTGCTGGGGTCCGGCTAGATCTTGGGTTCACAACGGGACTCGTGCGCGTACCTTCGTTCATGACTCACCCCAATCCTCGATTCGATGCGGAGCACTACCGCCCCTTCCTCGCGAAGTATGTCGCTTGGCTCGAGAAAGAGGACTTTCACGACGCTCGGCATTGGTGCGCACGGTTGAGATCGAACGATCCGGCACAGATCGAAGCAGCGATTTCTGAGGCTGTCGCGTGGGACTGGCTTCGATGCCGGGTGGATAAAATCGATCGGGTACGAACCGGCCGAACAAGGACGCCGGACTTCAGGTGCACGAAGAATGGGAGAACTTTCTTCGTCGAGGTAACGAACATCAGCCTGGAGCGCATGACCCGACTCTGCGGCCTCGAACACGCCGATCACTCGAGCGGGTTTCGAACCGTTCCGCAGCCGGATGGCGGAATCCAAAACGAGATCGCTGGGAAGGTGCAACAGGGAGCTTTCGCCTCTGCTCCGTACGTCGTGCTCGTCACGACCCTGCACGATCATGGATCACGGCGAATGCAAGACGATCTGGTGATCGAATGGGTGCTCACTTCTCGACCGGCACTCGGTATGACCTTCGATCCAAGTGCCAGCGATGCCAATGGGGGAGTCTTCCAGTTCGTCGATTTCGACCGAGCCGCTTTCCAACTCTCCGGCTCAGTCGTGCCTGCACGAAGAACGGTCTCCGCTGCCGTATTCGGTCCATTCGGAAGAGTCGCCGAGTTGATGACTCGGAGACGCTGGGAGGCCCAGGGTCTCGTGAGGCGGATGGATCCTCGGCTGGCTCTCGCCGACATCCGGGCACGAGGCATCTTGCATCCTGATGCGCTTCACCCCTTCGCTCCCGAGTTGTTGGACGACGTCAACTTCTGCTCGTTCAAGAACTGGCCGCCGCGTCAGACGGTCGAGGTCCAGTGGAGCCACGCACTGGGCTGAATCCCCGTCACCCGCCCCTACACATCAGCCGACTCACTGCGCGTCCGTGGTCACGACGACGTACCACAGCTTGCGCTCGCTCCCCGCGACGAGAACGACCTTGCCGGCTCTCGGACAGACAACGGCGCCCAGCGACCCGAACCGATCGGATTGGGCGGGGACCGGCACGGCGACCTCGCTGATCAGTTTTCCCGTTGCGCCGGAGTACAGGTATGCACACCCCGCTTCCGCCAACTCTCCCCTCTTGGCCATGCTCAGCGCGACCATGACGTCCGGGGTGTGATCGCCATCCATGTCGCAGAGCGGCGACAGGAAACTGGCGAAGTTCGAGTCGTCGGGCCGGGGGTTCTCGAAAGTGCGCGTGACCCGCATTGGCCTCCCGGAGAGCAGCCAGACCGGGCTGTCCATCTTCGATCCGCCGACGAGCAGATCTTGCAGTCCGTCTCCGTCGAAGTCTGCACCGGCAGCGAGGACGATTCCGAATCGCTCGCTGCGTATGCCGAGCTTCGAAGGTTCCAACGGCTCCAGGAGCGCAAGCGACTTGCCTGAGAGGATCTGCACTCCTCCGGGGAGATCACGCTCGAATGGACCTGGCGCTCCAATGGCAATGTCCGGCGTGCCATCCCCGTCGCGATCATCAAGGACGACCAAAGAGGAACCGAAGTCGTCGTCGAGGAGCGGGCTCGAATACGTGAGAGAAGGCGCGCCCTTCCAGTCGTCGATGCGCGCCACTTGGCCGCGCGAATGCGTGCGACCCGAGTCCTTGGAAACGAACGTGCGCGTCAGGAACAGCTGATCTCCACCCTTCGCGCGGGAGATTGCGAAGCGGTTTGGAAACGAAGCCGTCGGGCCCGGCTCCAACAGGGTTCGCAAGGGCTCGACACCGCCGTGGCTCGTCACTGCCTGCAAGCAAGCCGTCCACTCATCGTTCTTGCCCCGGTACCAGCCGTACTCGACAAGATCCTCGAGGCCGTCGTGATCGATGTCTCTTGCGGGGGTGATCCGCACGACGAACCACGAAGTGGTCTCGAACGGTCCCAGTGCTTGGCTCTGAATGATCCTGCCGGTCTGGCTCGAAACGAAGTCGACTTGATGGGGCTGTGTCCGCAGAACGGCGAAGTCATCGACTCCATCTCCGTCGCGATCGAGAATGCTCGTGACGGATGCGATCCTGCCCTCCGGGCTCTCGAGCAGAGTTCGAAACGCACACGTGACCTCCGGTGTTCGTTTCGGCGGCGCCTGCTCCTGCGCGAGGAGCGGGGTGCTCAGCATGAAGAACACCACGAGTCGCATGACAACCTGGAAGGGCTCGTACTCGAAGGCGTTGGGCGGAAATCGGGGAACACGCTCCCGCTCGTGAAGACACGCCAGGAACCGATGAGTCGCCGTCAGGTTACGGGGCTCCCGGGCGGATTCATCGTGGATGCGAAGGTCCCTGCGCGATCTAGTGCCGCTTCGGGTGCATGTTCCAGTGCAGCGACACCTTCAAGCCGCAGTGTTCGCACTCGTCGTCGCCGCATTGCCACTCCGAAGTGACGCCGCAGCTCGGGCAGGCGAATTTCACGCTCCTCGGCGGTGCTTCGACCTCGGCGGCGTTCGGTGGATTCGCGTTCTCGTCGGCGGGCCACCAGATGTGCAGGAAGAGGCCGCAGTCCGTGCACGCGGCGATCCCTTGCCCCCAATCGACGCGCGTGCCGCAGCGCGGACACGGGAAGCGCACGCTCGGAACTTTTCGCGCTCCGCTTTCGACGTAGCCTTTTTCGCGCGAGAGGAACGGCAACATCACCCACGCGGTCAACGTCGCCGAACCGAGCACCGCGACAGGCACCTTCACCATGATCTGTCCCTGCGGCAACAAGAACCACATCGATGCAAACGTGCCGCACCACATCCCGATCGGCACGAGCAAGAGGCGCAACCAGACCTTGCGCGCGGGCAACGGCACGAGCGAGAACCACACTCCGTGCGCGATTCCGGCGGCGATCGCGGCGAGACCCGCTGCGGCGCGCGGGACGTACTCGATGCCGGGCATGAACGCCGACCAGGCGAACGCTCCCATCGCGCAACCGGCCGGAACGAGGCCGAACATCGAGAGCTTGCGCGTGCGCGCGGCCTTCAACCCGACGACGAAGACCCAGACCAGGAGTGCGAGGAACGGGATCGCCAGAAGGGGCACGATCATGGGCTCATCTTGAGCGAACGGCGTGGGTTTGCCACGGCGTCGACTTGGAAAAACCGCGGCGCCGGTATGCTCGTCGCCCGACGTCGCGGGAGTGGCGAAATGGCAGACGCGCGAGACTTAGGATCTCGTGGGGCAACCCGTGGGGGTTCGAGTCCCCCCTTCCGCACCAAACACCCTTCAGGTCAGCGCGTTCCATCCCACCCGTCGAGATCGAGCCGGCCGAGCTCGCGACCCGCAGCGTAGTCACTCCGTGACGCGAGCCGGCCCGACTCGTCGAACGTCAACCAAGGGCCGTCCTCCTGCCCGTTTTCGTACGCGCCGATGCGGCGCACGTTGCCCTTGGAATGGTAGAGCACGCACAATCCGTGCTGCTTGCCCTGCCGGTATTCGCTCACGCACGTGCGACGTCCGCGCTCGTCGAACAAGCTGCGCTCGCCGTCGATCAGCCCACCGAGGTACGTCGCTTCCTCGAGCAACGTGCTGCATTCGTCGAAGCTCCTCTGCACGCCCACGGCGGAACCCGCGATGAACGCGCCTTCGTGCGCGAGCACGCCGTTCGAATGCCAGCGCTGGTGCAGGCCGGTTGCGAAGCCGGCGATGTAGTTGCCCTTCGATTCGAGCGTCCCGTCTTCGTACCACGAGATGTGCTCACCGTTTTCGCGGCCGTGCTCCCAATCCCCGACGGTGCGCATGCGACCCGACTCGTACCACGTCGTCCAGCGGCCGGCGCGTTCGCCCTTCACGTACGTGCCTTCGGAGAGCTTCACTCCGGCCTGATTCCACGTCGCCCAGCGGCCGTTGCGACCGAGCACGGGCACGACGGTCGAATCCGTCTTGCAGTCGATCGCGCGCGGGATGCGACCGTTTTTGAAGTCGCCGATCGCTTGCAGCTTCCCGTCGGGATAGCGGAAGCACCATGTGCCCTGCGCGAGCGGAGGCCCTTCGTCGAGGATTTCGACGGCGCCTGTCCAGCGCTCGCTGCCGGATGGTGAGTAGGCGACGACGGCGCGTTCTATGCGAGCCGGCGTGCATCCCCCCAGAAGAAACATCCACAACCAACACCGCTGCACGGCGTTTTTCCCCTCCCCCTGCCACGCCATTCATCGGCAGGTAGGAGGAGCAAACTGGAAGCAAGCTGATGGTGCCTGGCTGCGTTGCGCGTAGGCCGCGCAACCGATGGTGGTGGCGCGTAGGCCGCGCAACCGATGGTGGGTTGCGCGTAGGCCGCGCAACCGGTGTGTGTCGCCGTCGGCTCAGTCCTTTCCCGATACGGAAATGGTCTGACCACACCCGTGCCAGGCACGCGCTACGGCTCGAACAGTTGGTTCTTGATGCCCATGCGGTGGCCGTACCACTGCCCGAACGTCCAGAGCGTCTTCGTCGCGTAGATCGCGCTGTTCTTGAAGCTGATGCTCGAGGCTTCGTCGAAGTAGCGCACGGGCACCGGCACGTCGCCGATCTTGAAGCCGGCATTCACGCACTGCACCAGGAACTGGCTGTCGAACACGAAGTTGTCGCTGTTGCGCCGGTACGGAATCGTGTCGAGCACCTTGCGTGAGTACGCACGGAAGCCCGAGTGCCACTCGCCCAGGTTCTGCCCCGAGAGCATGTTCTCGATGAACGTCAGCCCGCGGTTCGCGACGTACTTCGACTTGGGCATGCCGCCGTCCAGCGCTTCACGGCGCGTGCGGATGCGGTTGCCGAGCACGACGTCGCAGATCCCGTGACGGATCACCTCGATCGCCGTCGGCACCATGCGCGCGTCGTACTGGTAGTCGGCGTGGATCATCACGACGAAATCGGCGCCATGCGCACGCGCCGTGTCGTAGCACGTCTTCTGGTTCCCGCCGTACCCGGTGTTCTTCTCGTGGCGGATGTAGGTGAGCGGCAGGCGCTTCGCGATCTCCCCCGTCGCGTCCTTCGAGCAGTCGTCGACGACGATGACCTCGTGGACATAGTCCTTCGCGACGTCCGCGTAGACGCGCTCGAGGGTGTTGGCCGCGTTGTACGCCGGCATGACGACGATGGTGCGACCGCCGGGGTTCATCCTGGAGATTGTGGATGCACCATGCGGTCATCGACAAGCCGCTGCGGCGAACTTTGCAGCGGTTAGCCCGGTTTCGACCGTTCCCACCTCGACTTGGCTCGTCCCGGACGCCTGCGTAGAATCCGCCGGGTCGGATGGTGCAAGGCAAACTCTCGCTGTCGGTCGTCGTGCCGGTCTACAACAGCGAGTCCTCGCTGCGAGCGCTCGTCGCACGCCTGTCCCCGGTGCTCTCCGGCCTCGCGACCGAGCACGAGCTCATCCTGGTCAACGACGGGAGCCAAGACGGGAGCTGGAACGTCATCCAGGAGCTGGCGCGAGAGAAGCCCTGGATCCGCGGCATCGACATGCTGCGCAACTACGGCCAGCACAACGCGATCCTGTGCGGCATCCGGGCGGCGCAGTACGCGGTCATCGTCACGCTGGACGACGACCTCCAGAACCCGCCCGAGGAGATCGAGAAGCTCCTGGCCGCGCTCGACCGCGGGTTCGACGTGGCTTACGGCACGCCGCACAAGGAACGTCACGGCTTCCTGCGCGACATGGCATCGCAGATGACGAAGCTCGCCTTGCAGAAGTCGATGGGCGCCGCGACCGCGCGCAAGGTGAGCGCCTTTCGCGCCCTGCGCACGCCGCTGCGCGCGGCCTTCGCGGACTTCCGCGGCCCGTATGTGTCGATCGACGTACTGTTGACGTGGGCGACGTCGAGGTTCACGGCCGTCGAGGTGCGCCACGACGCGCGCGAGCAGGGTGCTTCCAACTACACGCTCGGGAAGCTCTTGTCCCACGCGCTGAACATGATCACGGGGTTCAGCGTCATTCCGTTGCGCGTCGCGTCCGTGATCGGGTTCGCGTTCATGCTGCTCGGCGTCGGGATCCTGCTGTACGTCATCTACTACAAGATCGCGCACGGCATCCCGGTGCAGGGCTATGCCTCGTTGGCCTCGATGATCGCGATCTTCTCGGGCGCGCAGCTCTTTTCGCTGGGGATCATCGGAGAGTATTTGGCGCGCATGCACTTCCGGATGATGGACCGCCCCTCGTATGCGACGCGCGACTCCACCCGGGGAGGACCGGCGTCCGAAGAGAGCAAGCTGTGACCTCGACGGCGACGCAACCGGCCCGCTTCCTCGAGTGGGACTCGACCTTTTTCGCGCGGCGTATCGCGACGATCATGATCGCGCCGCAACCTCCGACCCTGACTGCGTCACGCGGGGAAGGCTTGACGCTGCCCCTCTCGACCGACGACGTGGTCGGTGTCGTCGAGTGGTGCCGCTCCGATCGCATCGAGTGCTTGTACGTGCTGATCGACAGCAACGACGTGGGCGCCATGCACGCGATCGAAGACGCCGGCGGACGTCTCGTCGACTTGCGCATCACCTTCGAGCTCGCCTTGGCGGCGAGCGCAGTCGCGGCCCCGTCGTCGATTCGCCCGAGCCGTCCGTCGGACATCCCGACGTTGCGAACGATCGCGTCGCAGAGCCACACGAACTCGCGCTTTTATGCCGATCGGCACTTCCCGCGCGCTCGTTGCGACGAGCTCTATGCGACGTGGATCGAGAAGAGTTGTCGCGGCTGGGCCGATCACGTGTTCGTCGCCGAGCACGAAGGCCTGCCGGCGGGATATCTGTCGTGCCACCTGCGCGACGGAGAGCGCGGCGAGATCGGCATCGTCGGCGTCGCTCGCGATGCACAAGGCCACGGGCTCGGACGCGATCTCGCCACGGCTGCCTTGCACTGGTTCGCCGGTCGCGGCGTGTCGCGCGTGAAGGTCGTGACGCAAGGCCGCAACATCGTCGCGCAGCGCCTGTACCAGTCGATGGGTTTTCGGACCTCGACGGTGCATTGCTGGCATCATCTGTGGTTCGACGTGGACGCACGATGAGCACGTACCGCATCCCCTTCAACAAGCCCTCGTTCGCCGGCGACGAACCGCGCTACATGGCGGAAGCGATCGCGCGCGGACACATCTCGGGCGACGGGCATTTCACGAAAGCTTGTCACGCGCTGCTCGAGAAGGCGCTCGGCGTGCCGAAGGTGCTGTTGACCACGAACTGCACCCACGCGCTCGAGATGAGCGCATTCCTCGTCGGCGTCGAGCCGGGCGACGAGGTCATCGTGCCGTCGTTCGCGTTCGTCACGACTGCGCTCGCGTTCGTTTTGCGCGGCGCGAAGCCGATTTTCTGCGACGTGCGGCCCGACACGCTCAACTTGGACGAGCGCAAGATCGAGGAGCTGATCACACCGCGCACGAAAGCCATCGTGCCGCTGCACTACGCGGGCGTCGCGTGCGAGATGGACGCAGTCCTCGAGATCGCCAAGCGCCGCGGCGTCGCCGTCGTCGAGGACAACGCGCACGGGCTGTTCGGCCGCTACAAGGGCCGGTACCTGGGCACGTTCGGCCAGCTCGCGACGCAGAGCTTCCACGAGACCAAGAACTTCACGTGCGGCGAAGGCGGCGCGCTGATCATCAACGACAAGGCGCTGATCGAACGCGCCGAAATCCTGCGCGAAAAGGGCACGAACCGCAGCCGTTTCATGCGCGGCCTCGTGCACAAGTACACGTGGGTCGACGTGGGCTCGTCGTACTTGCCGTCGGACTTGCTGGCGGCGTTCCTGCTCGCGCAGCTCGAGTCGCGCGACATGATCCAGACGCGGCGGCGCGACGTGTGGAACCGTTATGCGCTAGAACTCGTTGGTTGGGCGGAGAAGCACGGTGCGACGCTTCCGCACGTGCCGGCGCACTGCGAGCAGCCGCACCACATGTTCTACGTGCTGCTCGGCGACAACGCGCAGCGCGAGCGCTTGATCGGGCACCTCGAAGCGCGCGGGATCCTGGCGGTGTTCCACTACTTGCCGCTGAACGTGTCCGACATGGGCAAACGCTTCGGCGGACGCGCCGGACAATGCCCCGTCACCGAGGACATTTCGGCCAGGCTCCTGCGCTTGCCGTTCTACAACGGCTTGAGCGCGGCCGAACAAGGCGAAGTCATCGCCGCGATGAACGACTTCGCCGGCTGATCGCGGTCAGTTCGCGTTCGGCGGCGTGCCGCTGTCAGGCTTGTTCGCCGCCGGTTTCTTCGGCGGGATCAGCGAATCGGTGATCATCGCGATGTCGTCCTTCGACATCTTCACGCACGTCTTCTCCAGCATGCTCTTGAAGTACGCGAGTTCGTCGGGCGCAGACGGGAAGCCGATCGTCCCCTTCTCGTTCACGCTCTCCGCGATCATCTTCCCGTCCGCGCCGAAGAACGCGAACCACGGAATGCCGCCGTCCTTGTCGCTGCGCATGCCGGCGAGCATCTCCTTGCCGCCGGTCATGCGGTCCTGATCGAGCTTGACGACGACGAAGTCCTTGTCGAGCACGCTCGCGATCTCGGGACGCGCGAGCCAGTCGTCGAGCTTGTGACACCAGTGGCACCACGGCGCGCCGAAGTGCAGGAACACGCGCTTGCCGTCCTTCTGCGCGCTCGCGAGCGCCGCGTCGTACACGGCCTGCGCCTGCAGTTGCGGCGCTTCGTGCGCCTTCAGGAAGTCGAGCACCTTCGCCGGATCGTGAGCGGGCTTCGTCGCGTCGCCGGTTTCGAGCGGGCCGGTCTCCTGGTTCGTGAGGACCTTGCCGTCCGCGTCGAGCACGGTCAGGTACGGAACGCCGCCCTTCTTGATGTCGGCGCCGTATTTCGCGACCAGGTCGGCGTGCTTGGGCGCATCGCCCGTCCCGATGTCGATTTTGACGACGTCGTACTCGTACAAGAGCTCCTTCGAGATCTTCGCGTTCGTCTTCTCCAACTCGGCGAGCAGGATGCACCAGTGGCACCAGTTCCCGCCCCACTGCACCAGCACGCGTCGGTTCTCGCGCTTCGCACGCGCGAGCGCCGCGGCGATCTGCTCGCTGCCGACGGCCTTCTCGTCGTAGACGGGGACCTTCTCTTTCGCACCGGCTTTCGCCCCTGCTGTGGCTTCGGCCTTGGGCTTGGGCGCGGGATCTTGCGCGCGTGTCAGAGCGAGGGTGGGAACAGCGACGACGAAGAGCAGCGGCAACCAGAGCTTCATGGAGACCTCCGTGTGGGACCTGAGCGGCATCCTACCCGCGTACCGACCCGAACCGAGCAACGACGCGCAGCGCCGGTCAGTTCGCGTCGCTCAACTTCACGTCCATGTGCATCGTCTTCCCGTCGCGCAAGACCTCGACCGGCACGACGTCGCCCGCCTTGTGCTCGCCCATGATCTCCCAGATCTGATCGATCTTCTTCACGCGCACGCCGCCGACCGCAGTGATCACGTCGGCAATCGGGCGGTTCTTGTCGTCGTACGCGAGCGAGCGCATGCCTGCGGACTCCGCACCGGAACCGGGTTCAACGATCTCGATCACCACGCCTTCGACCCCTAGCGACTTCGCGATCGGCGGAGCTGCCGCGCGGATCCCGAGCACGGGGCGTCGATCGTGGTCGGTGTTCCCCTTGCGGATCAAGCCGGGCACGACGAGGTTGATCGTGTCGACGGGCACGGCGAAACCGATGCCCGCGCTCGAGTGAGTCGGGCTCGCGATCGCAGTGTTCATCCCGATCAGCCGCCCCGCGCTGTCGAGCAGCGGGCCTCCGGAGTTGCCCGGGTTGATCGCCGCATCGGTCTGGATGACATCGCTGATGGGAAGACCGCTGGGCGACGTGATCTCGCGGTGCAGTCCGCTGATGACGCCCGTCGAGAGCGTGTGGTCCAGCCCGAAAGGGTTGCCGATCGCGAACGTCTTCTGTCCGACCTGCAGGTCCGCCGAAGTGCCGACGGGGACTGCGTGCAACTCTTCTCCCGGTGCCTCGATCTTGAGCACGGCCATGTCGTAGTCCGCCGCGTAGCCGACGAGCCGCGCCTCGTACTCCTTCTGATTGTCGAACCTGACCGTCGCGCGATCCGCCGACTGGATCACGTGGAAGTTGGTGAGGATGTACCCGCGCGCATCCCACACGATGCCCGAGCCGGTCCCCTGCGGCACCTCGAGCGGCCGCAACTGGTACCGGTCGCGGGCGATCCGCGACGTCGTGATGTTGACGACCGACGGCGATGCGTTCTTGAAGAGCTCGATCGTCGCCTGCTCGTCCTCGGCGAGCGTTCCACGTGCCGCCACGAGCCGCGGCGTGGCCTCCGGATCGTGCACGTCGCGCAGCATCGGGGCCGCGATCTTCCATCCGACCCACACGGCCACGCACAGGAGCACGACCAGGACGAAGAAGGGACTGCAGGAGACGAGCGGGTGCTTTTTCTCTTCGGTCATTGCGGTGAATGGTGAGCGCCCACGGATTCCTGAAGGACGAGCAAGACGGGAGCGGCGCGCGTGCCTATCTTCTGCCCCCGGTCATGAACACGTTGGCACTGATCCCGGCCCAGGTGCAAGAGGAGATCTTGCAGAGCGCGAAGCTCCCGTTGCTGTCGGTAGTGCCCTTCGTGTTGCTGCTGCTCACGATCGCGGTCCTGCCGCTCGTCGCAGGGCACTGGTGGCACGCGAACAAGAACAAGGCGCTGATCGTGGCGCTGCTGTCGATTCCCTTCGCCATCTGGCTGTACCGCGCCGAAGGCCCCGATTCGGTTCACGTCTTCTCCCACGCGGGCATGGACTACGCGTCGTTCCTGACCTTGTTGGCCGCGCTGTACATCATCTCGGGCGGCATCTACGTGCGCGGCTCACTCGCGGGCACACCGCTTTCGAACGGAACGCTGCTGGCGATCGGAGCCGTGCTGGCCAACGTCATCGGCACGACGGGCGCATCGGTCGTGCTCGTGCGGCCTCTCCTGCGCGCCAACAAGAAGCGCCAGGACAGGGCGCACATCTTCGTCTTCTTCATCTTCATAGTCTCGAACTGCGGCGGGTTGTTGACCCCGTTCGCGGACCCGCCTCTGTTCCTCGGGTTCCTGAAGGGCGTGCCGTTCGCCTGGACTCTGAAGCTCTATCGCGAGTGGGCGGTCGCGATCGTCCTCCTCCTCGTCGTGTTCTTCGTCGTCGACTCGGTCGTGTTCGACCGCGAGGAGAAACGTCGCCGTGGATCGCAGCTCGAGGAGGTGATGGCACACGAGCCCATCGGCCTCGAGGGGGCGCACAACGTGTTGTTCCTGTTCGGCATCGTCGCCGTGATCCTCGGACACGGCACGGGGTTCGGATGGAGCAACCATCACTGGCCGTTCGGAGTGCAGGAAGCGCTCATGATCGGCCTGACGCTGCTCTCCTGGTTCACGACGAAGCGCGCGATCCACGCCAAGAACGAGTTCGATTTCGGCCCGATCATCGAGGTCGCGGTCCTGTTCGCGGGCATCTTCGTGACGATGATCGCGCCCCTCGAGATCCTCAACGCGCGCGGCGGCGAGCTCGGGCTCACCCAGCCGTGGCACTACTTCTGGGCGACGGGGGGTCTGTCGGGGTTCCTCGACAACGCGCCGACGTACTTGACGTTCGCGGCGGTCGCGAGCGGACAGGCGGGCATCAGCGTCGAAGGCCCGCGCTACCTGGGCGAGTACGTCGCAAACGTATCGGGTGGACGCATCCTCGAAGCGATCTCGTGCGGCGCCGTGATGATGGGCGCGATGACCTACATCGGCAACGGTCCGAACTTCATGGTCAAGGCGATCGCGCAGCAAAACGGCGTCAAGATGCCGGGATTCTTCGGGTACATGGGGTGGTCGATCGCCGTGCTGATCCCCTGCTTCATCATCGTGACGCTGATCTTTTTCCGCTGAGCGCGACGCGCGCGATCTGGTCGGATCACGTCGCGATGCGCACGCGACGGAACACGAATCGCTGGTAGAGCACCGACACCAGGAGCAGCGACAGCCCGAGCCCGAACACCGACGCCGCGCGGTACAAACCCTCGAGTCGTCCGAGGTCGAAGAGGAACACTTTCCCGATGGTCAGCATCAACAAGACGAGGCTCGCCCAGCGCAGCGCGCCGCGTCCACGTCCGACGCCGAGCCCCAAGAGCACGAGCGCGTAGATCGCCCACGCGATCGAGGCCGCCA
>JBBQNP010000113.1:0-14697 GCA_038330085.1 Planctomycetota bacterium | reverse complement strand
CGCTGCAAGGCGACGGCGGCGCCCGAACCGGCCCGTCTCAGCGTGTATGGGCGGCGAACCGGGTGCGCTCGTTGTCGACGAACCACTTCACCGCGGCGTGAGCGACTTCGTTGAGGCTCGAGACAGTGAGCGAGCGCGGGGGATCGATGCACGCCGCCACCAGCTCGGTAGCCGTGGATCCGGGCGACGTCGCGATCGCGTGCGACAGCGCGTCCGCGGTGCGGATGATCCGTGCCAGCTCGGCCGCGTCGCCGGTGCACTCGCTCTGGTGATGCAGACCGATCGCGGCGGGCACCGGCTCGGGCAGCCCCCACGCAGTCGCCACCATGGCGCCGATCGCGGCGTGGTTCACTCCGAAATGCTCGTCCTCCAGGCGCGACGCGTCCTGTCCGCGCTCGACCCGCGCGCGCAAGTCGGCGTAGCGCTTGTCGAACGTCGCGAGCAGCACCAGCTGTCCGACGTCGTGCAACAGCACGCAGGCGTAGAGCTGATCCGCCGAAAGGTTGCTCACGCGCGCGGGCATCCGGCCGGAGAACTCGTGGGCGATGTGTGCACTCAGGGTCGAGTGCCGCCAGAAACGCTCGACATCGAATCCATCGCGGCTCTGCACGTCCTCGAACGCGAGCAGCGCGGCGCCGCGCATCGCGATCATCCCGAGCGAGCTCAGGCCCAGCGCGCAGACGGCTTGTGCGATCGACTTCACTTCCGGATCGCGCGGCGTGCGTTGCGCGTTCGACATCTCGAGCACGTGCGCGCACAAACGCGGATCGACTTCCAACGCTTCGCACACTGCCTTGATGCTGCACCCACGCGAAGTGAGCACGGTCTGCAAGCGCATCATGCCCTGGGACAGTTCACGGATGCGCAGTCCGGAAAGCCCTGCGGTCGAATCGTTCGCAATCATGGCCAGGAAGACGCTATCGCCCCCTGATTGCGAAGGACTTGAAGGCACTTTTGTCACGATCCTGCCAACGGGAAGGATGTTCCCGGAACACGGCCCTGGAGCGGCCGGAGAGGGGCCGGGTCACGCTCAGTCGGCGCGTAAACCGGGCACGCCGTCGTCCGGCGAAAGCCCGCCGAGGGCGCGGTAGGCACGCGCCCAATAGCCCGCGCTCGTCACCCCGGCAAACCCCATGAGCAGCACGAGCACCGTCACGGACAGGACCTGGATGTCGAACATCTCGGACACGAACGACCACAGCGTCAGCACCGAGATCGAGAGCACGAAGTCGACCAGCACCGCGCGCGCAGTCGCCCACACGTCGTGCCGCATGATGCGCCAGCCGTGCAGGAGAGCGGAGCCGACGCCGCGACGGTTCTGCGCGAGGCTGTGCAACGCCAGCTGCGACAGCACCACGATCGCCAGCGCGTAGCAGAAGAAGAAAAGCGTGAGCGGACCGAGCACCAGCGCGCCGAGCCCGATGCGCAACCAGTGGCTTCCGGGCCCGACGAGATGGTGCGCCGCCGTCTGCGCCGGCCACAGGATCACGACGAGAGCACCGATGAACATGACGCACAGCTGCGTCCACAGGCCGAGCGCTGCGAGCGTCATACCCGCGCCGTTCTTCCACAGCGTGCGCAGCCGCGGCGTGCGCCGGCCCGCGCAGGCATCCACCCACGCGCGCGCCGATCCGCTGCGCGCGAGCCCGACCGCCAGGCGCAGGAGCGGCAGAAAGAAGAGTGCTCCCACGAGGATGAAGCACATCAGCTCCAACAGCGCGCGCACGCCGCTGTGCTGTTCTTCGCCGCTGTGGATGCCGTCGACGAAGTACAGCCACAACCCGCCGATCAAGAACGTGACCGACGGATAGAGGAGGCCCACGAACCACACGAGCCCCGGGCGCCCGGCTTGCCGCGCGGACTCACCGAGCGCGTCGACCGCGCGCGGCAGCGACCATCGATCCGTGGGGACGCCGATCAGGCTCGACATGCGGACCGGTTGCGCGCGTCGACCGCGCGGATTTTGGGACGCAGGTACCTGATGTCCGCCGCGATCATCCGTGCACGGACTGGAGGCTCTTTCCCTGGCACGTCGCTTCGAGCTCGTCGGCGTGCTTTGGAATGCCGGCCGTCAGCACTTCGTGACCTTCCGAGGTGACGAGCACGTCGTCCTCGATGCGCACGCCGATGCCCCGCCAGCGTGCTTCGACCGTCTCGTCGTCGGGCGCGATGTACAAGCCCGGCTCGACGGTGAGCACGAAGCCGGGCTCGAGCGCGCGGGACTTCCCGTCGACGACGTACGCCCCGCAGTCGTGGACGTCGAGGCCGAGCCAGTGGCTCGTGCGGTGCATGTAGAAGCGCCGGTACGTGTCCTTGGCGATCGCGTCCTCGACGGATCCGGTGAGGAGCCCGAGGCGCAGGAGCCCGCGCACGAGGCGTTCGAGCGCGACCTCGTGCACGGACACGAACGTGACGCCGGGCTTCACGTGGGCGATCGCAGCGAGCTGCGCGTCGAGCACGACGTCGTAGATGGCGCGCTGCTCCGGGTTGAAGCGACCGTTGACGGGATACGTGCGCGTCACGTCGGAGGCGTAGTAGTCGACCTCCGAGCCGGCGTCGACGAGGAGGAGATCGCCGTCGCGCAGAGGCTGATCGTTCTCGACGTAGTGCAGGATGCAGGCGTTCGCGCCGCCCGCGACGATGTTCGTGTAGGCCGAGCCGGTGCCGCCGCCGCGCCGGAACGCGGCGTCGAGGTCGGCGTCGATTTCGCGCTCGTTCACGCCGGCGCGCGCGCGCTTCATCGCGGCGACATGTGCGTCGCGCGTGATGCGCGCGGCGCGGCGCATGACGTCGAGCTCGGGCGCGGTCTTGCGCAAGCGCATCTCGTGCAGCAGGGGAGCGGGATCCACGAGCTCGAGCGGGGGAACGACCGAGCCCTTCGCGGTCGCGCGCAGGCGGCCGAGCAGGGACATCATTTCACGGTCCTGCGCTTCGTCGACGCCGGCGCGCCAGACGATGCGCTCGACGTTGCGCAGGAGAGCGGGGAGATCGGTCCAGAGGTTCTCGATCGGACGAGCCTCGTCGACGCCGAGTTGGGCGGGGGCGGCGGCGATACCGAGACGACGGCCGGTCCAGACCTCGCGCTCGCGGTCTTTTTCACGCAGGAAGAGGACACTTCGCGCGGCGCGGTCACCGGTGGGAGGGAGGAGAAGGAGGACCGACTCAGGCTCGGCGAAACCGGTCAGGTACCAGAAGTCGCTGTCGGGGCGAAAACGATATTCGCAGTCGTGATTGCGGACTTTGTGCGACGCAGTCGGGATGACGGCGGCCGCACCGCGTGCGGAGAGGAGAGCGTGGAAGCGGGCGCGGTGGTCGCGGAACATGCCAAGGAGTCTACAGGGAGGGCAGTCAGGAGCCCTTCGTGCGCTTGTCGGGATCAGGCACGAAGCGGGCTCCGACAACACTGGGCGCGGCTTCGCTCGCGCCGGCGCCGGCGCCGGTGGCTGACGACGAGGCGGGAGCACCGGCCTCTTCGTGCAGACGCCCGAAATACTCTGGCATCTTCACTCCGCCGATCTCGCTCATCATGTGCATCATCGGCGGAAGCGAACTGGCGACGCCCTTGATGAAGCTCGACGTGGCGCTGTTGCCGTCCTTCGCGGCACCCGAGTCCCACACGACGACCTTGTCGAACTTGATGTTCGAGATTGCGGTCGCGGCCGTCTTCGAGAGCTCGTCGATGTGCTCGAGCATCAGCAACTGGAACGCTTCCTGCGCGCCTCCGCAGCTGTCGATGATGCGCTTCAATCCTTCGCCCTTTTTCGCGAGGATCTCGTAGTTGCCGCGCGCCTCCGCCTCCATGCGCGCGAACGTCGCCCGCGCCTCGCCCTGCGCTTCGATGACGCGCTTCTCGGCCTCGGCTTCTGCGTCGACGATGACCTGCGCCTTCACGGCGCGCGCCAGCGACTCGAGCTCGGCGCGCTTCTCGGCCTCGATCTTCTTGCCTTGCGCATCGGCTGCGCGCGCTTGCGCCAGATACTGCGCCTCGAGCACGGCCGCCTGCGCTTCCCGCGAGCGTGTCTCGCCGAGCTGGTAGGCCTCGGCCTCGCGCACCTTCAACTCGGCGTTCGTCGAAGCCATCTCGGCCTTCGACTTGTTCTCGCCGGCGACCGCCTGGGCGTTGGCGTTCGCGACCGAGATGCGCATCGTTTGTTCGGCCGTGCGCACGCGCGCCTCCTGCTCGTACGCGGCGGTCTGCTCGCCGATCTTGCGGTCCTTCTCCAGCTCGGCGAGGCGCACCGCGCGCTCGCGCTCGGCCTGCTTCGTGCCCATGTCGCGCAGCTTCTCGTTGTTCGCGACCTCGATCATCTGGTCGCGATCGGCTTCGGCGACACCGATCTTGCCGCGCTTGACCTGTTGCGCGACGTCGATCTCGGCTTGTTGGATCGCTTCCGAAGCGGCCTTGCGACCGATGGCCTCGATGTAGCCGGACTCGTCGGTGATGTCCTTGATGTTGACGTTGATCAGCACCAGGCCGAGCTTCTTGAGCTCCGGCTCGAGCGACGTCTGGATCTTCGAGAGGAACACGTCGCGGTCGCGGTTGATCTCGTCGATGCGCATCGACGCGATGACCTGCCGCAGCTGGCCGAAGATCATGTCCTCCGCTTGCTTGATGATCTGCTGCGTGTTCAGTCCGAGCAGGCGGATCGCCGCGTTGCTCATCGTCTCCTCGTCGGTGCCGATCGCGACGGTGAAGACCGACGGCACGTTGACGCGGATGTTCTCGATCGAGAGCGCGCCCTGCAGCGGGATCTCGATCTGCACCGGATCCAGCGACAGATACTCGTAGTTCTGGATCAAGGGGTACACGAACGCCGCACCGCCGTGGATGCAACGCGAAGAGCGCCCCGCGCCCGTCTTGCCGTAGATGACGAGGATCCTGTTGCTCGGGCAGCGCTTGAACCGGCGCGCGAGCACCAGGATCAGGCTGAACAAGACCAGCAGGATCGCGACGATCCCGATGACGAGGCGCATCGTCGAGTCGTTGACGTCCGCTTGTGCGAGCAGTGCCAGCATCATGCCGTGCTTTCCTGAATGGGCTTGTGGAGGGATTCGACTTCGAACGTGTCGCCGGTCACCTGGCGCACGACGCGCACTTCGGATCCGGTGGGAATGGAGTCGCCGTTCGTGAACGCGTTGAGCTCGACCGTGCGGCCCTGCAGGATCAGCGTGATCTTGCCCTTGCCGACGTTCTTCTCCGGGATGCGCAGGTACACGCGTGCCGCATGGCCGACGGCTCCGGCGAGATCGACGGTGCCCGACGACGCGAGCTTCTTCTGCACGTGCAGCAGCCAGGCGACGAGGAAGAGCATCGCGAACCCGCCCACGAGCGCCGCGACGACCGTGGTGATCGGAGCCCAGCCCGCGCCGACGCCGTACCAGCCGGTCAATCCGAAGAACGTCAGGAAGGCCGAGATCGTGCGCACGGACAGGAGGCCGAAGCCGACGTCTTGCGCGTGCTCTTCGCCGCTGCCCGAGTGACCGATGCCGCCCGCGTCGACGTGCACGTCCGTGTCGTGGTCAGCGGCGCCGAAGAGCAAGAGCACCGTCTGCAAGACGAGGACGGTGCCGCCTGCGACGGCGCAGCCGATGTACACCGTCTCCATTTTCCAACTCATGCGGGCTCCTCGACGCGGGGGGATCCCGTTGCACTCATCCTGATCGAGGCGGTGCAGCGAGGACGCGAGTCGCATGAGCCTACACGGCCCGATGCAGAGCATTCAACGCGGAGCCGTGGAAGGGGCGAGTGCGAAGCGCTCGACCGCGGACGCGAGCCACGCGAGCTTGGTCGTGCGTTCCGAGGGCACGCTGAGATCGACGCTGATCCCGGTCCAGAAGGGTTTTTCGCCCGGAGCGCGCAGCTTGCACTCGACGCCGAGCACCGTGGAGATCGATTGCGCCGCTGCCGCGAGCAGCGGACGGCCGGGATCGTCGGGCGCCACGAGCCACAGGCCGCCGAGCGTGATCGGGGAGGGCATCGTCGAGGGCACGCGCGAGCGCAGCACCTGCTCGCGCGCTTCGAAGCGGCCGTACAGCGTGTGCTCTTCCTCGCCGGGCTTCACTTCGAACACGTGGGGGACGTGCATCTCGTCCTGCCGATACCAGTCGACGTACTCATTGCCGAAGGTGTAGTCGGGCGGTTCGGGGATCAGGATCGCGATTTTCGCCGGTCCGCCCGACACGTGGCGCACGTCGATCTGCACGCCTTCGTTCTCGACCGACACCTTCATCGACACGACCGCCGATCCAATCGCGATGGAGCGCGTGCTCATCGAGCGTCGATCGAAACCGCCCTCGCCGGAAGCGCGCGTCGGCGGAGGCAGGCTCGGCGTGAGGATCGCACCGTCGGCGAGCGGTGCAGCGTTGCCGCCACCGGCACTCGCGCTGCCGGACGGCACGCCGGGGAGGAAGCGCGGCAGGATCGCGGCGGTCCACGTCGGATCGGATTTCGTCGCAGCGAAGTGCGCCCACGCGGCCTCGCTGCGACCTTGCTCGAGCGCGAGCAGCGCGAGACGTGCGCGGCGCTCGGCCCCCGACGTCGCTGCGTTCTTGACGGACGCTGCGTCCTGGGTTGCGTCCTTCTCGGCGGAGAGCAGCGTTCCCCAAGCAATCCACGTCGCCGGCTTCGACCACGCGTCCTGCGCGTACGCGGGCACGTTGCCGCGCGAACCCAGATCCGACGGCGTCGCGTGCGCGCTCGTCGTCGGCGTGATCACAGCCACGGCGTCGGCTGCGAGACCCGCGGGCAATTCGAACGCGCTCTGCCCTGCCGTCGCCGCCTGCGAAAGGCCTGCGGCCGCCGCCTGCGAAAAAGCTGCCGTCTCCGCCGGCGAATGGGGCGTCTGCGATCCAACGCTCGTCGGCGCAGGTACCGTTCCATCCGGCTTCGACTGTGGCGTCGCCACGGTCATCACCAGGAGTCCCAGGAGAATCGGGTTCGGGCTCGACATCGCAAGACCACGGTTCGCGCATCGGCCTCGGAAGTCAAGTGCGGTTGCGCCGCGCCCTCCGACCCGAACGATGCGCTGCGCGGCCCGGGGCAAATGCCCTTGTCGGCTTGAGCAATCGCTCCGTGTTCGCCATCTTATCCACCCAGGGTCGCCGCGAGCTGCGCACCCCTCAACCGGAGCACCGCGTGATCGACAAGGACTACCTCTCGATGTTGGCCTGTCCCGACACGCGCCAGCCGCTGGAAGAAGCGACGGGCGAGCAGCTCAAGGCGCTCAACCAGCGCATCTCACTGGGCACCGTGACGAACAAGGGCGGCACGAGCGTCAAGGAACCGATCGAAGCCGGGCTCGTGCGCAAGGACGGCAAGGCGCTCTACCCGATCGTCGACCGCATCCCGGTCCTGCTCGTCGACGAGAGCATCCCGCTGTGAACGCACGCGGCGCGGCGCTTGGGACGAGCCCGCGATGATCTTCACCCACCCCGCGCACGAAGGCCGGCTGGTGCGCCTCGCGTACTGCCACAACCTCCACCCGGCGGACGATCTCGAGGACATGCTCGCGAACATGCGTGCGGTCACGCTGCCGTTGAAGGAGCGGCTCGCGCCCGACAAGACGTTCGGCGTCGGCCTCTACTGCGCCGACGCGTTCGCGCGCGTGCTCGCTTCGAAGTCGGGCGAGGCCGACCGTTCGCAGTTGGCGTTGTTCCTCGAAGCCAACAAGCTCGATCCGTTCACGTGGAACGCGTTTCCGCACAGCCGCTTCCACGAGGACGGGCTCAAGACCGACGTGTTCAAGCCGACGTGGAAGGACCTCGCGCGCAGCGAGTTCACGCTGGCCGTCGCGCGCTCTGCCGTGACGTTCTTGCGTCGCGCGCGCACGATCGGCCCCAAGGAACACGTCTCGATCAGCACGCACACCGGCATGTACGCCGCGTGGATCAAGAGCCCGGCCGACCTCGAAGAGAGCATGATGCAGCTCGCGCGCGTCGTCGACGACCTCGCGAAGATGGAGGAGGAGTCGGGGGTCCGCATCGTGCTCGCGCTCGAGCCCGAGCCGGGTGCCAATGCGGCGACCGGGCCCGAGCTGGCGGCGTTCTTCGAAGCCTGTGCGCAGTGCGCGCTCGAAGTGCTCGAGGAGGAGCGCAACCGCGCATCGTCGCGCGCGAAGGAGCTCTTGCGCCGCCATTTGGGCTGGTGTCTCGACGCATGCCACGCAGCTGTTGCGTTCGAAACGGATCCGCTCAGGCCCTTGGGCACGCTGACGCTCGGCAAGTTCCAGTACGCCAACGCGATCGAAGTGCGCACCCCCGCGACGAACGCGACCGGTGTCGCGGCGCTGCTCGCGCTCGACGAGCCGCGCTATCTGCACCAGGTCGAAGGCCGCGGGCCGGAGCGCATGTCCGCCGCGGACATCGGTGAGCTGCGCGCGGGGCTCGATGGGCCTCTGCGTCCGAAATGGCTGGCCTGCGACACGTGGCGCTGTCACTACCACGTGCCGGTCGACCTCGCGCGCGCGGGGGCCTCGCTCGACACGACGCGCGAGTCGGCGGACGCGCTGCTCGCACAGCTCCTCATCGATCCGTCGCGCTGGAGCACCAACGACCTGCACGTCGAGATCGAGACGTACACGTGGGACGTGATGCCCGCTCCCGTGCGCGGTCCGGGGGAGCTCGTCGACGGCCTGGAGCGCGAGTACCGCCACGTGATCGCCGCGTTCGAAAAAGCGGGCTGGCGCAACGAGCGCTGAGGCCGCGGGCCGAGCCTCGCTCGGACCTGAGTTGACCAGGAGTGTCGACCCTGCGTTTGCGCAGCTTGTCGAGCCTGAGAAGTGCGCTTCGAAACCGCTGCGTCCGTTGACAGGCGGCAGCGTCGTCCCTACCTTTTCGCGTCCTCGAACGCGCGCCTGGACGCATCGAGACCGCCCACGGCGGCCCCATCGTCTAGCCAGGCCTAGGACACCAGGTTTTCATCCTGGCGACAGGGGTTCAAATCCCCTTGGGGTCACCATCCACGCGCCCGCTCCCGATCTTCGGGTGCGGGCGCGCTCTTTTTCCCGTGAGCGTTTTCCCGAAGGCGAATTCTTGACCGCGCTCTCCTGCCCGCGCTCTCCTGCCCGCGCTTTCTGACAGCGCTCCGCCCCGGTGATAGTTGGCCGAGGCTCGTGCCGCTCCGGCCGAGGGGCGGGATCCGATTCAGTCCTTGCGAGCCGTGATCGCCGCCGCGCGCCAGGCCTCGGCGCGCGCCCGCTCGGCGTCGGAGCCTTGAACCTCGGATCCGTCGGCGAGGGCCTCCATCGTCCGCGCGAGCATCGTGAACGCAATCGGCAGGCGCAAGCGGCGCACGGCTTCGGGCAAATCCGTTCGATCGCGCAGAGCTTCGCAGGCGGGCAACATGGCATCACGCGCTTCGATCAACGCCGCTCGCCGCTCAGTGACGCGGGCTGCATCCTCGCTCGTCGCCGGCGGCGAGAGCCACGGCACTGCGTGCGCCGCGGCCAAGGTCGCGCGCGCGATCTGCGTGCGCCAGTCATCTTCGCCCAGCTTCTCTGCGCGCGTCGACAGCGCTGAGCGCACGAGGGGCTCGCCCTCCGCGAGCGAAGCCTCGTCGTGCACGCGGCGACCGCGCTCGATCAACATGATCCCGAGCAACAGCTCCTGTCCGGATCGGCGCACTGCATCCGGATGTGCGGCGTCGACGCGCTCGAGGCACTCTCGTGCGAGCGCGACCGACTCGTCGAGGGATTCTTCTTCGCGACGCGACCCCTCGGGCCACTCGACGAGGATCGAAGAGAGCGTTCCCGCGGCCATTACGAATGCGTCGGCGTCGGGCTTGGCTCGTGCGCGCTCGATCGCGATGGCTTCGCGCGCCATCACGGCGGCGGGCTCGAAGCACCCGCCGTAGAAGAGCTCCTGCGCGTAACCCGCCATCATGGGTCCGTGTCGTCCGTCACCGTCTTCGAACTGCGCACGTCGCGCGCGGGCCACCTCTTCCGCGAGCGCCCCGGCCTCCTCGCAGCGCTGTTGCGCGCAGAGCAGACCCACGAGCGCGAAACGGATCATCTCGGGTCGCGTGGTTTCCTGCGGCAGACGTGCCGAGTAGAGGTCGAGCGCCTCGCGCGCCGCCGATTCCGCCGACACGAAATCGCCGGACTGTCGTTGCGCCTCCATGAGATTGCAGAGCACCGTCGCCACTTCGTGCGGATCGGCGTGAGGCGCCTCGCGCAGGATCGAGAGCGCAGTCTGGATCGGCTGCAGCGCTTCCGCCGGACGCTTCTGGGCCAGGAGGATGCCGCCGAGCTCGTTGTGGATCAGACCCGTCGCACGCGCGCTTGCGCCCGATCGACGGATCGAGGACTCGA
Source organism: Planctomycetota bacterium (assembly GCA_038330085.1). Lineage (GTDB taxonomy): Bacteria > Planctomycetota > UBA1135 > UBA1135 > JAEUIA01. The sequence goes on along the minus strand of JBBQNP010000113.1, from coordinate 4,390 downwards.
CGCCTTCGCGCACGAGCTTCAGGGCTTCCTCGTGATTTCCGCGTCGCTCTTCGATCCAGCCCAGGTCGACCAGCGCCTCGCTGGAGTCCTGCTCGATGCTCGCGAGGCGCCGGCTCATCTCCACGCACTCGCGCAAGTCGGTCTCGGCCGACTCGTTCGAGCCCGCGCTCAGCGCCAGATGACCCCGACGGAACAGCGCACGCACCGTGTCGCCGTGGTCGCCTTGATAGGCGGCGCGGTACGCGGCGATGGCCTCGTCGTATTCTTGCAGTGCCCGCTTGGGTTTCAGAAGACGTTCGCTCGACCGCGCGAGGTTCTCGAGCGTCCATCCGACAGGGGCACTCTGCTCGCCGTGGACACGCTTCGTGCGCTCGAGCAAGGTGACCAGGCGTTCGCGCGCGGCCTCGGCGCGCCCGGTGTCGAGCAGGACGACGGCGACGTTGTTCTCGGCCGCGATCGTCCGCGGATGATCGTCGCCGAACTGCTTCTTTTCCTGCTCCAGAATTTGATCGTTCAGCGTTTCGGCCTCCGTCATGTCCCCGCGCCAGCGCGCCAGCTCCGCGAGCTCTCCCAGGGCCGTCGTCGACGCTTGCATCGGGATCTCGGGATGCGCGTGCGCGATGTCGAGGGATTCGTGGAAGAGCTGGCCCGCTTCGACGGTCGCGTGCTGGTGGCGCAGGACGATCCCGAGGTCGTTGCACCCGTTCACCAGCGCGAGCCAGGGCGGAACAGGTTGCTCACGCAGGATCGCGAGGCCTTCGCGCGCCAGGCTCTCCGCTTCGTCGAGCCGGTCGCGGTCGGTGAGCGTCAAGGAAAGGTCGAGCAGCGCGACGCCCACCTCGCGATGTCGCGCGCCCAGCGTCGTGCGCCGCAGTTGCGCGCTCTCACGCAAGAGCTTCTCCGACTGCTCGAAGTCCCCGATGTCGCGGTACGTCGAGCCCATCACGCCCAAGAGCGCACCGCGCACCTCGTCCTGCCCGACGAGCTCCGTCTCGATGCGCCTCCCGGTCTGATCCAGGATCTCGCGCAACAACGTCGCATCGCGGCCGCGCGCGACCTCGGGCCCCGCACCTTGCAGCATGTCGGCCATGAGCTGTGCGACTTGGGTGCGCGTCGCGAGCTCCGCGTTCGCGCGCTTCTCGCGGTCCGTCGCACGGTCGCGCTGGTCGCGCGCTTCGACGAAGCCGTACGCCGAGATCGCGATCCCCAGGAGCAGTGTCACGAAAACGATCAGCGCGGCGACGAACGTCGCGCGGTGCCGGCGTACGAGCTTCGAGAGCTGGTAAGCCCGGCTCGGCGGGCTGGCGATGACCGGCAGGTCGGCGAGATGCCGTTCGACGTCCTCGGCCAGCGCGGTCGCGGTTTCGTAGCGGCGTGCGCGATCCTTCTCGAGCGCCTTCATCACGATCCAGTCGAGGTCGCCGCGCAAGCGGCGGACGAGCGAACCGGACTCGTCGCGGTGAGCGAGCACGTCGGACTGTGACTGCGGGTCGAGCGCAGCGACGCGCGCGCTCGGACGCGGCGGATCGACTTCGCGGATCGTGCGCACGACCTCGTCCCAACCGTGACCGAAGAGCTGCGTGAGGTCGAACGGCTTCTGGCCCGTGAGCAACTCGTACAAGAGGGCGCCGAGCGAGTACACGTCGGCACGCGTGTCGACGTCGAGGCCCGAAGCTTCGGCCTGCTCGGGCGCCATGTACTCGGGCGTGCCCATCATCTGATGGAAGGCCGTGTGCAACGTGAGCTCGGTCAGGCGCGCGCTCGTCGCCTTGGCGATGCCGAAGTCGATCACTTTGGCGACAGGCTCGCCGTCGTGCAGCGCGACGAGCACGTTGCCGGGCTTGATGTCGCGATGGATCACGCCCTTTTGGTGCGCATGCTGAACGGCGCGGCACACGCTGGCGAAGAGCTCGAGCCGTGCGCGCGTCGACAAGCGGTGCTCGTCACAGAAGCGCGTGATCGGGACGCCGCGCACCAGCTCCATCACGAAGTACGGACGCCCCGTCGCGGTCGCGCCGGCGTCGAACACCTGCGCGATGTTCGGGTGGTCCATCAGCGCGAGGGCCTGGCGCTCGGCCTCGAAGCGCGCGACGACGACCTTCGTGTCCATGCCGAGCTTGATCACCTTGAGCGCCACGGTTCGGCGCACGGGCTCCGTCTGCTCGGCTCGCCACACGCTGCCGAACCCGCCCGATCCGATCGTTTCCTGCAGGACGTAGCGACCGACGACTGCGCCCGGTTTCTCTGCGTCGACGTCGATGCCCGCGAACGGCGCGGTCGCGCTCGCTCCGCCGGCGCCGAGGGCGCCCATTTGGCCTCCTCCAAACGTCGGTTCTCCCAGGAACTCGCCGGCGCTCTCGTGCGAGGCGAGCAGATCCCACGCCGCGCGCGAGAGTTCTTCGTCGCCGCGCGATTGCGTCGCGACGAACACGGCGCGATCGGAGGGCGGGCGTTCGAGCGCCTCCTGGAAGATCGCCTTCGCGCGGCGACGTGTGACGATGTCCAACTGCGATCCTGTGGCTCTCAGCCGGCCGGGTTGAGCGCGCGGAAGAGCCACGCTCGCGCGTACTCCCACTCGCGCGCGACGGTGCGCTCGGAGATACCCAGAGCGCGCGCCGTCTCCGCCACTTCGAGTCCGGCGAAGAACCTCAGGTGGACGACGCGCGCGGCATCGGGGTCCTGCTCCTCCAGGCGTCGAATGGCTTCGTCGACTGCCAGGATCTCGTCCGGATCGTTCTCCGCCGCCAGATCGATCACCGAGAGGGGAGTGCGCACGAGGTTGCCGCCACGTTTGATGCGGCCCTTCGAGCGCGCGTGCTCGATCAGGATGCGGCGCATCGCGATCGCAGCGGCGTCGTAGAAGCTGCCCTCGGGGATCGAGCCCACTCCGCCGTCGCGCTGCGAAAGGCGCATCCAGGCTTCGTGCACGAGCGCCGTCGCTTGCAGGGTGTGGCCGGCGCGCTCTTCGTTCATGCGCGCGCGCGCGATCGCGTGGAGTTCCGCGTACACGTCTTGGAGCAGGGGCGAATCGTGCTCGGGTTCGGGCGAAGGCTTTTGGGGGGCCACGTGATCATCGTAACGGGGTCGAGCGCACTCGGCTTCGCCAACCCCTCTGCGCTATCCTCTCTGCCCCGTGAACGCCCTGTCCGCCCCCAAACCGACGCCCCTCCTCTCACGACACCACCGCATGACCCGCACGACCGCCCTCCTTTCCGGCGCGATGGCCTCGCTCGCGCTCGCCGCCTGTGCCTCGAAGCCCAAGCCCGCGCCCGAAGTACCCGCGGCGAAAGAGTCCGCGCACGCAGCGGGTTCGAGTGCCGCACCCGGTGGACCCAAGCGCGCGATGTCGATCGCCGACTACTACCACGTCGCGGGGGTGAGCGCGCCCGCGTTGTCGCACGACGGCAAGCACGTCGCGTTCGCGGTGAAGCACCAGGATCTCGAGTCCGGCAAGAGCGGCTCGGAAATCTGGATCGCCGACGTCGACGGTGCCCATGCACGCGCGCTCACGAACGGCAAGAAGAACGACAGCGGTCCCTCGTTCTCGCCCGACGACAAGACGCTTTTGTTCTCGAGCAACCGCAGCGGCTCGGGCCAACTCTGGACGATGCCGACGGACGGCGGCGAACCGAAACAGCTCACGGACTTTGCGCCCGGCCTCGACTCCCCGTTGTGGTCGCCCGACGGACGCTTCATCGCGGCGTCGACGGGCTTGTACCCCGAGGCGGGTCTCGACGTCGAAGGCAACGGACGGATTCAGAAGGGTCTCGACGAGGGCAAGCTCAAGGTGCACGTCGCGGACAGCCTCCTGTACCGCCACTGGACTTCTTGGGCCGACGGCAAGGCGGCGCACATCGTGCTCGTCGACGCGCAGGCGGGGAAGGTCGTCAAGGACCTGACGCCCGGTGCGTGGGAGAGTCCGATCTTCGAGCTCGGCGGCGGGCGCGGTTTCGACTTTTCGCCCGACGGCAAGGAGCTGTGCTACGCGTCGAACCATGAAGAGCATCCGGCCGAGACGACGAACGCAGACCTTTGGATCGTGCCGGTCGACGGCGAAGTGAAGACCGACACCGCGGTCAACATCACCGCATCGAACAAGGGCTGGGACGGCGAACCGCTCTACTCGCCCGACGGCAGCTCGATCGCGTTCATCAGCCAGGCGACACCGGCGTACGAGTCGGACCTCAAGCGCCTGGCGATCTACGATCGCAAGTCGAAGAGCATCGACTACGTCACGGCGCGCGCGAGCTTCGACGACATGGTCGAGGACATGCGCTGGACGCACGATTCGCGCTCGCTCGTGTTCCAGGCCGACCGCCGCGGGCGCAACCCGCTCTTCCGCGTGCCGAAATCGGGCGGAAAACCCGCGCAGGTGCTCGTGCACGGAACG
>JBBQNP010000112.1:0-14886 GCA_038330085.1 Planctomycetota bacterium | reverse complement strand
TGTGGTAGAGGTCCCAGCAGATCTTGACGCGCGGAGAATCGACGGCTTTGACGATGCGCAGCGCGTCGGGTGAGCCGTAGAGGCAGTGACCTTTGTGGTCGACGCGCACGTTCATCGGCTCGAGCATGAGCGTGACGTCGTGCTGCTCTGCAATCGGCACAGCGCGTTTGAGTCCGTCGATCACATTCTGATGCATCTGCTCCTTGGTCATGCCGGGCTGGTCGTTGCCCGCGACGACGAGGAGGAGCTTCGTGCCGAGCTTCTTCGCCGTCTCGCACGAGGCCTCGATCTCCTTGACGAACGCGTCGTGGTTCTTGGGGTCGTTGAGTCCCGGCGTGAAGCCCCAAGCCGTGAACTGCACGATTTCGACGCCGAGCTCTTTCGATGCGCGCGCGAGAGCGTCGACATCTTTCCCGCGCCAAGGCCAGATCTCGACGCCGCTGAATCCGAGCTTGGCCGCCTGACGCATGCGCTCGACGGGGTCCTTGGTGTCGAAGGACCACATCTCGATGTTGACCGCGTAGCGCAGGTGCGTGGTGCGCCCAGGGAGCGCGTCATCGACGGTCAGTGGTCGTGCACCCAGCACGCTCGTCCGCCTGTTCGCGCGCGCAAGCCCCGCGCTCGGCCCGACGGCTGCGCTCGCCCCGACGGCAAGAGTTCGTCCGATCAGCTCACGTCGATCCAGATTCAGCATGGTGCGCTCTCCCGTTCCCGAACATCCGCGCAATCAGGATGTGCCACCTAGGTCGCATCCCTGTGGTCCCCGCACATCGTCGTGCGAGCGTGGTGCCCGGCACCGCGCTCCACCGTCAGACCGAGACGCGCCCACCTCGCCGCGTCACCGGTCTCTCGTCATCACGATAGCGACGGGTGCACGCGGTTCGCCGGTCATTTCTTCGGTCTCGTGCGTTGGCCACAAAATTGTCTGCCCAATCAAACGGGCTCGAACGCGCGTCACAGCGTGCACAGGTACTCGATCAAGTCGCGCATCTCCTCGCGCGAGAGGTGCTCGGCGTGGTTCGTCGGCATCGCTGAGAGGCCGGGTTTGATCACGTCGATCTCGCTCTTCTTCACTTCGGCGCTCGTGCCGTCGGCCTTGCGCAGCACGAGGTGCTCGGGCGTGTCCTCGATGATGGTGCCTTCGATCGGCGCGCCATCGAGCGGAAACACGACCGTGCCTTGGTAGCCGGGCGAGAAGCGGCGGTTCGGATCGACGATCGACTCGAGGATCACTTCGCGCGTCAGGCGCTTGCTCACGTCGTGCAGGTTCGGACCGACGATGCCGCCTTCGTTCTCGGCGAGGTGACAGCGCAAGCACTCGAGCTGCGTCTTGCCGCGGAAGATGTCGCGGCCTTTCTCGGCATCGCCGCCGCAGAGCGCGTCTTCGTAGCGCGCTGTCAGCGGATCCACTTGGCGTGCCTCGTTGCGGTGCGTCAACGAGGTCTGCACGGACTGGGCATCGCGCTGCTCGGCGGCGGTGACGAGATCGAGCGCGACCGCGGGCGGCACGGTGCCGGCGTCGAGCGCGTTCAGCTCGCGCACGAACACCGCGTCGATCTCCGGACGCGCGACTCGCGACATGCCTTGGTATGCGACGCGCCGCTCGGGAACCGACGCGTTCAACGCAGCCTCGAGCAAGGGCATCGCGCCCTTCGGATCGACCGACAACAACGTGCCCAGCGAAGCTGCCCGCACGCGCGCATCGTCGTCGTGCAGCGTCGACTCGAGCATGTCCGCCGTTCCGTACGGCTGGATTTCGCCCAACGCCTGCAGCGCTTGCGCGCGCAATCCGCCGTCGAGATCCGTGCCGCGCGCCATCGTCAGCAAGCGTGACGCACTCGAATCGACGCACTGCTGCACGGCGAGCTTCATCCATCCGCGCAGCACCGTCGCGGGCGCATCCATGTGCAACGTGCTCTCCAACTCGACCACGGCAGCGGTGACCGGCGCATCGTCGCGCGACGCGAGCGGCATCCACTCGCCCGACATCGGATCCCGACCGGGTGGCACCGGCCACAGCAAGAGCAAGTCGAGCGCTTCACGTCGCGCGGCGGGGGACGCAGCGGAATCCGCTGCGAACTTCGCGAGCGCGGCAGCTCGATCGGGACGACCGAGACGGAAGTTGGCGTTCAACACACGCCGCACGAAGCCGTTCGAAGCTTGGAACGCGTTCGGATCGGCATTGACCGGAACGCGTACGTCCATCGAAGTCAGCTCGGGTCGCGTGATCTGCGCAGCGAGGTCCTTCATCGCATCGGGGATCGGCACGTCGTATATCGCACGCGCTGCTTCCGCGCGCACGCGCCACGACGCGTCGCTGAGGAAGCGCCCGATCAGCGGGCTCTGCAGCCGACGCAACGCGACGACCGCGGCCACGCGCACTTCGACGGAGGGATCGATCGCGAGCGTCGAGAGTCGCTGCGGGGTCGCGCACTTCCACAAGCCGTAGATCGCAGCGTGCCGCAGGTGCGCATCGTGCTCGCCGGTCTCCTGGGTCAGCGCCAACAGCGGATCGAGCGCCTTGTCCGATCCGATCCGCGCCAGACCGATGGCGGCGTACAAGCGCACGCGTGCCGACGGATCGCGCAGCATCGACATCAACGGACCGAGCGAAGTCGCCAAGCGCAGATCGCCGCATACGCGTGCGGCTTGCGCGCGCACTTCGGCATACGGATCGGCGAGCAGCGCGTTCAACGTCGCTGCGTTGGCCTGCGCGTCGAACTTGAACGCGACCTCGAGTCCCCACGTCGCATGCAGGCGCGGCAAGAGCGTGGCGGTTTTGTTCTCCGCGATGCGACGCAATTCGGCCGCACCCTCGACTCCGCGCGACGCGAGCTCGAGGTGCGCGGACTGACGCACGCGACGATCGACGTAGCCAAGCAGCGTGCCGAGCTCAGGCACGGAGCGCTTGCTCATGCCGCTCTCGATCAGCTCGCGAGTCTTCGCGATCAGCGGATCCTTCACGACGTCCGACTCCGTCACGTGCCAGATTCGCCCCTTGCCCGTCTTGTTCCAGCCCGCGACCCAATCGCTCACGTACAAACCGCCGTCGTGCCCGAAGTCGCAGTCCGTCGCGAGCGGTCCCCATACGAAATGCTCCGGCTCGCTGACCGTGTACGACGCGCCCTTCGGAGCGATCGTGAACGTGATCACGCCGCTCGCTTCCGTTGCACCCTCGAAATCACACAGGAAAAAGTGGTCTTTCCACTTCTCCGACATCCCCGTCCCCGGGTTGAAGCACAGACCCGACGGGCCGTGGGCAACGTTCGCGACCGGCGGCACGATGTACGCAGCCTGACCGTCGAAGTGCGGCTTCCACAAACGCTCTTCGTGAAACGCGCCGCGCATGTGCGGTTCTTCGAGCCACTGGAACGACTGACGCCAGCCGGTCTCTCCCGCTTCGATCACCTGCACGAAGCGCGCTTCGTCACCTGCATCCGAGTTGTTGTCGCCCGTCCACAGGTTGCCGAAGTCGTCGAAGCACAATTCCTGCGGGTTGCGCAGCCCGGTAGCGAAGATCTCGAGATCGCTGCCATCCAGGTTGGATCTGAGCACTGCACCGGTGAGCGGGTTGTCGAGCACCTCGCCTTCCTTGTTCGTCACGCGGAAACCGCGGTCGCCGATGCTCCAGTAGAGCTTGCCGTCCGGTCCGATCGCGAGCCCGTGCATGTCGTGACCGAGCAGCGAAACGCGGATGCCCCAACCTGTCGACAGCTTGTCGAGCACGTCTGCTCGATCGTCGCCGTCCGTGTCGCGTAGACGCCACATGTCGGGGATGCACGTGTAGTAGACGTCCCCGTGGTGCTCGAGCAGCCCCGCGCCGATGCCGTCGGGCGCGAAGTGGAATTCGTCCGCGAACACCCTCGCCTTGTCGACGTGACCGTCGTGATCGGTGTCGCGCAGGATGCGGACTCGCTCGGGGGCGAGCTCGTACTTCCAGAACCCCTCGCCGAGGTGCTTGTGCAGCATCGCGACGCGGTCTTCGACGCTGCGCGAAGCGACATCGTCGTCGAGCCATGACATGTGGTCCCGAATGTCGGCGACGCCCGTGTGATGTCGAAACGTCTCCGCGACGTAGCACGCTCCGTCCTGACCGAACGTGAAGCAAACCGGGTGGGCGACGTCGGGCTCGGACGCGAAGCAATCGATCGTGAAACCGTCGGCGATGCGAAAGCCCTTCATCACGAGCTGCGGCTCGTTCGATCGAGGCTCGATGAACGGCGAGTAGGGGGGATGAGCCTCGTTCGTGCCCTTCTGCGTGGTGCTCGTGTCCGTGGAGGACGCATCGATGGGCCGAGTCGAAGACGTGTCCGGCGTCGACTGGGCGTCAACCGGCGCCGGAGTCGGAGATGTCTGCGCAACCAAGTTGCGCTGCGATTCCGCTTGAGGCGTGATCGCAGACTGCAGCGCGATCAGTCCGGCGCAAGCAACGATCAAGACAGCTCGCCCCGCACACGCTCGAGCAATGTGCGCATCGCTTCGACCCCGTCGTGCTCCGACATGCGCGGGCCTTCGTACTCGATGCCCAGGTGACCGTGATAACCAGCGTCGACGACGATCTTCATCATCTTGTGGAAGTCGATCGTGGTCTCTTCGCCCTTGTCGTCGAAGTCGTAGCACTTGGCGCTGACGCCCTTGGCCCACGGCATCATCTCGGCGACGCCTTTGTAGCGGTCGTACTCCTTGCCGCCGTCGAGCTTGAAGTTCCCGAAGTCCGGCAGCGTGCCGATGCGCGGATGCGCCGCCTTCTTCATCACGCCCGCCATCCACGATCCGTCCGACGTGATGCCGCCGTGGTTCTCGACGATCACGTTCAGGTTCATCGGATCGGCGATCAGTGCGAGCGCATGCAAGCCTTCGGCCGCCTGCGCCATGTGCTCCTCGGGCGTGCCGGTGCCGTACACGTTGACGCGGATCGAGTGACAGCCGAGCACGTGAGCCGCTTCGAGCCACTTCTTGTGGTTCTCGACGGCCTCGGCGCGCTTCGACTTGTCCGCGCTGCCTAGATCGCCCTCGGCGTCGCACATGATGAGCAGGATCGCGACGGCCAGATCGTCCGCACGCTTGCGCAGGTCCTTCACGTACTCGACGTCGCGCGCCTTGTCCTTGAAGAACGTGTTGACGAACTCAGCCGCGTCGATGTGATGCGCTTGTTTGGCGACCTTGGTGAAGTCGCGGTGGTCGAGCTCGCCCTTCTGCAGTGCCTGGTGATACGACCACTCCGCGAGCGAGATCGTGAACGGCAGTGTTTTCGTCGCGGCCGCAGTCGGCTTCGCAGGCGCTTGACCCGGCGCGCGTGCACCGAGCGCGGCCAAGGCACCCAGACCCGCGGCGGACGCCAGGAACTCTCGTCGTGACGTGCTCATGAGCGTGGTTCTAACCAATCGCCCGCGCCGCGACATCAACCGCCCGGTGGGGCGCTCGAGTCAGCTCTCGATCAAGGCACGATCGTGACCGACACCACATTCGTGTACGCCGATCCCTGAGGCGCGAGGCTCGACGTCGTCAGCCCCTGGAACGAGAAAGTGTGCCCAATCAAGAACGGCAGGTTCGGGATCGGCCGCTGGAACCCGACCGGCGGGAAGGGCGCGACGCCCGTGTGCAAGAGCGTCCCGAACGTGGACGGGTTCAAGTCGAACTCGCCGAACGGCGTCATCATCGGCGTCACCGGCGCACCGCGCATGAAGTAGATCGTGCTCGTTCCGCCCGCTTGTCCCGACGATTCGAGGCGCAACGGCGTGCCGAGCTGACCGGTGCTGAGGAGGCGCAGCGGCTGGAACTCGAACGCTCCGATATCCGCGCGCTGGATGGTGTCGAGGTTTCCGTCGATCGGCCGCACGACGCCGGCCAGATCCAGCGCGCCGGAGCCCGAGTTCGGGTTGCCCAAGTCGATGCACGGGCTGAAGAGCCGCACGCGGTAATCGTCGGCCTGTGGGTTCACGAACATGGGGTCGCCGACGGAGACCAACGAGTACAGGAAGGTCGAGGCCGATGATTGCAGGTCGAATGCGTTCCCAAAGAGGATCGTTCCATCGATCGAAGTGTGGATCGATTGCGGGCCCGTGTTGCGCACGCCGAAAGTCGCGTTGTCGGCGATCGTGCTGCGCTGGAGCACGAGCGTGCAGCCCGTCGTCGGCTCGGTGGAAACCTGGCTGACGCCGACCCCGCAGTGCGCTATCAAGCAGTCGCGCAACGTCGCCGAAGTGAACCCGTTCTGAGCATTCTGGATCAGCAACGCCGCGCCGGCGTCGTGCGTGAACCGGCAGCGGTCGAACGTGGCCTCGACGAAGAACGTCGCCGCCGATCGAACCGCGTCGCCCGCTGAGTTGGAGAAATCGCAGTCGCTGGCGGCGAGAACTCCGTGGCCTGTGTTGGAGGTCAGCGCGACGAGCGTGGCGGAGTGCGCGAGCGAGAAATCGACGTGGTCGAGCATGAGTTGGAATCCCCACCCCGCCGAGGGCGCGTGGCTGCCCGACGCGTCGAAGCACGTGCCGCTCACGTTCTCGAGGCGCACGTGGCTGAACGCCGTCGTCAGGTGGAGCCACTCCGTGCTCATCTGAGCGAACGTCGACGCGTTGCGGCCCGTCACGCCCGTCATGTGACCGAGCGTGGAGGAAATGCCCGATTGGTCGTGCACCTGGTGCATCAGGATCGCGACCCCGCCGCCGGCATCGATCACCGTGCTCGCAGCCCCAGCGTCACCCACGACCTCCTGGCCGTGGAACACGAGCGGGAAGACCTCGCCGCTCGCGGCGCTGTACGTGCCGGGTGCCAGGTGGATCAGGCTCGTCGCATCGGGTGTCGACGTGGCTGCCGCATGGGCGATCGTCTTCCACGCCGTCGTCGGAGTCGTGCCTGCGTTGGCGTCGTGGCCGTTTACGGCGTCGACGTAGAAGTCCGACGCGAGCGCAGGCGTGCCGAAGAGAACGAGAGCCAGGAAATTTCGCAGGCAGTGTTTCATCGGGTCTCCTGGGCGGATCAGGGTGTGATCGTGACCGACACGACGTTCGTGTACGCCGATCCTTGCGGGGCGACGCTCGACGTCGTCAGCCCCTGGAAAGAAAAAGTGTGCCCGATCAAGACCGTGAGGTTCGGGATGGGCCGCTGGAACCCGATCGGCGGGAACGGAGCGACGCCTGTGTGCAGGAGCGTCCCGAACGAAGTCGGGTTCAAGTCGAACTGTCCGAACGGAGTGGTCATCGGCGACACCGGCATGCCGCGTGTGAAGTACACCGTGCTCGTTCCGCCCATTTCGCCCGACGATTCGAGCCGCAACGGCGTGCCGATCTTGCCCGACGTCACGAGGCGCAGCGGCGTGAACTCGTAAGCGCCGATGTCCGCGCGCTCGACGGTGTCCAAGTCGCCGTCGATCGAACGCGCGACACGCGCGATGTCGAGCGTACCGACACCGTTCGGATCGCCCGCGTCGATGCAGGGGCTGCCGAACTGCAGGCGGTAGACGCCGTGCACGCGATCCACGAACAGCGGATCGGCGCCTCCGATGTCCGAGTACGCAGTGCCCGTCACGTTGCTCACGTCCAGGTCGGGACTGTTGCCTTGGACGATCGTGCTGGTGAACGACGCCTCGCCGTGCACTTGCTGCGTCGCGCCGAGGACACGTGCGCCGGGACCGAAGTTGTCGGCGATCGTGCAGCGCACACAGTCGATGCGCATGAAGTTGCCCAGGCCGTTCGGAGCGGACGTCGAAATGCCCGCTCCGTTGTGGACCAGAAGGCAATCCTGGAGCGTGCCTGTCCACGAGCCCAGGTTCGTCGCGATGCCGGACACACCGGCGAACGAGTTCGTGTCGAACTTGCAGCGCGTGAGCGTGAACGTCAGGTCCCCGAGGGTCGTGGGGTTGGATCCGACGAACAGATCCACGCCGGAATGGCCGCACAGGCTGAAGTTCGAGTCGACCACCGTGACGGTGCCTCCGCCAAACGTCGCGGACGCACTGATCCCGTCGGGCACGCTCTCGAACGCACAGCGCTCGACGAGCAGGTGGACGACCCCGCCCGCAAACCCGAAGGCACCGTTGTCCACGCGGATGCCGCGTGTCGTCATCGAAGCGATGCGACAATCCGTCACCGCCGTGTCGATCACGTTCCAGTTGGCCGACACGTCGACGCCCGAGCCGGAATTCTGGAGCGTGAAGCCCTGCACGAGCGCGAGACCCTTCGGCGTGCCGCTGCCGCGCGGAGAAGTCATCGCGATCAACGGCTGGCTGCCGAAACCGCCGTCGAGCATGGTCAAGTTCGATCCCTGGTCCGAAACGAGGCGCTGGAAATCGAACTGCAGCGGAAACGTTTCGCCCGAAGCAGGCGAGTACGTGCCCGACGCAACGTGAATCGTCGTCGCGCTCCCCGAAGTCGCGGCCCCACTCGCATGCGTCAGAGTCTTCCACGCATTGCCGGGTGAAGTGCCCGTCGCGAGATCGTTGCCGTTGACGACGTCGACATAGAAGTCGGCAGCCCTCGCTCGCGACGCAGTGAGGAGGAGGAACAACAGTCCCAAGCGGGCACGCGGGCGTTGGATCACGGGTTCACCTCTCCTTCGATCGTACTCGGGATCAGAAGCGCTTGCCGGGGCGGAAATAGCCAACTCCTGTGTGCCGGAAAGCCTTGCACCCTGTCGCGAGGTTTGTTGCTGGAACACCCAGAAAATGGCCCGCGGACGAGCCCGGTCGCAGGGACGCCACGACTCCATCGGCGAGGTTTGGAATGGCGGCCTGGGCTCGCATGCTCAAGTCCAGCCCGCCCAGGCGCCGAAAGAGCATCGTTTCCACCTTCCCGCGGACGCTACAGAGACGACCCCCGATGGCCTGGATCGACGCCCTCTTCCAACGCATGGTGCAGAGCGGAGCTTCCGACTTGCACATGACCTCGACGCTCTCGCCGATGTTCCGCCTGCACGGCGACATCATCCCGGTCGAGGACTGCCCGCCGATCGCGCCCGAGCAGATGATGCAGATCCTGCTCGAGATCACGCCCGACCACAACCGGGTCGAGTACGACAAGACGCACGACACGGACTTCGCGTACGAGCTCGAGGGTCTCGGTCGCTTCCGCTCGAACTTGTTCCACGATCACCGCGGTCCCGGCGGAGTCTTCCGTCTCATCCCGACGCAGATCCTCACCGCCGAGCAGCTCAACCTGCCGAAGGCGATCCTCGACCTGTGTCACTTGTCGAAGGGGCTCGTGCTCGTCACCGGTCCGACCGGCTCGGGCAAGTCGACGACGCTCGCGGCGATGATCGACCACATCAACACGACGCGCACCGAGCACATCATCACGATCGAGGACCCGATCGAGTTCGTGCACCAGACGAAGACGTGCCTCGTGAACCAGCGCGAGGTGAAGCGCCACACCGACTCGTTCAAGCGCGCGTTGCGCGCCGCGTTGCGCGAAGACCCGGACATCGTGCTCGTCGGTGAAATGCGCGACCTCGAGACGATCGAGATCGCGATCGAGACGGCCGAGACGGGCCACCTCGTGTTCGGCACGCTGCACACGACCACCGCCGCGTCGACGGTCGACCGCATCATCGACCAGTTCCCGACCGATCGTCAGTCGCAGATCCGCACGATGCTCGCGAGCTCGCTCAAGGGCGTCGTCGCGCAGACCTTGTGCAAGAAGATCCCGAAGGGTCGCATCGCGGCGCTCGAGATCCTGATCGGCAACCCGGCGGTCGCGTCGAACATCCGCGAGGGCAAGACGCACCAAATTCCTTCGATCATGCAGATGGGGGGCAAGCTCGGGATGCGCCTCTTGAACGACTCGCTCTTCGAGCACGTGAAGGCCGGGCTCGTCGATCCGTCCGAGGCGTACTTGAAATGCATCGCCAAGGAGGACTTCCTCAAGCGCTGCGCGGCCGACGGCATCAAGGTCAACACGCCGAACACCGACGTCGAGGAAGCGAGCGCTGCACCTGCACCTGCGGCAACAAGCGCGCTGAAGGGCGCTCCGATGCCGTCGACGGCGCGGCCTGCGCCCGCACAGCACGGCGGTCCGCGCGCGCCGTTGCCTACGAACAACCCGGCACCGCAGCGTGGGACCGGATCGCCGGCTCAACCCGCGGGCGGTGCCTCGTTCTTCGACAAGTTCAAGAAGCCGGGCGGCTGAGGCACACGACTCTGCAGTAGGACGACGCGGAGTACGGAGGCAGCCTCCGTTGTCTACTCCGGCCGATACGACGCTGGCGTCGCGAACTTGCGCGACGCCAGCATCGTATCGGCCGGAGTAGACAGCAGAGGCTGCCTCCGTACCCCACTGACTCGCGGGCCGACTCACTTCGGCGGAGGCACCGGCTTCTCGCCATCCTTCTTCGAATCGGGCGGGGGGCCCGGATGCGCGGGCGCGATGTGCGTGCTGCTGTCGTGCGGGCCACTGTCGCCGAGGATGAAGGGCTTCATCTCGGTGTAGTCCTTCGGCACGTCGTACGCACCCTCGGGTGCATCCTTGGATTCGACGGACGTGACCTCTTCGGTGAACTTCAGCGTCTTGTCGCCGGTCGTGTGCGTGCGCTCGACGAGCACCGGCAAGCCCTGGATCTTCGCGAGCTCGGCCGACATGTCCGGCCCGCTCAACATGAATGACGTCGCCGCCCCGTTCATCGAGTTCCAGCTTGCACCATCGACCACCACGTCCTTCGTCGCCCACACGTCCGCCGTGATCGTCGTCTTGTGGTCGGGTGCGTCGTCGGAGATCGTCAGCACGTACTTCGTCGCGTTCCAGTCGTGGATCTTCTTCGTCTCGCTCGTCGGGGTGACGGAGAAGTGGAGGTTCGCCATCAGCTCGTCGAACTTCGGCACGATCTCGGGCGGCACGTGATCCTTCATCACGAACGGCAGCTCGAGCGTTCCGAACGCCTTCCCCTTCGGATCGAGTACGAACATCTTCTTCAGGTCGGCGCGCACGATCAGGACCTTGCGATCGCCGTCCTCCACGCGCATGCGGTCCTTGCCGATCCAGGTGGTGACAGCCACGTCCTTGATGCGCGGATTGTCGCAGTGACGCGTGGTCTTGACGACGAGGTCGGCGGAGAACGCCGGGGCGCAGAGCGCAACCATCGACGCGAGATGGATCAGGGCTTTCATGGTGTGGCCTTTCTTGCGAGAGACACCGAGCCGGCGACTCGAGTTGGGGGAGGGGAGCACACAGTCGATGCGAGCGGTGCTCGACGAGACGTGCGCAGCGTGCATCGAAAACGGTGCCAGTCCCGTTTTTTCAGACTTCGACGGACACGGTCACCTGCGTGGCAGCAGCCACACCGACCACCGTGTCCGTCGAAGCGTGAAAACGCGGAGCCAGCACCGTATTTCGCGCGGAGCCGAGGACCCTATTCACGTCCGAACGCGGCATTCATGCGCGTTCGTTCGGCTCGAATCAGCCGCCGCCCTTCTCGCCACCCTTCTCGCCAGACTTGTGACCTTCGCCGCTCGCATCCGCCGGCTTGCCGCGGTGCTTGCCTCCGCCGCCCATGCCTTGCGAGCGCGGATCGAACGGCTTCGCGGTGTAGTCCTTCGGCACGTCGTACGAGCCCTCGGGTGCATCCTTGGAAGCGACCGCGGTGACTTCCTCCGTCGACTTCGAATCGTTCCCCATCATCGACTGCGTGCGCTCGACGAGGACCGGCATGCCTTCGACCTTCTTCATCTCCGTCGCGAGCGAGCTCCCACCCGGTGCCATCGACATCATCGCGCCGTACATGTCGTTCATCGCCGCGCGGTCGACCGCGATGTCCTTCGACGCCCAGATGTCGCTGGTGAACGACATCTCGCCGCCCATGGGGCCGGGCATCGGCATCGACATCGTCATCGTGTACTTGGTCGCGTTCCAGTCCTTGATCTTCTTGGTCTCCGTGGTCGGAGTGATCGAGACCTTCGTGTCCTTCATCATGGCGGCGTACATGGGCGCTTGATCCTCGGGCAGGTACTTCGCCATGTCGACGGGGAGGTCGAGCGTGCTGACCGTCTTCTCGGCCGGATCGAGGAGGTACATCTTCTTCTGATCCAGCCGGATGATGGTCACCTTGTCGCCATCGTCGACACGCATGCGATCCTTGCCGATCCAAATCGTCTCGTTGGTGTCCTTGGCCGGACGCACTTCGCGGCCGCTGATCTTGATGGCGTCCGAGTGCTTGCTCTGAGAGACCATGAGATCGGTACAGAACGCGGGGGTGGACAACGCGGCGATGACCGCGCAATTGAGGAAAGTTCGCATGAGAGGACTCCTGGAAAAGGTGTTCGGGTGTGCCCCGAAAGGCTAGCAATCGCCGGACACGACAGCGAAAGTGGGGGAGGGCGCCACGCGTCTTCGTCCCATCCATGAGGCACATCCCGCTCGCCGCCCTGTTTCTCCTCACCGGTTGCATGACGTCGCCGTTCCACGAAGGCAACAAGTTCGACACGACCGTGATGGCCGACTTTGCCTGGCGTTGCGCCGACAGCGATCTCGAGCCGGTCGATCAGCAGCGCGCGTTCGGGCTCGAAGCCGACATCCGCTTGCCGCACGATCAGACCGGGCTCGAGCTGGGTCTCTTCCATTCGTACCGCGACGGCACGCACAACGTTTCCGGCAGCGACGTCGACGTCGGCTCGTCGATGACCGAAGCGTCGGTCGGGGGCCGCTGGCGTTACGGCTCACCTTGGATCCTCGGCGCCGAACCGTACGCGTCCGCGGGCGCGTCGCTCCTCTTCCTCTCCACCAAGAGCGACGGTCCGCGCGGCGCTTCACAGTCCGCGACCGACTGGACGATCGGACCGTACATCCGCTTCGGCCTCCAATGGACGATCGCGGACCATCTCGTCCTCGCGCTCGACTACCGCCAGGTTCTCTTCACCAACTGGTTCCGGGACCTGCAGCTCGACGACCTCGGCACCGACGCCAACTACAGCCAGACCGGCGTCGTCATCGGTTGGCAGTTCTGAGCCCACATCCTTGGCCGCAGAGCGCAACCAACCCGACCGGCCCTGGATCGTCTTCGCGGCCGACGTCCCGCTCGCGCCCGCTACGCACGGCAGCCGCGTGCGCAACGTCCAACTCGTCGAGGCCTTGCGCGCCGCGGGATTCCGCGTCCTCTACCTCTACTGGGAACGCACGCCGCGTGAAGGCGACGTCGATGCGATGCGCCCGCTCGTCGACCAACTCGAGGTCGTGCGCGCTCCACGCAGCGCATTCAGCAAGCGAACCCTCCGCCTTCGCCGCAGCATCGCACGAACCACCGCTCGATCCTTGCCCGCCTCCGCCTGGTGGTGGCTCGTCGAGGACCGCGACGCGGAGTCACTCTGCCCGACCCTCCTGCGCACCCAACTCACCCACATCCTCGACACCCATCGCGTCGCAGCCGTGATCGCGAGCTACGCCAACCTCGCGCCGCTCGCAGCCCTCGCACGAACCCACGGATCCCTGGGCATCGTCGACACGCTCGACGTGATGCACCTGCGCGCCGCCACCCTGCGCGCCGAACGCATCCGCCCGACCGGCCTGCTCGTTCCGCGCGAAACGGAAGCGCGCTGGCTATCGCAAGCCGACGTCGTGATCGCGATCCAGGATCGTGAAGCGCGCGCGCTCGCCGACATGCTCCCCAACACGCGCGTCCTCAAGATCGAGCACGCGCTCACCGTCCCCCCCGACTTCGATCCCGCACCTTCCACCCAACCCACCATCGTCCTTCTCGGCTCCAACAACCGTCCCAACCAGCACGGCCTCACTTGGTTCCTCGACCATTCCTGGCCGCTCATCCTCCACTCCGTCCCCGACGCAGAGCTCCAAGTCTTCGGCCCGCTCTCCTCCACGAGCGCCACCACGGGTCCACGCGTCCGCCCCATGGGCTCACCCGCGCAAGTCCAAACTGCCTATCGCGCCGCGCGACTCGTGATCAACCCCGTCCGCGCCGGCGCAGGGCTCAAGATCAAAACCGTCGAAGCGCTCGCGCACTCGCGCGCGCTCGTCACCACCACACCCGGCGCCGACGGGCTCGAAGACGCCGCGAACCAAGCCTTCATTCTCCGCGACGACCCCACATCCTTCGCCGAAGCCTGCGTCCGCTACCTGCGCGACTTCGAAGCCGCCCGAACTCTCGGCCTCGACGCCGGCGCCTACGCACGCCAACGCTTCGCACCCGAGCGCGTCTACGCACCGCTCGTACAAGCGATCCGCGAGCACGCAGCTTCACGCTGACCGACAAACTCGGCTTCGCGCCCGAGCGCCACCAGTCGACGCTCCCACCCAGCTTTATCGCACCGCTGCTACGCACCGCAGCCACGCACGACGGCTACACACCACAGCTCACAGCTACAACACGCACCAACGACACGCACCAACGACACGCAGCCACCAACACGCAGCCACGAACACCTAGCCACGAACACGTAGCCACGAACACGTAGCCACGACACGTAGCCACGACACGTAGCCACGACTTGCGACCAACCTAAGGCGACCGGCGAGAGAACGCTTGGTACTCCGAGCGTTGTCTCGTCGGCCGCTCCGCGCCGGAGGCGCGGAATCTCTCGCCTCGCGGTGATCACCTTCCTTCGCGCGACATCCATCACCCCGCACCACACTCACCCACACCTCACCGCCACACGCGGATCAAACAACCAGCGCCACGCACCGATCGCTGGGAATACCGGCAATCTGCGCCATCCACCTCCTCACCTCACCCTCGCCGTGATCAGAAACTGCAGCGTGTGCACGTCCGCCACCTTCAGTCCCTTGCGCATCCATTCCTCTCTTCTCCCCCGCTCGCCGCGCACCTGCGCACGAACCACCCTTCTCCACACCCACCCCACCCCCCACCCACCCCCCGCAACCCACGTTAAACACCAACCAAAACCAAACAACAACAACCCCCAACCCACACACCAACACAAAAGCCTGCACC
>JBBQNP010000111.1:0-15114 GCA_038330085.1 Planctomycetota bacterium | reverse complement strand
AGGCGGACTCCGCACGTCTGATCAGCTCACCCCATGACGCGAGGATCGGCCGCTTCTTCCCGTACATGACGCCTGCTGTGGAGAAGGTTGCGGACCTCAGAGTCCCCAGGCCCGACGATCGAGTCCGTCAGCGCGCACGTGCACGACGAGTTCGGGTTCGCGGAGTAGCGGGCAGCCGTATGATCAGCCACCGATGGCACACCGCGACCCCAAGGACCTGCGCGAGCGAGTATTCGTCGCGCGCCTGCTTCGGGAATTGGGAGAAGACCCGGAAGCCTGGAGTCTTGTCTCCGGGGATCGCCCTGACGTTGTGGCCCGCTCCCCGCATGGACAGGTTGTCGGCATCGAGGTGACAGAGCTCCTGCTCCCTCAGCACGGCAAGGATCGGAACTACGACTGGGTCGCCTCAGCTATCCATCTAGATGTCGTCCAAGAGTTTGTGGAGGGCCACGGAGGCACTGGCGCATCTGTACACGCGACCATCAAGAGCCTTCCCGTTCACGCACGCCAGGTCGAGCCCTTCCGCGCCGCTTTCGCGGAACACCTGAAAGTGCATGGTGCCCCGCTCCAAGTGGATCGCGGCGAGATTTGGAAGGGTTTCGAACACGAGTACGGGCGCGTAACGCATATCCAGCGATTGGACGGCGCTCGATTCACGCTCTGGGAGGACGGTCTTTGCTCGCTTGACCACAAGACAGAAATGCCGGTCGCGGCACTTGAATCGCACCTGCTCGAACGTGTCCGCGAGAAGGTCATCAAGGGCGCGGGGTTCGATCGGCGGCACCCGCTTTGGCTTCTGCTGCGCAACAGGTACCAGCCCATCCACAGGCTGCCCGATCATCTTCTTGCCGAGATCGAAATGCTTAACGTCGATGTGTTCCAGCGAGTACTTCTGCTGAACGACCGGGAGGATCACCTTGCGCTTGGTCGTCGGACGTTCCCTGGGGCTCTCGATCTTGTCTGCCCACGGAGGAGACATGTCGGGAGCGGATGAGTACGTCGAGTGAGCTTCGGAATGCGACGAGTCCATTTGGCACCTCCTCACACTCGTCGGCGCGATAGTCCAAGCTCCACCCCGAACTCGAATGCCGCAAACCGACGGCTCGCCTCGTCACGCTGACGAAGCGTGCGATCGTCATCGAAGGCATGCCTGCGCGCGACGACGTCTGCAATGAGCGTCGACCACGGATCGCGAGCTTCGTCCAGGATATCCCGGATGGATCGGAGTTCAGCCTCATCGTGCGTGATGGCGACATCCAGCCCCAGCAAGGCAGCCCCGGCATCACCAATATCGATCCGGTCTTCGTTCAGTGCATCGGCGAGGTCTTCGTAGATGCGCACTTCGTTGCCCGCCGCAGCGTAGTTCTCGAGGAACCAGTCAAAGTCTTGGATGTCCTTGCGAACGGATCGTTGTCGACGGTCTCGATAGGCGTGCAGTTTCAGGACAGCGAGACTCGGCAACGCAGCGACCGGGATCGTCAGGCCGCTCTCCAGGGAAACCGACTCGCACCGTGTTTCCGATTCCAGGAATCCGGCCACGGACATGCGACTCGCTCCAGGCCAGACGATCTCCCCAGGGGGAGATTCCAGGCCGCCGTAGGGGACGAGATCGAGTTGCCCTCCATCGATATGGAAGAACTTGTGCTCCGTCTTGCCGGCACGAAACTTCGGTGGGCTGCCTGCCAGGAGGTGCGAGGTAATTCGTTTCCACTCAGGCCAGCTCGCCGCGCGCATCGCGAAGTCCCAATCCGACGTCGTGCGTGCATTGCGAAGATCCCACCGCTGATCGAAGGTGAGGATTCGCGCGCCTGCTCCGACGAGGAAGCACTTCGCCTGCGCTCGCTCCATCGCTTCAAGGAAATCGCGGAGGAGTGCGACGTCGGCATCGCCAAGCATCACGACCACCTCGCGACGATGTTTCGAACACGAATTCCTTCTGCCACTTCCTGGAGACGATCGTCTGGCCTGAGAAGCAACTCGCCCCGGACCAGCAGCGGATCCGCGAGCGGAACTTCCACGGCTTTCGCCATCGGAGCACGGTTGACTCGACCGAATGCCTGGATCAGCGCGACATCTCCCGCTTCATCTGGCAACAGCTCCAGCCGCTTCATCGCTGTGATCGCGTCGATGCCGTCGAGGTGCAGCGTCGCCGTCTCGGGCCGCAAGTTGCGCGTCAGAACGGCCGCGCCGAGTTCGCCCCCCACGAAGATCTGCTCGTTCATCCCGGCAGCAGTGATCTGCTTCGGAAGGTCCGTCAGTTCCTTGCCGGGCTTTCTTCTGCAAGTCTTCAGGAGGAGTTTGGGACGCAGTGTGTCCGCATAGCCCTCGTCCCAACGCTTGAGCATTGCAGTAGCATCCTGGATCTCGACGCCATCTCGCACGCGACGAATCCAATTGCGGCGCTCGAGCTCGTTCAGAATGCGCGCTACCCCGCCAAGCGCGATGCCGGCATCGGCGGCGAGATCGCGCAGGTTGCGCCCGCGTGCGCGTTGCAGCAAGAGCACGTACAAGAGCTTCATTCCCGCCGCATGCAGTCCGAGCGTCTCGCCACGCGTGACCTTCTTCTGGGGCATGTGCGTTACCCACACATAGAGGCCCTTGTCCTTCAAGAACGCATTGCCTGCCACATCCACGAACGCGACATCGTGATTGCGAAGCTCTTCCGCTAGAGGCGGTGTCACGTATTCGGTCAGCAGAAGCGCGCGGCCAGCACGCGCCCGAAGCTGCTTCATGCGATGAATGATCGGGCCGACCGTGCCGCGCTCGATCCGGTTCTTGAGTTCGCACGCCCAGAGCGCCTCGCCCCACGTGCCTCGCAGTCGGAGCCAAGCATCGGTTTCGGGATCACCCACACGGTTCTTGGCGTCAGCCTTCCGAGCGGTGGCTTGGATGCAGTTCTGCTTCAGCGCCGCGATGTAGGCCGCGAGATGGTCAGGCTTCGGCTTTCGGTCGTTCCGGGTTTTCGGCATGTCGCGGCCCCCTTTGTGTTCATTATCGTATCGTGTTCATTCGGGCTGAACAAGAACATTCCATGAACATTCAGGCTTGATCGCGCCCCCCCACCAGTCGCCGGGAAGCCACCACGGACACCCACAGGCGGAGAGCCCTTCGCATCGGCGTAGCCCTCGGGGAGCCACTCCCCTCGGAACGCGCGAAAGAGTGCGCGCGGAGCGGTGAACGGGAGGCCGCGCAGATCGCGCAACGTGTGCGCTGCACGCAGGTTGTCGCGCTCTCAGTTCCCACGGCTGGCTCGCTACCCCCGAGCCCAACCCTGGCATCTCAGACCGGACCCCGAGCCCACCGGCTCTCGAACTCTCTGATTTCGACCGAGAGCGGATTTGAGTTAACAGGCACTGCCATCCTCACGCGCTGCTACCCGCACCGCTGGCACACATCCTGTCCGTGGAACTCGATTCGCGTGATCAATGGAGCTTAAGGCTCGCGAACATCTCCTCGGCTTCCGCACTCGACGAGCGGAGCAGGTCGCGCAACCCAACCGTGTCCATCCGCAGCGAGGAGGGCAGCTTCTCCAGGACCCGAATGCGCAACGTCTCGTCGTCGGCCTGGTCGAGGCTCGGACTGCCCGGCATCGCGGATGGAAACATCACCATGTCGGCCACGTGGACGAGCGCGACCAGCCGCGCGACTTCGAGGTCGAGCTCGGCGAGCTCCGGGGCATGGTGGTGCAGGACCGAAAGGGTGATGAGCTCGGGGATGGCCCACTTGCTGCACGCCGTGGCCCCGAGCTCGGCGTGCGTGAGTCCGCAGATCGCGCGCTCCGCCGCAAGGAGCCCGTCGGGCGAATCCCAACCGCTCTCGTCCACGCGGCGCAGCTCTTCGGGCGCTTCCTGGAACAGCACGAAGCGACCCACGTCGTGCAACAAGCCTGCGGCGTAAGCCTCATCGGGATCGACACGGATCTCTGGAGAGCGCCGCGCCAGCTCACGCGACGCCGTCGCGACCTGGATGGCGTGACGCCACAGACTCTTCTCCCAGGCGTCTTTGGGCACGAAAACTCGCGTGACGGCCAGCCCCAGCACAAGACCCGAGGCTTGGTGACTGCCCGTCCGGGAGATCGCGGCGCGCAACGTCGTGATCGGCATCCGGCTCCCCGACGCGGCTGAGTTCGCCGCGGACAGGATACGCGCGGAGAAGTTCGGCTCGGACTCGACCAGCTTCAGCACTTGCTCGAAGTACTCATCGCTCCGCCTGTCGAGTGACATGAGGGCCGTGACGACCGAGGGCAGCAAAGGAAGCTGCTCGAGGTGCTGGTCCAGTCTTCTTCGAAGCAGCGGATCGGGCATCTGTGCGGGAGTCTCCTCCTTGCGTACGCTACTCCACCATGTGTCGGGCACGCCATGGAGAGCCGCGCCTTGTCTGCCGCGGGTCGTGGCGCGTTGCGGATCCGGCGGGGATGCGATCCACCTCGCTCATCGCCCATGGCGCCTGGATCGAGCGCGTTGCTTCGAGCTGGTCCGCGGACTCGCGACCCGTCGATATGAGGGACCCGAAGGCTGCGACGAAGCGGGGCTGCAGCAGATGAAGTGGTCGGACGACTTCGCCACCGGGGTTCCGCGCGTCGACGATCAGCACAAGATGATCTTCAAGATGGCCGACGACTTCCGCGACGCCCTGACCGAGGGGCGCGGGAAGCGCACCTATGGCGACTTCATCCAGTTCCTGGGCGTCTACATCAGCACGCACTTCGCGTTCGAAGCAGCCTGCATGCACCGCTTTCACTGCCCGGTCGCCAAGTTGAACGACGATGCGCACGCCCGGTTCACGCAGACCTTTACCGGCTTCCGGCAACGCTTCGAGACGCAGGGCTTCGTGCACGAAGATGCTCTCCTGCTCGTCGAGACCATCGATGCGTGGCTGGCAAACCACATCGCGCGCATCGACACGAGGCTGAAAGACAGCGTAGGGACGCCTGACTCAACGCTCTGAATTCAAACGAGAGCGAATTGGGTCAACAGCGCCTGGCGGTTCGATAGACGGCCTACGAGCCGGGCATCCCGCAGCGTCGATACACGGGACGATCGATGCGTCCGACGCCATGGATCATCTCCCCGACATCCAGGCCGTTTCACTGCGGTTGAATCACAGGGAATGACCACCTCCATGCGAGAAGCAGCCCCCCCCCGGCACAAGGAGAGCTGCCTCGATAGTCTGTTCAGGCGCAGTGCGCGAACGTACTACTGGATCAGGAAGGGGAAGCTCACGCGCATGTGGCCGCTTGCGTCCATCGACGTGGTGACGGACAGATCGATGCCGTTCACGGTGCCCATCTGTTGCACATGAATGCCGGGACCAGGCACATCCTTGATGAACTCCATCGGACATGACCAGCGGTTGGGCTGCTGGGGATACTGCAGCGGGTTGTAGGTGACGACCTGCACGAAGTAGTGCGACGGAAGCGCGTCGTACGCGAACGACGCGGGCGAGTCCATCGACACCGGGATTGCGCGGCGCAAGCGCGTCAGTTGCGAGTCGAACACGTGACCGTCGATCGGGAAATGAGAATTGCCGATTCCGGGGCTGAGCAGGAAGAAGGTCTGGAGCACCAGGATCCTCATCTTGCACAGCGCCGAGCATCCGTTCGCGTCGGTGGCGAAGAACTCCAGCACGACTCCTCCAATGAGTGCGCTTGCCTGTTCAGGCGTCGGCGTCCAGGTGAATGTCGTGCACACCGTGTTGCCCGTGGCCGGCAACGGCACGGAGAGGTTTGATCCCGGAGGCAAGCCAATCGGGAAGCCGGCGAAGGTCATCGTGATCGGGCCGCCCCCGAGGCCACTGGTTGCACACACGTCGAAGGTGAGCGGGACTCCCACGGTCGCCACGGGCGAATCGGGACAATTCGTGAAGTGAGGGAATGCCTCGGGGATGTCGCACTCGTCGGGGATCCCGTTCATGTTGCAGTCCATGCTCGTCGGGCCGAGCAGGCACGCGCACCCGGGGACGATGTTGACGTTGTCGAGCGTGACGGCTCCGTTTCGAGCCAGGGCGCGACCGTGCGGGATGTTCGCTCCGGTGGTCAGCGTAATGCTTGCCAAAGCGAGGATGTTGCCCTGGAACGAGGTGCCCGTGCCCAACGTCGCCGAGCTTCCGACCTGCCAGTACACGTTGCAGTCGTCGGATCCGTTGATCGTGGTGACGACCGAATTGCTGGCTGTGGTGAGCGTCGTCCCCACCTGGAACACGAACACCGACTGCGGATTGCCCAGCGTGTTGAGCGTGAGCGTTCCGGTGAGCTGAGCCGAGGTCGAAAAGAAATAGACGCCAGGTGTCAGGGTCAGACCGCCGAGGTCCTGTCCAGTCATGTCCGCTGTGATCGCCATGCTGGCGAGGGTGTTGTAGGCCGTCGTCACGTCACTCTGCGCCTGCATCGCAGTGGCATCTGCCGCGTGGATTGTCCCTCCAGTCACGAGGCCAGGGGGGAAACCTGTGATTGCGGTACCGGGCCAGACGCCGAGGTTTCCCGTGATGACGGTAGGGCCGGTGTTGGTGACAGCCGAGCCCGCAAGCACGGCAAAGTGCTGTGCGGTGCCGAGGATGTCGGCCTTTGCATGGCCCACTAGCGTTGCAAGCAATACAAAGACGTGCACAAATGGAACGGTGCGGAGCATTGTCAGTCTTCTCTGATCGCACGCGAAAAGGACCTGGCGGACACTCAGGGCCGGAAGAAGGCACTGGGTCGCGCGGCGCAATGCGGTCATCCGCTATTGAAAAGAGCGGACGTGTGAGCGGCAGCAATTCACGCTCCGCGAGATGAACAAGCGGTCATATGTCGCGGACCGCCGAGCACCGGCGCAAGGCGTCGAGGGCTGGAGAGGCTACTCGCACGCAAGCTCTGCCAAACCAATTGTCCCGTCCAGGGCGGACTTCCCTGCAAGGTCAGGCTGGAACTGTGACCACTCTCCGCAGATCGTCCGTGAAGCCGCAGTTCCACCTCCCCGAAATGCATGACAGTTTGAGCTGAGAAATGGGTGAAAAAAAACCCGCCTCCCCAACTGCCCCCACGGGTATTCAGGAAGGTGAGCGATGATCTTGGGGAGAGCCAGGACGCGATTGCGGCGGAGCTCGGCGCCATCAGCCGGGCTCCGATGCTGGCGGCAACGTGGGCTCGAACAACCCGAACGCTCGCTGCTCGGCCACGGCACGGTCTTCCGCAGACGAGTATCGCGGCACTCCGCGCCAGAGTTCCACATGACTGGACGAGTCGACGACGGCCTTGGCTGCGATGAAGGTCGGAAGGTTCCCGACTTCGCTGTTGATGTACCAAGCAACAGAGGCCGTACCCATGGCTACGACCAGAGTGGAGTAGGTGACGACGGTAACGGTCCCAAGGAACATCGATACCGTGGACGCCGGCTCGAACAGCGACCATGCATCACTGGGGTCAGGTTGGGTTCGGCGGCTCATCCACGCGACCCTACCCACGCATTCCAGACGAACCTACAGTCCGACTCCATCGTCCGTCGCGCGACCCTATCTCGCCGCACGCCCTGATTTCGACCGAGAGCGGATTTGGTGAACAGGGCATGGCGTGCAGCCAACGCGGTTGACCGCGATAGTTTTCGCAGGTCGGGTCGGACCCCCGACTTCACGCGGCGAGCATCCGCTGATCGCATGCCATGACACGACCGAGCATGCGCACCGCCACCAACTCAGTGACTGTGCCTGTGGTGAAGGTCCGGTAGGTGTCGGTGTGAGTGCGTCAGCGGCGCATGGACGTGTTCGTGCGTATGGCCGGTGCCGGGCGCAATGCCGGCGTGCTCATGCGTATGGTGTCCGTCGTCGTGACGGTGCGCATGCACGTGAGTGCTCACTTCGTGCTTGTGTTCATGCTCGTGCCGATCGAGGAACGAGAGGATCACCCCCAGCCCGAAGAGGATTCCCGCTGCGATGACGGGCAACCCGAGTGGATCCTTGAGAAGGAGGAATGAGAGAGCCGCGCCGACGAACGGCGCGCTCGCAAAGGCTGCCTGGGACCGGGCCGCGCCGATTTGCTGGGCGGCGGTGATGTAGAGGACGATGCTGGCACCGAATGAAAACATGCCCACGACGAGTGCGGCTGCAATCGTTCCAAGGGATGCATCGAAAGGGGCCAGCGCTAGACCAAGCAACAGGTTGGTCGAGCCGGCTACGACGCCCTTCCAAAATGTGGTCTCCGCCGGGCTAAGGCCATCGATCAACGCTGTGAGGTTGTTGTCTAGACCCCAACACGCGCAAGCGGCCGCTGCAAGTAGTCCGGCGACGACTCCCGGAGCTCCACCCTGGAACGAAAGTAGTACTCCTCCGGCGAGGATCGCCGCGATTCCCGCCCAGCCGCTCTTGCCCAAGTACTCGTGGAAGAAGCCAACGGCGAGAACGGCTGTTGCGACGATTTCCAGGTTGAGAAGCAACGAAACTGACGCCGCTGATTCGCGGTGCAGGGCCAAGAGCAAGAACACTGGACCGAGCACGCCGCCGAAGAACACCGCCGCTGCGAGGCGACGCCTGTTCATCGCGTTCAGGGGTGCACGCGGCTGTGCATGTCGGCGTCTCCAGGCCCATGGAGCAACCCCAAGCGCAGCCCCGAGGTAGAGCAGACCTGCGAGTTGCAAAGGAGAAAGCCCTACGAGCAGCACCTTGCTTGCAGGTGCCGAGGCTCCGAAGAGAACAGCGGCGAGGAGGGCGAGCAGAAGAGGAGGCATCGGGTCATCATTCTGCACACCTTCGGACCGCATCGCTCAGGCGAGACTCCCGAGCCCAACCCCGGCATTTCAGACCGGACCCGGAGCCCACCGGTTCTCGAACTCTCTGATTTCGACCGAGAGCGGATTTGGTGAACAGGGACGCAGCCAAATTGGCCCCACCCGGTGCGTCTGCACATCGACGGCCAAGCGCGCATGCGATTCGCGCTGGCCGGATTCGCCCGGCTCGGTGTCCTCACCTCGTCCGCCGGGTTTTCTTCACGTGGCCCGACTGGATGTCTTCACGTGGAGTGAGCTGCCAAGCGTGTCAACTCGAGCGTCGCCATGCGCGGCAACTCGACCGTGAAGATGCAGCCCGTGCCCAAGTTTCGCGCCACGAGCGTGCCGTGCATCGACTCAATCGCGCGCGCGCTGATCGAGAGCCCCAGTCCGAGCCCGCTCTTGTCCGTCACGCCTGGCTGGAACGGCAGGAACAGTCCCGCCACGATCGCTTCCGGCAAGCCGTTGCAGGTGTCCTCGACCTCGATCCGGACGCGATCGTTCGAGGCGCTCGTACGCAGGCTCACGTGCCCGCCCTTCGGCGTGTACTTCAACGCGTTGTGCAGCAGGTTGGTGACCGCAGAGCTCAAGAGCTGGCGATCGCCGAGCACCTCCACCCCTTGATCTCCCATCTGAGTCGACAGGGAAATGCCGGCGGACTTCGCAGCGATCACCGCAGCGAGTTCGATCTCGCCCAGGAACAGCCGCACGTCGATCGGGAGATCCTGGAAAATGTGCGCGTCCAAGCGCACTTCGGCCAGGCTTCGGTTGACCAAGACCTGCAAGGCCATGAGGCTTCGGTTCAAGACGCCGCCCGTGCTGCCGCCGATCCCGACCTGGCCGTCTTTCAGGATCTGGAGGGCCAGCAGCGCGGTGTTCAGCTCGTTGCGCAGTTCATGCGCCAGGAATCCCAGACGTTCCGTGTTGTTGCTCGCGATCAGCTTCTGGCTGACTCGCGTGTGTTCGGTGACCGCCCCTGCGATGGCCTCGTCGAGACAACGGTTGAGAACGCGGAAGTCCTCCGTGCTGACCGTAGCCCCTCTCTCGATCGCGAGCTGCGTCACCACCTGACAGACGTCGCCGTAGTCGTGAACGACTTGGGTGACGGTGAACCCCTTCGCGAACTGCTTGTTTCCGTGGCTCTTCGCCGACCTGTCGATGCTCGCGCTGCTGTGCAGCCGATCGCGGAGCATTTCGACGAGCTCATCCAGGAAGAACGGAATACCGCTCTCGATCTCCTCCGTGGTCGGCAGCGGTGCGGATCGGGACGCGACCCTGGATCGCGTGCGTTGGAGGATCTCGGAGCGGTTGGCTCGAATGAAGTCGTGGAGCAATCGTATTTCCCAGGGAGAAAGCTAAGCCGATTCAGGTTGGGTTCGCGCAGTCTCGCGCATCTGTCTGTCCCACGGCGGCGTGCCGTGGAGCCCGACACGTAGATGACTTGAACGCAATCTCGGACGAGAGCGGACGAGATGTGCCGGCCCTGAGCGCTACACGACTCGAAGCCGTGGAGGTCGACCAGGGCTGGGCTGGAAGGGACACCGGAAGCGCCCTTCTCGACTGGCACAGGCCAAGCGCGCGCGATCGATGCGCTGTCGCGCTTCGGTCCTGCTCCAGCCGCAATCGAGCCTGCTCCAGCCGCAATTGAGATCGTTCCATCCGTTTCGGACGGCGGTCTCCGATCAATCCTTGCGGGGGACCTTGGCAGCCTTCTCGGCAGCCTTCTCGCCGGCCAGGGCACCCGTTGCAGCGCCCGTCGCGCCGCCGACGATCGCACCGACCGGGCCGCCCACGGCGGTGCCGATCACCGCGCCAGTCACGGCTCCGCCGGCCGCGCCGACTCCGGTGCCGACCGGGTGCGGGGTCGACGTGGGCGGGTTGATGGCCTTCGCTGCCTTTTCCCCGGCCAGTGCGCCGGCCGCAGCGCCCGTCGCACCGCCCACTGCGGCTCCGATCGGACCGCCGACGGCAGCACCGATAACCGCACCCGTCACTGCGCCGCCGGCTGCACCGGTTGCTGTGCCGATCGGGTGTGACTTCGGGTCGATGAAAGGTTTCGTGGCCTTCGGATCGACAACGGGCTTCTTGACGTCGTTCGGATTCATGGAGATCTCCAGGTTGAAGTGTTGAGTCAGGAGCGCAAGGTCACTTCTCTGCCGAGGGTCTTGACGTTGAACACGGTAGGCGGCTCGCTGCCGGCGAGCGATGGGGTGGAACCCGACCGCCGACCGCATCCAGACTCGTGACGAGCTTGGAGCCCCCGCAATTCGGGCGGACAACCGTCACGGCTCGCCCGATTCGCCCGAACGGGATCAGCCCAACAGGTTGCGATCGCGGCCCTCGATGCTTCCGATCGCGATCGCATAGCGCGTGAGTCCGGCGACATCGTGGATGTCGAGCTTCGTCATGAGGCTCTGACGGTGCTTCTCGACCGTCTTGACGCTGATGCAAAGCTCGGCTGCCGTTTGCTTGTTGGCCTTGCCCTCGGCGATCAGTTGGAGGACCTCGGCTTCGCGCGTGGTGAGTCGCAGCGGAGTCCGCAAGTGAGGTTTGCCTCGCACACGGGGCGCTGCGCCGAGTCGGGTGCGCGGTCGAAGCGAGATAGCTGGACTGATGTAGATCTTGCCTGCGTGCGCAGTGCGGATCGCGGCAGCGAGGTCTTCGAGCGAAGACTGCTTCAGCAAGTAGCCGACCGCGCCAAGGCCTGTGACGCGTTCGACGTATTCTTCGTCGCTGTGCGCCGAGAGGATCAACACACGGGTCGCCGGCACGAGGTCGAGAATCTGCCGCGTGGCCTCGAGTCCGTTGAGCAACGGCATCGCGATGTCCATCACCACGACCGCTGGTCGAAGCCGTACGACCATCTCGACGGCTTGACGCCCGTCCTGTGCTTCGCCGACGACCACGATGTCGTTTTCGGCCTGCAAGAGGAGCCGCAGTCCCTGACGGATCAGCGTGTGATCGTCGACCAGGAGGGTCGTGATCTTCAGCGCTGTCGGAGTGGAGGCTCGGCGCGGACCCAAGCGAGGCTTGCGCGGCGAGGCATCACTCACGAGTCTCCACCTCCAACGGAACTTCGACGCACACACTCGTGCCGTGCCCCGGCGACGACGCGATGGTGAAACTGCCGCCCACCATCTCCACTCGCTCGCGCATTACCAGCAGGCCCAGGTGCTTGTTCGTCTTCGAATTCTCCATACGCAGCACATCGAAGGATCGACCATCGTCCTTCACCTCGAGGCGCACCATGCCCGGCGACGAGCGCAGGCTCAACCGTACGTGTGCTGCCTGGGCATGTCGTTCGACGTTCGAGAGTGCTCCCTGGGCGACGCGGAACAGCGCTGTGCTGTGATCGGCTCCCAGTCGTGCGAACTTCGAGTCGGCGGCGAAGTGGACGCGGATGCCCGTGCGCTTCGAGAAGGTGCTGCAGTACGAACGCAGCGCTGGGAGGAGTCCCAGGTCGTCGAGCAACGTCGGACGCAGCTCCCAGGCAAACTGGTGCACGGTCTTCATCGAGCGCTCGACCAGGCTCTGTGCGCGCGTCACGGAATCGGCGAGCTTTTGGGATTTCGCCGCCGCTTCGCGCTTGAGCGTGGCGAGGCTTACGTTGATCCCCGTGAGCGTCTGGCCGATGGCATCGTGGAGATCGCGGCTGATGCGCAGCCGTTCCTCTTCCTGCGCAGAGAGCAGCTTGTGGGACAGTCGCCTCAGCCGGTTTTCCATCAGCCGCGAACGCTCGAGCTGCTGTCCGTCATGTCGCGCGCTCGCGTCGAGCTTGATTTGCAGGTTCCCGAGCCGAGTGCGGGCGGTGGCCAGCTCGGCGGTAAGCCTCCGGGTTTCGAACAAATTCCGGGCTGTTCCGCAGTGCGCCTCTTCGATCGGAGTGACGGCCCTGGCAAAGAAGGAATCTCCTCGGGCGCTCGACGCAACCGCGCGTTTCTTCCCGGCCGCGTCTGGCGAAGCCAGCGCCGACACCGATCGATCGTGGATCCTCGCCAGCGCCAGTGTCTCGACGCCCAGCTCCAGGGCACGCCGTCCGATGCGATCAGATGCACTCTTGCCGCGCGACGTCTTCACGTGCTCATCGAGCGCAGCCAAGTAGGACCGCTCGAACGCGATCGATCCGCTTCCCTTGATGCTCTTGCGCTTCATCGGGGGTTTCTTCGTAGCGCGGGATCTTCGCAAGGACACGCACACATGATCGCATGTCTGTGCCGCTCATGCCGATTTGTCTTCATGGTCGACGATCATGCTGTTCGCCGACGGATCCGGCTTGGGGTGGATCCCTACCGGGACTCCACGGAGTAGCTGCGGCGCGCCTTCCGTCGAGCAACTCCGGTGACGTTCGGAATCCGAGTCCACGTCAGGATGGTGGTGGTGGTGCGCCCCGCCATCCACCGCGTCGGCCCGATCTACCGCAATCGTTCGGTGAGCCGCATCTGGCACGGCCCGGAGCTGCCGCGTGACGATGCGCGCCATGACTGCGAGAGCAGCAGATGGGGCGGTGGCTGGCGCTGCGCGATCGGCGCGTACTGACGTTCGGGAGTCATCGCGTCGCACGCGTGTGCCGGTGCGATCGCGTCGGTCTATTGTCATCAGGGCGTCCGCGAGAGTAGCTTGCGCCGTTCACCAAAGGCAACGGATGAAAGACAATCGGCGACCCAACTACGGCCTGGACGCTCCTCAGGCGGTGCGCAATATGCTCATCGTCGCGGCGCTCGGAATCATCTCGCTGATCACGCTGCTGACCGGCGTGTGGTCGAAGCAAGACCCAATCGCGATGATCGCTCGCCCGCTGATCTGGGCCGGCCTGAGCTGCGGCGCGATGGGCTTGTGGATGATGTACGACAGCAAGATCGGCAAGGTGCGGGAGCGCGAAGAGTATCTCGACATGATTGTCTGGCGCGGTGACGAGCGCGTGCTGGATGTGGGGTGCGGCCTCGGATTATTTTTGATCGGCGCCGCCAAGCGGCTTCCGACCGGCCGCGCGGTCGGGATCGACAAGTGGCAGGCCGAGGATCTCAGCGGCAACACTGCTGCGGGAACACTCGACAACGCCACGCTCGAAGGCGTGGCCGACAAGGTCGAGGTGCAAACCGGCGATGCACGCAAGTTGCCGTTCGACGATGCGAGCTTCGATGTCGTCCTCTCGAGCATGGCGCTGCACAATATCTACAACGCCGGCGAGCGGCAGACCGCGGTGCGCGAGATCGCGCGGGTGCTCAAGTCGGGGGGGCGCGTGCTGATCGTGGACGTGCGCAACATCAGGCAATACGCCGCGACGCTGCGCGACGCCGGCCTCGAGGCCCGTTGCGTCCAGGGAATCGTCTGGTATCTGCTGACGTGGATCACGTTCGGCTTTTTGCAATTCGGGCACGTGACCGGCAGCAAGCCGTGACGTGCATGCTGCCACCTACGACGTCATCGGCTACGGTTCGGGCGCGTATTCGGACAACGACTCGGTGGCAAACTTCGCCGACGGGAGCCCCAAGTCTGCGCGCAGGTGGCCGCAGTCTCCGCGCACGAGATCGCATCACGCGATTCGCGCCGGCCAAGCGCTGCTCGCACCGTCCGTCCACTCCTGCGGGAAAGTCACGATGCTCAGGCGTTGCGTTGCGCGTTGCAGGTCAAGCGCTCATCTGCGCGACGACTGCACGGGTACCCCATCGCCGGTTACTACGCGCACGATGATCGAGTGTGGCCGTGCAGGACGAGATCGAGGGGCTCACTCGCCCTGCGCGCCGCGTTTCGCGCGGGTGACGAGCGGCGAAACGACGCGAAAGAGGTGCACGACATACCCGACGTACACGCACAGCCCCAGGGCCGTCACACTCGCGAGGGCGGCGTGCCAGCCCTCGCCCAGCATGGGGCCGGGGAACATTCGCATGCTGGCCGCGGCGGCGGCCGCGAGGCAGCAGAGGACCGGGTACACGAAATGGAGCTGGCGGCGCTGCTCTTTCTCGACGATGTCGAAGAGGGCGGCGTGCGCGTCATCGGGGCGCGCGATCCTGCGGGCGCGCAAGAGCTTGAGGTCGTAGGCGAAGAGCGCCCAGATGACGACGAGGAACGCCGTGAAGATGAGCCAGGACGTTGCGGGACGCTTCAGCTCTGCGTACATGAGCGACTGCAGCAGGGTCGCCAGGATGTAGAGCATGTTGTGTCCAAGATCGAAGGGCCAGCCGATGATCGTGAACGTGTGGAAGATTGCCAGCCCCCAAAAAAGCACGACGACGAGCAAGCCCATGACGACGTACGGGACGAGGAGCCAGTCCTTCGACTCGAGCATTCCGTCGGCGGCCTCGACGAGCACGAAGAGCGCGATCCCCTGCACGATCGCGATGAGCGTCAGCTCCGTGTAGGTGACGAGATCGTCCAGCGT
>JBBQNP010000110.1:0-15121 GCA_038330085.1 Planctomycetota bacterium | reverse complement strand
TACGGCATTCCGGTGCTGACCGACGTGCACGAGAAGGAACAGTGCGCGCCCGCCGCCGAGATCGTCGACGTGCTGCAGATCCCCGCGTTCCTGTGTCGCCAAACGGATCTGCTCATCGCCGCAGCGAAGACCGGCAAGGCGATGAACGTGAAGAAGGGCCAGTTCCTGGCGCCTTGGGACATGCAGAACGTCGTCAAGAAGGTCGTCGCCGCCGGCAACCCGAACGTGATGGTGTGCGAGCGCGGCAGCACCTTTGGCTACGGCCGACTCGTCGTCGACATGACGGGCTTCGAGCACCTGGCTGCGACGGGCAAGCCGGTCGTGTTCGACGCGACGCACTCGGTGCAAGAGCCGGGCGCTCTGGGCGAGAAGACCGGGGGCGATCGGCGCAAGGTGCCGGCGCTCGCACGCGCCGCGGCGGCGACCGGATACGTCGACGGGTTCTTCTTCGAAGTGCATCCCGATCCGGACAACGCGCCCTCCGACGGACCGAACATGGTGAAGCTCGCCGATTTCCCGTCGATCCTCGACGGCGTGCTCGCCGTGCACCGCGCCGTGCGCGGCTGAGCGCGAGTTCGAGGCACCACGCTACGGTCGGGCGCGGACACGAACACCACACATCGAAATCCCGCGCTTGTTGAGCGCGCAAAGGCACTCCGAATGATCCGCCTCCTGATCGCAATCGCTCTCTTCTTCGCTCTCCATTCTCCGGCTTGGGCGCAAGACCCTCCGGCGCACGTCACCTGGACGGGCTCGGTGGAGTTGCCCGACGATTCGACGCTCGACTTCAGCGTAGAGCTCGCCAAGGACTCGGGAACGATCACGATCCCGATGCAGCACGTCGCGGACATGAAGCTCGACGACGTGTCGGTGACCGACAAGGAGCTGAAGTTCTCGATCAACGTCGCACACGCGGTGTGGGTCATGAAAGTGTCCGACGACGGGCAGTCGGCGGTCGGCGTGCTCACCCAGGGCGCTGAGCTGAAGACGACGATGAAGCGCCTCGCAGCGGGCGAGTCGGCGCACAAGGAGCTCGTCCGTCCACAGGAGCCCAAGCCGCCGTTCCCGTACGACGCGGTGGAGGTCTCGTTCGAGAACCAGGCGGCGAAGGTCAAGCTCGCGGGAACCCTCACGTTGCCGCGCGGCGAGGGACCCTTCCCGTGCGTCGTCATGGTGACTGGATCGGGGCCGCAAGATCGCGACGAATCGCTGCTCGGCCACCGTCCTTTCCTCGTCATCGCGGATCACCTCACGCGCCACGGCATCGCCGTCTTGCGCTACGACGACCGCGGCACGGCGAAGTCCACGGGCAAGTTCCAGCAGGCGACCTCGGATGACTTCGCCGACGACGCGCTCTCCGCGGTCGGGTTCCTGCTCACGCGCAAGGAGATCGACCCGCACAAGATCGGCATCGTCGGCCACAGCGAAGGCGGCTTGATCGCGCCGATGTGCGCGGTGAAATCGAAGGACGTCGCGTTCATCGTGATGCTCGCGGGAACGGGCATGAGTGGAGCTGCCCTGCTGCCCCTGCAACTCAAGCTGATCAACGTCGCCGCGGGCATGAAACCGGAGGACGCCGAAGCGCAGGCGCACGACAGCGCCGAGCTCTACGCCATGGTGGTTGCTGGCAAGACCGGCCCGGAGCTGAAGGAGCGCGTGCTCGCCATCGTGAACAAACAGATCGCGGATGCTCCGGGGATGAAGGGGAAGTCTCCCGAGGAATTGCAGAAGAAAGCCGTCGAGGTCACGAACGAGCAGATGGCCGCACTTCAGAGCCCTTGGCTCAAGCGGTTCCTCGCGCTCGATCCGCGCGAAGCCCTGGAGAAGGTGAAATGTCCCGTGCTCGCCATGAACGGCGAGAAGGACCTGCAGGTGCCGCCGAACGAGAACCTCACCCTCATCCAGGCCGCGCTCGACAAGGGCGGCGACCAGGAGGTGAAGATCGTCGAGCTTCCCGGGCTCAACCACCTCTTCCAGCACACGAAGACCGGCTCGCCGTCCGAGTACGGTCAGATCGAGGAGACGTTCGCGCCCGAGGCTCTCGACCTCATGACCGCGTGGATCCGCACGCACACCGGGTTGGATTGAATGGCGTGGAGGTGAATACGAAGGCCGGCTACTTTTTCACCCACGACTACCGGCCCCTGATGAACCGACGGGCGCGAACCGACTCGGTACTCCGAGGCGATTCGCGCCCGCCGGAGCCGCGCCGTAGGCGCGGAACACCAGGCCGCCACCTCGGAGCTGCCGTGGTCGTCCCCTCCTCTCCACTCACTCTTCCCGCGACCCACGCCGCCGCATGTGCGCGCGCACGCGCTCGAACGGCTCGCGCGGAACCTGCCAGGCGCCGCCGAAGCTGTCGTCGAGATCTTCGATGACATAGATCACATGCGACACGCCGGCAGCGAGAGCGCCCGTCACGATCGCATGGATCACGAAGCTGTCGACCGCGAACAGCCACGTCGATCCGACCAGGATCAACGCCCCCGTGTACAAGAGCCAGCGCAACGCGCTCGGTATGCGCGCGCGACTCGACGACAAGCGCATCGAGCGCGCGTCGGACAGGTCGTTGAACCGCGCCAGCGATTCGGCATGCAGGCTCTGATGGCACGTGCTCCCCGGCTCGAATGCGTGCAGGACCTCCGAGATCTCGTCGAGGATGTGACCGACGCGCTCGAGCACGGCCTCGTCGTTGACCTGCATCGCCGGCCAGTCCTGCGCCAGCACCGCGTCGACGTACCGCGCGAGACAGTCCGCCATGCGCCCCCGCTGCGTGGGCGGCATTCCCTGCGACGTGCGGAACAAGTCCGCGATCTCGTTAGCCTCCGTCTCCACGTTCAGGCGCGCGTCGTTGAACTGCTGCCACACGATGACGACGACGAACGCGAGCAACACGGCGTAGATGCCGCCGAGCGTCTGCAGGTAGTTGCCGATGACGTCGTTCGAAGCCTCCAACGTCGCGGCCGGAACGCACGCGCGGACGACGACGAGACCGAGGATGGCCAACAGCGAGCCACCGACGACCGCCGGAGTGAGCGCGCGCAGCGTCTGCCACGTCGTGCGAGTCACGGTCATCTCCCCTTCATGCGCGTGCCACGCTGCGCTTGGGCGTCACGTTCCACAAGAACCCCATCAGCACCGCGCCCACGACCGAGAACCCGATCATGCTCGGCCCCCACACCCCCCAGCCGTACTTGTCGAGCAGCGACCCCATCCCCCAGCCCATCACCGAACCGCCGATGTACTGCATGCCGTCGAACATCCCCGCCGCGCTCGCGGCCGCGCGCTTGCCGCCGAAGTCCATCGACGCGGTGCCCGACAACATCGAGTGCACCATCGAGATCGCGAACGAGTTGACGACGAAGGCCACGATCACGAGCGACAAGCTCGGCGCCCTCCACACGAGCGCCAAGCTCGCGACCTGCAGCGCGTAACCGATGAAGGCGACGGGCGGACGCCGCGACCCGAACACCCAGTCCGACAACGTCCCCGCCGCGAACGCGCCCGCGATACCGGCGCCGACGATGAACAACGCATTCCGTTGGAACACGGGGTTGTCGAGCTGCAGGTGCTGCACTTCTTGCATGTAGCGCGGGAACCACTCCTCGAAGCCCTTGCGTACGAGCCCGGTGCAGAACTCCGCGCACGCGATCGTGATCGTCACCGGGTTGGTGAAGATCTTGCGCGCGAGATAGCCGAACGTGACCTTCTCCGTGTCGCGGCTGGTCGCGTCCTCCGTGTCGAACTCCGGCAAGCCGGCCTGAGTCGGCAAGTCGCGCACGAACAAGATCGTCAGCACCGTGAACACGGCGACGATCACGGCCGGCAGGAAGAACTTCCACTGCCACGGCAGCGCGACGACGGCGCCGAGCGACATCAAGCCGTACACCGCCGCGCGTCCGCTCTGGATCATCGAGCCGAAGATCGCGGAGAAGACTCCGCGCTCCGACACGTGGAACCAGCCGGCGTTCACCTTGATCAGGGCCAGCGCGCTGTACGACTGGAAGTACATGTTCAACGTCCAGATCGTCGCCAGGTACCCGAGCAACACCGATCCGGTGCCGAGAACGCCGAGGTACGCGGCCAATCCGAACGCGAAGTTGAACACGCACGCGCCCGTCGCGCCCACGATCATCGCCTTGCGTCCACCCCAGCGGTCGGCGATCGGCCCGTTGAACATCGCCGACAGCCCGTAGACGAGCGTGCTGAACGTGATGATCGAGCCGACCTGAGCCTTGTCCCACCCGTAAGTGTCGGAGAGCGACTTGTTCGCGAACGCGAAGTTGTAGCGCGCCATGTACATGGCCGCGTACGTGAAGCCGAGGACGAGCCAGTTCTGCGAGCGACGCAGGCGAAAAGCGCGCGAGTGAACAGGACGCGCCAGCCGGGTCTGCTTCTGCCCGGTCGTTGGAGTCGGAGCCATGCGTTGCGCGAACGATACGCGCTCACGCGCGCCGACTGCAAGCGGATCCAAAGTCCGGTAGGCTGGCGCGCATGGGTCACCTGCGCCTGCGCGAGATCTTCACGAAGATCGACGCGAGCCTCGCCTCCGGCCGCTTGCCGATCTGCGTGTTCGACCTCGATTCGACGCTGTTCTCCACGGCGCCGCGCAATTTGGCGATCTTGCGCGAGTTCGTGACGCACCACCGCGACGAACACCCGCACTTGTCCGAGATCGCCAAGCGCATCGGCCTCGACGACATGGGCTGGAACGTGCACCAGGACCTGCGTCGTTTCGGCGTCGAAGACGCCGTCCTGCTCGAGAGACTGCAGGCATTCTGGTTCGAGCGCTTCTTCACCGACGACTACCTGGCGCACGACGAGCCGGTGCCGGGCGCGCCGGAGTTCGTGCTGCGCTGCCACGCGCGTGGTGCGTTGATCTACTACCTCACCGGCCGTCACGTCGGCGGGATGGAGGTCGGCAGCGTCCGTTCACTCGCGCAGAAGGGCTTTCCGTTCTGGCGCGGACGCTGCGTGCTGCACCTCAAGCCTTCGTTCGAGATGGAGGATGGCGCGTTCAAGGACGACGCGCTGCACGACATCCGCTCGTACAAGGGCGAGGTCGTCGCCACGTTCGAGAACGAGCCGCGCAACGCGAACATGTTCCTGCGCGCGTTCCCCGCCGCAGTGAACGTGCTGCTGACGACGATTCACTCGCCCGGCGCGGAAGCGCCTTCGCAAGGGCTCGTGCTGACGAACGATTTTCTGCTCTGACACTCGTGATCGTGAAAACACTTCCGCGTGAGACACCGCGGAACGAGGGTCATCGCGCGTCTGTTGCATTGAACGTTTTTCGCGTTGGCGAAAAACCGCGTGATCACGCCGAAATCCCCTCGACGCCGTTTGCCCGAATGCAATTTCGAAGGTATAGTCCCCCGCTCCGAACGATGGCACGACAAGGGCACACCAGCTGAAAGGCTGGGCCGCAAAGCCACGGGTCCTCGCAGCTTCACCGCAGCAGGACAGCCGGGCTACCGAAGTCGTCGCTCCGATCCTGGACGTCATCCGAGGGGCAAAACGCAATTCGATTCGTGCCTTCGGGTTCGAGGTCGGAGACGGGGAAATGCTCTTTCTCCCGCTCTCGCACCGCTCCGCTGCCGGGCTTGCGCTCTCAGCGGAGCGGACCTTCTCCCCGCCGACGCGCATCGAGTTCGAGCGAACGCCACGAGATGCGAGTGATGGGAAGAAACGGACAAGACGGACGGAAGCGCGAACGCACGCAGAGAGCGTTGTGCGCATCCATGATCGCGTCCGGATCGGTCCTTTGCGGGGAGAGCGGTTCCGTGGTGAGCGGAAATCGCGGCGTTCGCCCCTTTCACGACTTCGACGAGCGCGGTGCTTGCTCCGAACCCGGTGCTGGCTCCGAATCCGATGCAGGCTTCGAATTCGGTGCGCGCTGCGAAGTCGTTTCAACGTGCATGCGGCAGGGTGGGGATCCTGCCGCGGCGAAGGTGGAGGATCGCTGTCGGCCTCGTGGGGACGTGGCCGTGCAGCGTGGGGTGGAGGAGATGCGGATCGCCGTGCTCGTGGGGACAAGTGCGGCGTCCGTGGTTCCCGGTTTCCCGCGTGCTTTCGGGCGCGCATGGACCGCGATGGGGAGTGCCGTGACTTAGGTCACGTCACTGCGGTCCGGGGCCCGCTGCAAGGCGGGCAGCTTCCGGGAGCCTTGCGGGAGCATGGGGTCGCGCCTCATGCTCCCGTTCTATTTCACGAGCGTCGTTGCACGGCGTCGACTGCGCGACGTTCTGCGCGCGAAGCCGGCTGAGCGACGCTCACAGCGCGAGCATCACAGGGCACGGTTCACCGCGGTGCGCTCTCGTCCGCACCCATGCGTTGCGCGAGCGGGTTCTGCGGCAGCCAGCCGTTGCGCGCCGGTGTCACGCCGTTGCGCTTCATCAACTTGCGCGAGAGCACGAAGTGCTCGTGGCGGTTCTCGTACCAGGTCGCCGTGCAGTTCTCGCACTGTGCCCAATCCTTGAAGTCGAAGTCCATGTGCGCCTTGCGCAAGCTCATCATCTTCTGACCGTTCCACAACTCGGGGATCGACTGCTCGCCGTAGCGTCCGATGCGGATGCGCGCGTCGAAGTCGAACCGACACACCGACATCGTCCCGTCGGAGAGCAGGAACAGCGCGTCCCACGGATAGTCGCACGAGCGCCGTACGGCCTTGTACAGCTTGTGACGCAGCGCGCGCGGCAGCACCCCCGGCAAATAGAGCGGCTCGGTCGGCACGTAGTCGGCGTGGTTGTTCGCGAAGTGGAAGTTGAAGTCGTCGACGAGCGGCCCGTAGGCCTCGAAGAACTTGCGCTCGACCTCGCGCGTGAAGAGCGGCGTCACCACGCACGTCATCGTCAAGGTCGGCATGCGCACAGGCCCCCACGCGCTCTCGCGGATCGGACCGAACTCGTCGCGCATGCGTCGCAACGTTGTGAGACCGTCGAGGATGACCTTGGCCTTCAAGCCGTCGCGCGTCTTCCCGAGGGTCTCGTCGTCGGCCGCGTCGGCCGAGATGTTCAGGATGTCCGGCCCGGCCTCGACCAGCCCGCGAGCCATCTTCTCGTTGCCCAGGGTCGTGCCGTTCGTGCTGATCGTGACGACGCGCTTGCGATCGGTGGCCATCTTGACCATCTCGGCAATGCGCGGGTGCAGCGTCGGTTCGCCCACCGTGTGCAGCGTGATGCGCGGGATGTCGAGCTCGACCATCTCGTCGAGGAGCTTCGTGTAGAGCTCGACCGACAGGTACGTGCGCGGCCGCAGCATGTCCTTGTTGCCGCAATAGGAGCACCCCAGGTTGCAGGCGTTCGTGGGCTCGACGACCACGCGCCGGGGCACCGGCGGGATGATTCCGTGCGGATGTGTGCGACGCAAACGCATCGTCCGGACGTGGGCGACGGTACGCTCCAGGAGCGTATGACGGGCGACGAACTCTCTCAGTTGTTTGCGCATGGTGCTGATCGGGAGGGGCCTCGGTGTCCGCCGAGTGCTTCAGCAGCAGCCATCGAGCGTTGCATGGATTCCGCGATCCGGTCGTGGAAATCCGCGTGTTCGTCGCAACGCCTGCAACGCTGTCGAGCTGGCGCGACAAGGGGGCACGCATGAGGATCCTGGTCACGGGCGCGGGCGGGTTCCTCGGCTCCCATGTCGCGCGGGCTCTGATCGGGCGCGGTCACGCGGTCCGCGCCCTCGTGCGCAAGGGACGGCCGACGGCGGCGATCGACGGGCTCGGGATCGAGCAGGTCGAAGGAGACCTCACCGACGAGCCGAGCCTCGGGCGCGCCTGTCGCGACGTCGAAGGCCTGATCCACTGCGCCGCGCGCATGGGTTACTGGTCCGGTCAGAACGAGCTGCAGCGTGCGGTCAACGTCGAGGGCACGTCCGCGCTGTTGCGAGCCGCTCACCGCGCCAAGGTCGGCCGCATCGTGCACGTGTCGTCGATCGCGACCGTCGGTTTCTCGCGCGACGGCACCGCGCTCGACGAGACGCACGTGTGGACGCCGCGCGCGCTGAAGATCAACTACGTGACGACGAAGCACGAGTCCGAAGAGCGCGCGTTCGCCGCCGCGTGGGCCGGCATGGACGTCGTCGTGGTCAACCCGTGCATGATCACGGGTCCGCGCTTCGACGGACGCGCGCCCTCGGGTTTGCTCGTGAACACGGCGCAAGGACGCACGCGCTGGATGCCGCCCGGCGGGATGAGCCTGGCCGACATCGCGGACGTCG
Organism: Planctomycetota bacterium; assembly: GCA_038330085.1. GTDB lineage: Bacteria > Planctomycetota > UBA1135 > UBA1135 > JAEUIA01. The sequence goes on along the minus strand of JBBQNP010000110.1, from coordinate 6,901 downwards.
CCGAAGGTTGCGTGCTCGCGTTCGAACGCGGGACGAAGGGCGAGCGCTACATCCTCGGCGGTCACAACGTCGCGTGGAAAGCGCTGCACGAAGAGGTCGCACGCATCGCCGGCGTCGCTCCCCCGCATCGCAACGTGCCGGTGTTCGCCGCGCGCACGCTCGAGCTCGGCGCGCGCATGCTCGACGTCGTGCACCTGTCGCGACCGCCGTGGACGCCCGAAATCTTCCGCACGTGGGGCCTGTACGGCTTCGTCGACTCGAAGAAGGCGCGCGAAAAGCTCGGCTACACGTTCCGTCCGCTCGACGAAACGATCCGGCGCGCGATCGCTTGACCGTGTCGGTGCCTCCTGCGGATCAGAAGTAGTCGGCGAGTTGCACGACGCGCTGCGTGCCGTCGCGCATCCTGAGCCGCACCGAAGTGCCCGTCGGCTCGTGCATCACGGCGCGCACCCGCTCCCGCAGTTCGCCACCTTCGAGCGCGACACCGTCGACGGCCGTGATCTCGTCGCCGACGTTCACACCGGCGTTCGCGGCAGGGCTGTCCGCCACCACGAAGTCGACGCGCGTCCGTCCGTCGTGCACGGCGCACGTCAGGCCGAGCCGATCCTTCGGGAACGGCGCGCCGACCTTCTCTCCGGGCCGGAAGAAGATGCGATCGTGCGCGAGATCGAACGTGAGGTCGAAGCGCGAGAGCAACCCGGCTCCGATCGTGCCCGACGAGGTCTCGGCGGAGAACGCACCTTGTTCCGTGATCGCCATTTCGATCGGCACCGACTCGAACTTGCGCCCGGCGAGCGTGAACGAGCGCGCGACCGCAATGCGGTTTTGCAACATGCCGCCGACACCGCCGACCTGATGCGCGGCCTGACGCGGATAGCGTTGCAGGAGTCCGTTCGCCGTGACGTACGGCGTGTGGAAGTCGACGGTGCCGCCAGATCCCGTGTCGACCATGAACCACGCCGGCGCGAGGTCTTCGAGCTGCGCTTCGATCGCGACGTGACCTTGCTCGATCGAACGCGCCGGCACCGCGAGTGCGTCGGTCGGCGGCTCGAAGTGCTCGGGGTCGTGCACGATCACGCTTCGGTTCGCGTAATCGATCGTCACCGGGTACGCGTGGAACAATTCCTTGCCGAGGATGAGCGGCATGCGTCGCCCGAGCTTCTCGTGCACTTCGCCGAGATCGAGGATCGCGACCGTCATCGGCGCGAGCGTCAGGCTGCCGAGCTTGATCGTCACGTCGTTCGCGAGCTTGACCGTGCGTTCGCCGCCCACGCCGAGTGCCGTGATCTCACCTTCACCGACGAGCCCGATCTGATCCGCGAGCGCTTTGTCGACGACCGTGATGCCCGCGCCCGAGTCGATGACGATGTCGGTCTGCGTGCCCGCGATCTCGCCCGACACGTACAAGTACTTGTCCTGGTAGAGATCGAGCGCGAGCGTCACGTCGGTGCTGACACCCGCGGATGCGTGAGGCGACTCGCTCGAACAAGAAGGTGCGGCGCATGCGCTGAGCGTCAGTGCGAGGACGAGACCGATCTGTTTCATGGAGTCGACTCCGGCAAAGGGTCCCGGCATCCAGGCTGAAACGAAGCGTCGACGGACGTCGACGACACTCCGCGACGAGCTCTCGGCGCCGCCCCTCGCGGATCCTAACCAGGCCTTGTCCCGCCCGAACCGCAAAGCCTCTGCGGATGCTTGAAGACGCTTCTCATTGTCCGGATTGCGCGCAACGCCGTCGCAAATAAAGATAATGAACTCGTAACCGTCGGCCCGCGGTCGCTGAGACGTCCGGGGCGCGAACGCGCAGCACCGGCTCGAACCCGGGTGCGCGAGTGAGTCCCTTCCCCACTGCTGTTCGAGGAAACACGGATGAAGTCCCTCTCCGCGTGCGTGTCGAGCGTGATGGTTCGGTCAGCCTGTCTCGCGTCGATCGCAGTGCTCGCAGCGTCGATACAGGCTGCGAGTGCACAATGCGCTTCGACCTGGTCGCCCGAGTTCGCTCACGCCGAGTTCCCCGATGCGGTCGCGGCTTCTGCGCGCTTCGACGACGGCACGGGACCCGTCATCTGTTTCGCGACACGGCCCGATATCAACGGCAACGCGAGACTCCTGAAGTGGGACGGCGTGGTCCTCACGAGCATCGGCTACTTGCCCGGCAGCGCGTTCGGCCCCTACGCCGAGGTGCACGCGATGAGCGCGTTCGACGATGGAACCGGAACCGGCGTTGTACATCGCCGGATACTTCACGCAGATCGACACCATTCCGGTCACGGGTGTCGCACGCTGGAACGGCACGAGCTGGTCGGCAGTCGGCAGCGGGATCACGCTCGGATCTGCGCTCGCCGTCTTCGACGACGGATCGGGAGCGCATCTCTATCTCGGCCACGACGGCCCGAACGTTTCGCGCTGGGACGGAACGGCGTGGAGTCCGGTAGGACCCGTGGAGCCCGCGAACGGTCTCGTGCAGTCCTTCCTGGTCCAGGACGACGGATCCGGATCCAGGCTCGTGGCGGGCGGTGACTTTCACCACATCGGCGGCGTCGCGGCTGAAAACATCGCGCGCTTCGACGGCTCGAGTTGGAGTCCCCTCGGTGCCGGCGTGAACGGGCCCGTGCACGCGCTCGCGCTGTTCAACGACGGCAACAACATCAAGCTCCACGCAGCGGGTTGGTTCACGCAGGCGGATGGGACGCCGGCGAGCAACATCGCGCGCTTCGACGGCTCGGGATGGTCTCCACTCGGGTCGGGTGTGACGAACGGTCCGATCGCCGCGCTCGTCGTGTTCGACGACGGCACGGGACGACAGCTCTACGCGGGCGGCAACATCTTCAACGCTGGAGGCATCTTTGCACACGGCATCGCGCGCTGGAACGGCACGAGCTGGTCGAGCGTGGCCGCGGGCGTCGATGCGGAGGTCGCGGCATTGACGGTGCACGACGACGGCAGCGGCCCGGCTCTGTTCGTCGGAGGAACATTCGCGAACGCGGGCGGCGTGCCCTCGCCGTATCTCGCTAAGTGGAGGAGCTCCGGTTGGAAGCGCCTCGGTGACGGACATGGTCTCGACGGTCGTGGTCGCGCACTGCTCGTTCGCAATGAGAGCACCGGCCCCGCCTTGTACTGCGGCGGACTGTTCGACACGGCAGGCAACGTCGCCGCCAACCAGATCGCGCGTTTCGACGGCACGCAGTGGAGCGCGCTCGGCAGCGGGCTGATCAGCGGCGGCGCCGAGGTGTACGCGCTCGCCGAGTACGACGACGGATCGGGAGCGGGCAAGCAGATCGTCGCAGGAGGCGGCTTCGAAGTGCAGAACGGCCCCTATTATCCGGGCATTGCCAAGTGGAACGGGACCAACTGGGTGAGCCTCGGTGCGGGAACGGGGAACAACGGACGCGTGCATGCGCTGTGCGTGTTCGACGACGGACAAGGTCCCGAGCTCTACGCCGGCGGAGATTTCACGCAGATGGGCGGCGTGCACGAGAAGTGCATCGCCAAGTGGAACGGAACGAGCTGGTCGTCCGTCGGCGGCGGCACGACGAGCAACCCCGCCAATCCATCGGTGGATGCGCTCGCGGTGTACGACGACGGCAGCGGTCCGGCGCTGTACGCCGGCGGATACTTCTTCGCCATGGGCGGGCCCGGCGGTCCGTCGCACATCGCACGCTGGAAGAACGGAGCGTGGTCCGCCGTGCCCGCGGGTGTGATCAGCGTCAAGGCGCTCTTGCCGTGGAACGACGGCAGCGGCGAGAAGTTCTACTTCGCGGCATCGATCGGTTCCGGCACGACGTTCACGGTGGGAGTCGGCGCGCTCGACGGCGCGAGCTTCACTCAGGTCGGCCCGGGCTTCGGCGTGTTCCCGAACTCGATCAACTCGCTGACGACGCTCGACGAAGGTGCTGGATCGGGCACGCGGCTGTACGCGGGCGGGAATCTGGGCACGGTCGGCGGCGTCGCGCATTGCGGGGCTGCGCGGTTCGACGGCGCGAATTGGACGCCGCTCGGCTCGTTCACGAGCGGCTCCGGCAACGTGTTCGGCTTGACGGGCTTCGACGCCGGACAAGGCGCCGGGCTGTTCGTCGCTGGGAGCTTCTTCTTCGTCGACGGCACGCCCACTTCGGGGATCGCGCGCTTCGCGTCGAACTGTCCGGATCCGGTCGCGTTCTGCTTTGGCACCGCGAGCGCGTGTCCGTGCGGCAATGCGGGAGCGCCGGGCAACGGGTGTGCGACTTCGTTTGGTGCGGGAGCGAACCTCGCGACGTGCGGTGTGCCGTCGATCGCGAACGACACGCTCGTGCTGAACGGCGCGGGCACGTCGAGCAGCGTGCTCACCTACTTCCAGGGCACGACGCGCGTGAACAACGGCGACGGTGCCGTGTTCGGCGACGGCTTGCGGTGCGCCGGCGGTTCGGTGGTCCGTCTCGCAGCCGTGCTCGCGAGCGGCGGCGTGTCGCAGTATCCGAACGTCGGCAACCCGTCGGTGTCGGTGCGCGGACAAGTGACCGCCCCGGGTTCGAAGCGCACCTATCAGGTCTGGTTCCGCAACGCCGCAAGCTTCTGCACGCCGAGCACGTTCAACCTGTCGAACGGCGTCGAAGTGACGTGGGGACCGTGACGCTGGCTCTTCAAGCGGCGCAACCGTTCGCGTCGCTTCGTCAAAAGTAGTTCGCGAGGGTGATGACGAGCTCTCTGCCGTCCTTCATCCCGAGGCGCACCACGGTGCCCGCGGGCTGAAGCCGCACTTGTCTCAACCGCGTGAACAACAGGTTTGGTGCGGACGCAACGCCGTCGACCTTCACGATCTCGTCGCCCTGCACGATCCCCGCCTTCGCCGCCGGCCTGTCCGCGAGGACGAGGTCGACGACGATCCTGTCCTCTTTCACCCGACAGAAAAGACCTAGCCGGTCCATCTCGAACGGTGCATCCAGCGTGCTACCGGGTTGGAAATACACGCTCCGATGCGGAAGGTCGAACGTGACCACATAGCGCGAAAAGAGTCCGGTCCCAATCGCGCCGGCGACCTTGGGAAGCTCGGACTGCCCCTTCGATTCGACGGACATGATCGTCGGTACATCATGGAAGACGTGATCGGCCAATTTGAATTCGTCGAGGATCACCAGCTTGCCGGCCGACTCTCCGCCCATGCCGATGACGGGTCTATCCACCTGTCGCGGAAACCGCTGCAGAAGGCTGTGCTCGCTCACGAACTTCTGGGAGAGATCGATCTCATTCGCCGAACCAGTATCCAAGAGGAGTTGCACGGGCTCGAGATCGAGGATCTGAGCATCGATGGTTGCCATCCACGCACGCCCGACGACGTGGACTGGAACAGCAACGGATGAAGCGGGGGCGTGAAAGCGTTTCGGATCGTGGAGTGTGATGGTGCGTCCTGCATAGTCGATCGTCACCGGCAATCGTCGAAACAGATCCATGCCGAGCACGAGCTGAATCCGCCGGTTCATGAGCTGCTGAATGTCGCTCAGATCCGTTACCACGGCCTCCATTGTCGGAAGCTGGAACGCTCCCAGCCGAACGCTGACTTCTCTGGCCAGCGACGCTGTCACGCTTCCGCTCGCCCCGTGAAGCTTCCCCTCGTTGTCAGAGCCAATCCCGAGCGTGTTGGCGAGAGCATGATCGATGACCGAGTTGGACGCGCCGGTGTCCAGGAGGATGTCCGCAGGCCATCCCTGAACTTCGCCGGACACGAACACGAAGTGACCTTCGAACAAGTCGATGGGTATGGTCACCTCGGATTCGAGAACGGGTCGCCAGACCGAGATGTCGGACACTCGACGGAGGTCCACTTCCTGCCAGCCCACATTGGCGCGGACGCTAGTCCATGTGCGCGAGGCCGTCTGCTTGCCTGAGAGGCTCTCGCGGAACGGAAATCGACAGCCGTTCACCTCGCCCCACTGCGAGTACCGGGTCCACGTCTCGTGTCCGTCCGAGGTGAAGCAGGACGCGATCAGCTTGCCGTCCGCGGCGACGCAGTCGTCCTGCGTGATCCCCGGCTCCGCGCCGGAAAGGCGCACCCGATCGCACTCGACACTATCGATCGTGATTCGACCCATGTACGTGGAACCAGCTCGAACGTCCTCATCGAGAAGGCGTCCGAGCTTCTTCCGCACATCGAATCGTCTAACCGCGACCGCAACGTTCGGCAACGAGTGCACCGGGCCTCCGGCATCGCAGTTCCATGCCCCCTGAGCATCGACGCCATAGAAGCTCTGGTCGCCTTCCACCGTGACATCGCCGCGCAAGTATCCGTCGACAGTCATTGCCTCCCACATCGTCCCGGTCACCGAATCGGAGTTGATCGAACCCTCGAACGTCAGGTCGCTGATGGCATGCAGCTTCTCCTCGCCGCCCCGCCAACGTTGCTCGCGCGCGAGGACTTCGGCTGCATCAGGAATTGCAGCGGGTGCGATCGCCCCCGCCAGTGCCTCGCCTGCTGCGCGTTCTTCAGGCACTGCCTCTGCTGCATGAACGTCGTGCGGCGCAGGCGCGGCGACAGGCGGTTCGGTGCAGGCGAACAGTGTGAGTGCAGCGCACGAAGCGAGACACCAAGCGACTGACATGCGCAAGCTCCTGTTGGGTCCGCTCTGTTGGACCGTCTCGCACGCCGTATGCGCATCGACATCTTCCGTCGACTCGAGTTCGATTCTGTGCACGCTCCTCACCACCCTACGGTCAAGCTCAGGCGGCCGAAAGCTCGCCACACAGATCGACGAGAGAGATCGCTTCCACGCCCTCAGTCAGTGGGTATCGCTCGTCACCGCCGTAGACGACGAAGCGCCGTTCCGGCCGCACGTCCTCGCATGCCAAGTGAAAGCCCTTCTCGAGCTTCGGCGCGAGTGCGCGTTTGATCTCGATCGCCCAGGGTTTGCGGTGACCCGGAAGTTTGAGC
>JBBQNP010000109.1:0-15213 GCA_038330085.1 Planctomycetota bacterium | reverse complement strand
TGCGGCGGCTGGTCTTCTTCGTGGATCGTGCCCGAGTGGTACACGTCCGTCAGCTTGTCCATCGAGAGCTCGCCGTCGTAGGGCGGCTTCACGAAGCGCGACTGCGCGACCGGATGCATGGTCGAATGGTCTTCGTGTCCCGAGCGACGCGCCTTGAGACCGCGACCGCCGGTGATCATCTGCACGCCCGCGTCGATCATGCCGGCGAGGAAGCCCTGGTCGAAAGCTTGGCGCCAGTTGCGCACACCCCACAGTTCGTCCTTCGCCCACGACGCTTCGAACAACTCCGTGTAGCGCGCGAGCTTCGCGGCCGACATGTCGTTCGCGACGAGCGCGTCGGCGATCGCTTCCGCAGCGAGCATCCCCGACTTGATCGAGAGGTGGATCCCCTTCAACGTCGACGCGTTCAGGAAACCGGCACCGTCGCCGACGAGCACGAACCCGTCGCCTTGCATGCGCGGCATCGCGAAGTAGCCGCCTTCGGGCACGGCCTTCGCGCCGTAGCGCACGACCTTGCCGCCCGCGAGCAGCGCCGCGATCGCGGGATGCTGTTTCCACTGCACGAACAAGGCGTGCGGATCGAGCTGCGCGTCGTGGTGATCGAGCCCGACGACGTAGCCGAGCGCGAGCCGGTTCTGCGACATGCCGTAGATGAAGCTGCCGCCGTAGCCGTCGAAACCGAGCGGATATCCGCCGGTGTGCACGACGCGGCCGAGCCATTCCTTCGCCGTCGCTTCGGGGACCTCCCAGATCTCCTTCACGCCCGTGCCGTACGTCTGCGGGTTTTTTCCTTCCGCGAGCGAGTAACGCCGCACGAGGTGCTTCGTGAGGTTGCCGCGTCCGCCGTCGCCGAACACCGTCACCGCGGCGGTGACGTTCATGCCCGCTTGGTATGTCGCTTTGGCTTCGCCGTGCTTGTCGATCCCCGTGTCGCGCGTCTGCACTCCGGTCACGCGCTCGACGCCGTCTGCATCGGTGGCGAAGAGGATCTCCGCCGCGGCGAAACCCGGGTACACCTGCACGCCGAACGACTCGGCCTGCGTGCGCAACCAGGTCACCATCTGCTGCAGCGACACGATCACGTTGCCGTGGTTTCTCAACTGCGGCGGACACAGCGGACCCGAGAACACGCGCTTCTTGCCGTTCTTCGAGAGCCACCACATCGCGTCGGGACCCACGTCGGCCTCGACGGGACAACCGCGCTCGCGCCAATCAGGGAAGAGCTCCGCGATGCCGCGCGGGTTCATCACGGCGCCCGACAAAGTGTGGTTGCCGATCTCCTCGGCCTTCTCGAGCACGAGGATCGTCTTGCCCTCGATGCCGCGATCCTTCAGCAGGCGCGCCAGATGGATCGCACACGCGAGGTTGGCGGGGCCGGCGCCGACGAGGAGCACGTCGACAGGCAGCTCCTCGCGCTCGACGCCCTTCTTGTTGAGCGAATATTGGCGGATGTCGGCCATGCGGGGCGAGGAGGATAGCGCGGGCCAGAGCGTGGACCAAGACGACCCACCGCGTGCAGTCCAGCGCGCCGCAGCGGGGCCCATGAGGGCCGTCAGGAGCGGTCGCCGATCCAGTGGTGGCCGTCGGCATAGATCTCCTTCTTCCACACCGGCAGCGTCTTCTTGAGCTCGTCGATCAGGAATCGGCAAGCCTGGAACGCCGCGTCGCGGTGCGGGCTCGCGACCGCGATGACGACCGACGGCTCGCCGACCGGCACCGTCCCGACGCGGTGAGCGCACAACATGCGCACGCGCGTTCCGGGCGCGAGATCAGCGAGGCAGCGCGCGAAGATGCGCTCCATCTCGGGCACGGTCATCGCCTCGAACGCTTCGTACTCGAGGCGCACGACGGTCTGATCACGGTTCGTGTCGCGCGTCGTGCCGACGAAGACGGTGATTGCGCCGCAACTCGGATCTGCGACACGCTCACGGAGCATTTCGACGTCGAGTGGAGCTTGTGAGAGTTCGAACACGCCGCGCTCGAAGTCGGCGGACTCGGATTTCGGCGAGCCGCCCGATACCGGCGGGAGCAAGCTCAGCTCGTCGTGCTCTTGCAGCACGCGATCGTCGCGCACCCACGTCGTACCGACGACGCCGGCGACGTGGCTAAGGGGACCGATGTCCGGACGCCGACGCTCGATCTCGCGCTTGAGCTCGGCGAGCGTCAAGCCTTCGCGCAGGTCGTCGAGCACGAGCTCGCGCGTGCCGGCGCGTTCTGCGAGGCCCGCAAACAGTCGCACCGAAAGACGCATGTCGATCGCGTCCGGTCAGCGAACGCGCGTGCTCGACGCAGCGCGTTCGTGCGCGGATCAGAACGGAACGTCGTCCGCGGCCTGATACTCGGCGTCGCCGCCCGACTGCGAACCACCGCCGTCGTCCGCCGACCCTCGGTGACTCGGAGCAGAGTCGCTGGAACCCGAGTCGCCGCGCGCCATGTCGGATCGTGCCGGCTGTCCGCCGCCGTATCCTCCGCCGGCCCCGCCGCCGGCACCGCTGCCGGAGGAGCGCTCGCCCCCTTGGCCTTCGCCGCGCCCGGCGCCGACGAACTCCCACGTGTCCGCCACGACGAAGAGCTTGCTGCGCTTGCCGCCGCCGTTCTTGTCTTCCCACGTGTCGAGGCGCAGCGAGCCTTCGATGAACGCCTGCTTGCCCTTCGTGTGGTAGCGCGCGAACGGTTCGGCGCGCGCGCCGAAGATCGTCACGTCGACGAACGTGGGCTCTTCTTTCCACTCGCCCGTTTGTCCGTCCTTGAACCGGCGGTTCACGGCCAGACCGAACTTGCAGATCGCCATGTTGTTCTGCGTGAAGCGCAGCTCGGGATCCCGGGTCAGGTTGCCCATCAGGATCACTTTGTTGAAGCTCGACATAGGGGCGTTGCTCCGGGGGTCTCTGCTGAACTTGGGGTGGTGCGAGAGGAGGTGCGAGTGGATGTGAACGAGTGCGGGTGAACGTCGAACGGCGCAGCGCAGCGGGCTCGACTCGCGCGCAGTTGCGCTGCGGATCAGTACGGCGGATCGCGTCGGCGAAACGGGGAGGTGGACCGGTTCGGAGAGGGTGCTTCCGAGGTCTTCCCGCCTCGTCATCGCGTGCCGCTCGAGGATCCGGACGCAGAGCGTACCACCGTGCGCGACGTCATGGAATCACGCCGAAATCAAGCGCAACAGAAGCTCCCGACCCGCGCCGCCATCGCGTACGATCCTGCGCGCATTCCAGTCCAGAGAGCACGCCCTCATGGTCCCCCCGAAACCTTCCCCCCGCCGTCCGGCTTCCACGGGCGGCGCGGAACGCCGTCGCTGGGCGCGCGTCCAGTCCGACCTGCCGATCACCGTCACCCTGGGCGACAGCGTGACGCCCGCGCGCGTGCGCGACGTGAGCCGTGCGGGCGTGTGCTTCTTCCTCGATCGGCCGATCCCGATGATGACCGTGCTCGACGTGACGCTCGATGTCGCGATGCCGGGCGGTGCGAAGAAACAGATCCGCGGCCACGGCGCGGTCGTGCGCTGCGAACGCATCTCGAAGGCGGTCGATCACTGGGAAGTGGCCGTGTTCCTGAACGACATGGCCGAAGCGGATCGACGCGCGATGGAAGAGTACGTCGGCACGCGTCCGCCGATGGCGTAGTTGCACAGCGCGGCGCTCGAGACCGAAGCGCCCGCGACCCAAGCGTTGGGGACAGCCGCGCTCAGGACAGCCGCGCTCAGGACGGAGGCGCTCAGAACGACATCGACAACCCCGTCGTCACGCTCAGCCGCGGATCCGCTTGCGTTCCGTCGAGGTCGGAATAGAGCGGCACCTGCGGCGTGACCGTGAGCTCGACGCGGTCGGCGATGTGCCAGCGCACTCCGGCTGCGGCGAACACGACGTCGCCGCCCGTGTTCGGGTCCTCGACCAAGTGCGCTTCATCGCGCCACAGCGTCGCCGCGCTGATCTCCGCCAGCCATTCGAAACGCGGCGACGAACGCCACGTGAGCGCCACGCCGTAGTCGATGCGATCGCCGAGCGTCGCGTCGTCGTGCTGGGTGCGCAGCGTGTACAAGGCGCTCGCGGCGAGCGTGAGCGACTCCTCCAGCGGCGTCGACCACGCGAGCCCGAAGCGCACTCCGAACGCGTCCGCCGACGGCTGGCTGGCTGCCGTCAACCGTTCGCCGTTCGAGTCGGACTGCTGGTGTTCGCCGACGGGGATCTCGAGCCCGCCGAGCGCGGACAAGCCGAGCTTGCGATCGAAGCTCCAGCGCGCCGTCAACCACAGGTCGGTGAGCCCGTCGGGATCCGCCTCCGCGTAATCGACCGACGCGGGCTCCACGCGTTGCGCGCTCGACAAGTTCGATCCGAAGAAGTACCCGACCGATGCACCGACCGTGAGATCGTCACGATAGCCGTACTCGAGCACCAGCGTCTGCATCCACGTGTGTTCGAAGCCTTCGAACGAGCCGTGGTCGAGCGCCAGCTGCCGCGCTTTGTCGCGCGAGACGTCCGCGTAGTCCGTCCACATCGCGTCGACGTCGAGACGAAACGCATTCTTCGCGAGCGGCGCGTCGGTCACCACCGGCAAGGGCACGGGCGCCGTCTCCGGCCCATTGCCCGCGCGCGCGAGCGGTGCGCACGCGAACACGATCACGAGCTTGCACGGGTGGCGTCGCATGGACGCCGACTCTACCGCATGCCCTCGCTCCGATCAGCCGTGATCTGATCAGCGGGAGGCCTGGAACAGCCCCGTGAGGAGATCGTGCAGGTCCTGCCGCTGGAGCACGCTGCGCCGGCCTTCGAAGTCGCAGACGGTCTGTCGCTTGCCGGCCTTCTCCAGGACACCGATCACGAGGTCCTTCTTCGCGGTCGAGAGGAGCCAGTGCACCTCGATCGGGTCAGCGAGCGGTTCCTCGGTCGATTCGAGGAACGAAGACGCGCGCAAGAACACGAGCGGATCGAGCACCGGCTGCAGCTCGCGCGCCGCGTCCACGCGACCCTTGCGCACCCAGATGCCGTGCTTGTCGCGCTCGAAGACGAGCTCGTCGCCCTTGTGCTTCAACGTCAGCATCAGCGCGTCGACCTCGGCGATGTCGGCGACCGAGTTGCTCCAGAGCGACTGCGGCAGCGTGCGCGCGAGCTCGAGCACCGACGACTCGACGATGCCGACGACGGTTTCGCCGTCGCGCTGGAAGCGGATGCCGCCTTCGTCCCCGGGCTTGCCGAACGTGCCGCCGGCGGAGGTGGATTTCGAGCGCACGTGGATTGCGTCGTGACCTTCGTCGTCGCCGAGCTGCGCGGTTCCGGCGAGGAACGACTGGACCTCGACCTTGTCGATCGCGATCAGGAAGTCGGACACCTTCTTCGCGTCGGCCGGTAACGCCGGACCGAACACGCGCGACCCGGCGCTCGCCTCGGCGACGTTCCAACCGTAGACGCCCTTCTGCAAGCGCACCTCGCGCGTGCTGGTCGAGAGCTGCACGGTGTCGATGTCGGCCTGCTTGAAGCGGTGCAAGCGCTTGTCGAGCAAGTCGGTGACCGGTGTCGCCAGCGCGAACCCGACGTCGGCGGGAACGCTCCACACCTTGTTCCGGCCTTCGGTCAGGCCGTTCCACCAGTCCGAGACCTTCGACTTCTTGGCGCCGAACCGCATCACGAGCGTGTCGCCGCGCACCGTCCCGAGCTCGAACTTCAGGTCAGGCGGATCGAGGCCCAGCGTCGCGAGCGAAGCGTCGCCGTTGTCGGTGTAGTGCTCGAACTGCAGACCTGCCGTGCCGCGCAGCAAGAGCCCCATCGCGGTCGGATCGAGCAGGCCCACGACCGGCGCGGTGGCGCGCCACTGGCCCTCCTCGAGCAGCGCGTCGAGCGTGACGTCGGTCTTCTCCGTGGCACCGGGTTCGAGCACCAGCCCACGTCGGTGCATCTCGACGACGTCGCGCGGATCGACGTCCGTCGCCGCCTTCGATTGGTAGTCCTCGGGCATCAGGTCGAGCATCACCTCGAAGTCGCGCACAGCCCGCAGCACCTGCCCGTGCGCGAGCACGTTGACGCGGTTCTGGTCGGGATCCACCGCGCCGATGTCGATCTGCTGTCGCGTGCCGGCCTCGTCGTACAGCGCGAGCACCATGCGCGGCGGATCGAGGCCGAGCTTCTTCAGGTCGACTTCCGACGCGTTCACCAGCGTCCCGCGGCGCGCGACCGCAGTCTGCACGAGCTGCTCGATCACGTTGCTCTGCGCCGGCAGCAGCTTCGGGTCGGTGATCATCCAACGACCGCTCTTGTCGCGCTCGAAGGTGGTCTCCTCGGCGCGCTCGAGGTTCTCCATGTGCACCTTGACGACGCGGCCGGCATCCAGTTTCTCGAAGAGCGGCACGTCGACGCCCGACACGTCCGGCTGCTGCACTTGGCGCCAGGCGAGAAAGCCCAGGCCGGCGACGAGCACGAGGAGCACCGCGATCGTCAGCCGGCTCATCGACGCCGCCTCGCCCAAGCCGTGCACAGGCCGAGCGCCACGCACAAGAGCGGCAGCAGCACGACCGCGACGAGGTGCACGCTCGACAACACGCCCGGTGCGTTGACGTCGACGCGACGCGCTTGCGGGCTCTCGCGCGAAACTCGGACGCGGTAGTCCCGCCCTTCGAGCCAGTTGACCGCGTTGAGCACGAACTCCTTGTCGTTGTCGAACAGCCAGTTCTGGAAGACCGACGTCGCGCCGAGCACGACGACGCGGCATTCGGGGCGGACCGTCGCGTCCTTGTCGGCGCGCTGACGCGCTGCACGGCGCAGCGGGAACGACGACTGCATCGCGACGGCGAAACGCGCGCGCTCCGCGGCGTCGTCCGGGATCCAGTCGAACTGGTCATCGGTGCCGGCCTTGGGCAGCTCGAGCCAACATCCTTCGGGCGCGCGCAGGATCTCGAGCACGCGCGTGCCGGAGGGCACGTTGCCGCGCTCGAGTGCGTGGGCGCGACGCAGGAGCACGCGCCGGCCCGCACGCCGCAGCACGTCGGTGATCGGAGTGACCGCCATGCCGAGCTGGTCGACAACGAGGTCGCCGCAATCCTCGGTGCCGACCTGCGGGGATCCGGACACGGACGGGACCGGATGGGCGACGACGCCGCGCGCGCGCACCTTGATGCCGAAGTCGAACAACATCGACACAAGGCTGTGATCGCCTTCGATGGGCCGCTCGCCGGGCGAAGCGATCATCTGTCCGCCGCCCTCGACGAAGGCGCGGATCTCCGCGTCCTCGGCCGCACTGAAGACCTGTTGCGGTCCGATGATCGCGAGCACGTCGGTGTCGGCCGGCAGAGTCGGATGCTTCGCGCTGTCCCAGCTGTCGACCGAGAAACCGTCGGACTCCAGCTCGCCGCGCAACCTGGAGAGCCCGACTTCGTCGATGCCCAGCAGATCCGGTTCGCCGTGCCCTTGCGTGAACACGACCTTCTTCGAGGCACCTTGCGTCACCTTGAGCAGCGCGCTCATCAGCGCTTCTTCGCCGCGGAAGTTGACCAGGCGCGGGGGCATCGTCGGCCCCATGCGCTCGTCCTGGTTGCCCGGATCGATGTCGGCGATCTCGGGCCGCACGTGCACGATCTCGCGCCGCGTACCCGCCGACACGACGAACAAACCGCCGGGCTCGACCGTGAGCAACTTCAGGTCGCCCATCCGGCCTTCCGTGCGCGCGCTCAGGTGGGCCGGATCCGACAGGTCGTTTTCTTCGACCTCGATGTGTCCCGCCGATTCGTCCTTCGCCCGCCGCAGGAGCTTCTGCATTCGGTCCTGTGCGATCGCCGTCGGCTGCGTGTACGGGAACTCCGCGGGCCTGAAGAACACGTCGATCGTCACGTCGCCGGGCAGCTTCGCGATCACCGCGATCGAAACCGGATCGAGCGTGTTCTCGTCGCCGCTCGTCAGATCGTGTCGCAGACGGAAACCGCGCTGCTCCGACAGCCACGTGACGAGCACGACGGCCGCTGTCGCGAGCAGCATCGCGAGCGCGACCTGCAAAAAGATCCAAAGCCGCGCGCGTCGTGCGCTGCGCCGTACTTGGGCCGGTGCGCTCAACGCCATCGCCGCGCCTCCAGCATGCGCACCGTCATGAACAGGAAGAGCCCGGTCCACGCGACGAAGAATACGACGTACGACGAGTCGAGCACGCCGAGCATGAACGCGTTCTTGTGGTGGTCGAGCACGTCGACGCGCGCGATGACGTTGCGCAACCAACGCTGCCCCGACATCTGCGCGAGCAAGGGCGAGATCACGATGGCGAGGTTGATGAGGACTGCTGCGAAGGCCGAGAGCACCGGCGTGTTCGTCAGGCTGCTGGCGAACAAACCGATGGCGCAAAAGAACCCGGAGACGAGCAGAGCGCCGATCCAGCCTCCCATCAGCACGCCGGGGTCGGGCGCCATGCCCAGACGTGCGAGCGTGAACGCGTACACGAAGATGGAGCCCCACAAGATGCCCAAGAAAGTCACCGCTGCGAGGAACTTGCCCACGACGACGGCGGCGTCGCTGACCGGTGCGGTCAAAAGAAACTCGAGGAGTCCGGTGCGCGACTCTTCGCTGATCATCCGCATCGTGAGCAGCGGCGGGAGGAGGATCAGCAGCGCCCAAAACGGCCACGATTCGCCCAAGGAACTGCGTATCGCGGTGTCGACGTCACCGCCGGTGAACTTCAAATAGAAGACGAACAAGTAACCGTTGAGGAGGAACGCGAGCGCGAGCAGCAACCACGCGAGCGGGCCGAAGAACAAGCCCGCGATCTCGCGCCGGTAGATCGCCACGACACCTCTCACGATCCGCCCCTCGCTTCGCGCGCGCGCTGCTCATCCGCGCTCGGAACCTTGCCCTCCACGGCCTTGGGCTTGCCCAGATCCCGCGCCGCGCCCATGTCGAACGGGTTCAGGTTGTAGACGACCTTCTGCGGCGCAGGCGCATCGCCACCCAGCACGTGCAACGCACCGTCGTTCGACGCCGCTGCACCTACCGCGATCGGCACCACTTCGCGCCGCACTTCCTCGGTCCCGCCCAGCGCGATGCGCGCGAAGATCTGTTCCAGAGTCGGCCTTCTCCACGAGAGCTCGCGCAGCGACCAACCGCGCGCGCCCGCGAGCGCGCCGACATCCTCCCTCAAGTCCTCGTCGCACAGCACTTCGAACGCATGGTGGATCCCTGACCGGCCCACATCGCGCACATCCCTCACGCCCTTGACCGCCTTCAACAAGCGCACAGCCGTCGCGACGTCCGCGCCGACCACGGCCTCCACGCGCACGTGCGCCTCGTGCAGCAGCGTCCTGACCAACTCTTCCGGCCGGCCATCCGCAGCAACTCGACCGCGATGCAGGATCACGACCCTTCCGCACGTCGCTTCGATCTCGGGCAAAATATGTGACGACACCAACACCGTGTGTCGCGCCGCCAAATCCCTCACCAAGCCCCGTACTTCGATCCGCTGCAACGGATCCAACCCGCTCGTCGGCTCGTCCAGAATCAACACTTCCGGCTCGGGCAGCAACGCGACCGCCAACCCCGCCCTCTGTCGCAACCCGCGCGACAAGTTGCCGATCAGCTCCCTCTTCCGATCCGCGAGCCCGACCCTGTCCAACACCTCACCGATGCGACGCTTCGTATCCGCCCGCGACATCCCGTGCAATCGCGCCTGGAACTGCAGCATCTCGACGACCCGATGCTCGCGATACAGCGGCACCGACTCCGGCAGATACCCGATCCGCTTCCGCACCTCGATCGACTGCCTCAGCACGTCGAACCCGCCAATCGAAGCACTCCCCGAAGTCGCCGGCAGATAACCCGCCAACACCCGCATCAACGTCGTCTTCCCCGCGCCATTGAGCCCCAGAATCCCGACGATCTCCGCCTTCCCGACCTCGAACGACACATCGTCCAACGCCATCAAGTCGCCGAAGCGTCGGGTCAGGTGGGAGACGGAAATCATGCGGAAGAGGATCTCTCGCGGGCGAACAGTCGGAGCCCGAGCTCACTCGAGCAGCCGAGCAAGGTAGCCGCCCCCGCTCGACCTCTCAAACGCCGCGCCGCACACCTACGTCTCGCCCAACCCCATCGATGGCGCGAATCACCACGCAGCTCCAAGCTCACCGAATCGATCCAGCCGAAAACCGAAACGATCCAGACGCACTGCGCCCACTGCGCCCCCTACCACCCGCACGGATCTCCCCTCGAGCCGACGGGCGCGACCCTTGACCGGTACTCCGGTCGAGCGTCGCGTCCGCCGGAACCGCGCCGTAGGCGCGGAACATCTCGCCGGTCCTTCGGAGCTCCCCGTTGCGCCGAGTGCAGCAGTCCCTCACCTCGCCCGTTCACTCCGCCCCCCCACCCCTCACATGGAAACAGGGTCGGCCCCGAGCCGGACCTGGCAGACAAGGCTCGACGGCGATCCCTTGGGGGTTTCCCGCACCCCCCAAGGCAAAGCCTGTTCCTCGCTCTCGAACCTCATCACACCCACCATCACCCCCTGCGCGCGCGCGCCAAGCGCCGCTACAACACCCTCCCCGTGCGCTTCCGCTCGCGCCCACCGCCCCCCCCGCACGCAAGACAGCGGGCCCGCTCGTGCTCCGAGCAGGCCCGCCCTCATCTCATCCCGAGCCCTTTTGCTCAGGCCTTCACTTCAAAGTCCGCGTCAACCGGTTCGTCGCTACCCGACGCAGCTCCAGCTTGTCCGTTTCCAGCGTTGCTGCCCGCAGCCTGACCCGCCGCCTGACCCGCCGCACCCGCCGCCTGCTGCTGCTTGTACACGGATTCGCCGACCTTCTGCGCCTTCGCTTGGAAGTCCGACAACGCCTTCTGCAGCGCGTCCTTGTCGCTCCCCTCACCGGCCTTCTTCAGCGCATCCCTTGCCGCCTCGACTTCGCTCTTCACATCCGCGGGGATCTTCTCCGCGTTCTCGGCCAGCTGCTTCTCGACGTCGTGGATCGCGGCATCGGCCTGGTTCTTCAAGTCGACCATCTCGCGCTTGGCCTTGTCCTCCGTCGCGTGAGCTTCGGCATCCCGTCTCATGCGCTCGACTTCTTCCTTCGACAGCCCCGACGACGACTCGATGCGAATCGTCTGCACCTTGCCGGTGCCCTTGTCGGCCGCCTTCACGTTCAAGATCCCGTTCGCATCGATGTCGAACGTGACCTCGATCTGCGGCAGACCTCGCGGCGCGCTCGCGATCCCATCCAAATGGAATTTCCCGAGCGTCCGGTTGTCGCGCGCGAACTCCCGCTCGCCCTGCAGCACGTGGATCTCGACGCTCGGCTGGTTGTCGCTCGCCGTCGAGAACGTCTGGCTCTTGCTGGTCGGAATGGTCGTGTTGCGGTCGATCAGCTTGGTGGACACGCCACCCAACGTCTCGATGCCCAGCGAGAGCGGCGTCACGTCCAGCAACACCACATCCTTCACATCGCCTGCGAGCACCGCGCCCTGGATCGCAGCACCCAACGCCACGACCTCATCCGGGTTGACGCTCTTGTTCGGCTCCTTGTCGAAGATCTTCTTCGCCAGGTTCTGCACGGCCGGCACCCTCGTCGAGCCCCCGACCATGATCACTTCTTCGATCTTGCTCGCGTCGACACCGGCGTCCTTCAACGCCTGAGCGCACGGACCCTTCGCGCGATCGATCAACCCGTCGATCAGGCTCTCGAACTTCGCGCGGGTGATCGGCATCTGCAGGTGCTTGGGCCCGGACGCATCCGCCGTGATGAACGGCAAGTTGACGTCCGTCTGCACCACCGAGCTCAAATCGATCTTGGCCTTTTCGCAGGCTTCCTTGAGGCGCTGCAACGCCATCGGGTCCTTGCGCACGTCGATGCCCGCCGACTTCTTGAACTCCTCGGCAACCCAGTCGATCAGCGCCTTGTCGAAGTCGTCGCCGCCCAAGTGCGTGTCACCGTTCGTCGCGAGCACTTCGAACACGCCGTCGCCGATCTCGAGGATCGAGACGTCGAACGTGCCGCCGCCGAAGTCGAAGACCGCGACCTTGCCGCTCTTCTTCTTGTCGAGGCCGTACGCCAACGCCGAAGCCGTCGGTTCGTTGATGATGCGCTCGACGGTCAGACCCGCGATCGTGCCCGCGTCCTTGGTCGCCTGACGCTGGCTGTCGTTGAAGTACGCCGGCACGGTGATGACGGCGCGCTTGACCTTCTCGCCGAGATACGCCTCGGCCGCTTCCTTCAAGTACGAGAGGATCTTGGCGCTGATCTCGGGCGGCGAGAAGCGCTTGCCGTCGATCTCGACCTTGACCAGCTCGTCGGCGCCGCCGACCAGCTTGTACGCGACGGTCTTCTCTTCGGCCGCGACCTCGTGGTGGCGGCGACCCATGAAGCGCTTGATCGACGCGATCGTGCGCGTCGGGTTCGTGACGGCCTGCCGCTTGGCCGGGGCGCCGACGAGGATCGCGCCGTCGGGCTGGAACGCGACGACGGACGGCGTCGTGCGCCCGCCTTCCGCGTTGGGGATGACGACCGGCGCGCCGCCTTCCATCACGCACACGACGGAGTTCGTCGTGCCGAGGTCGATGCCGATGATCCTGCCTTGTTGAGCCATGCTGGGGTTCCTTTTCTGTCCCACCCGTCGGGGGTGCGGACGCGCGCGGCAAATCAAAGACTATGCCACGATTGGTTCGAGGCAAGCCCATACGCCATAAGCAGTTAAGTCAGCTAGAGCCGACCCGACAACTGCCGTCATGGCAGCCACGCACGCACGATCACGCGCCGTCTGCCGCGCTGGCAGACCTCACCCTACGTCAGCCCGTACTCCTTGAGCTTGCGGTACAGCGTGCGCTCCCCCATCCCGAGGATCTTCGCCGTCTTCTCGCGGTTGCCGTCGGTGAGCGTGAGGTTGGCGACGATCAGCGCGCGCTCGACATCGGCGAGCGACCGGCCTGCCAGATCGAACCCGTCTGCTCGCGCCGGCCCCGTCACACCCGGCCGCACCTGATCGGGCACGTCGTCGACCGTGAGCACCTCGCCCCGCGCCGTCACCACCATGTTCTCGATCACGTTGCGCAGCTCGCGCACGTTCCCGGGCCATTCGTAGCGCGAGAGCAGCGTGCGCGCTTCGGGCGTCATGCTGCGCACGTTGCGTCCGTGCGCTTGTGCGAACTCGGCGATGAAGTGCTCGAAGAGCAAGGGCAGATCCCCCTTGCGCTCGCGCAACGCCGGCAACCGGATCGTCACCACGCGCAAGCGATAGAGCAGGTCCTCGCGGAACGTGCCCTCCTTCACCATCAGGTCGAGATCGCGGTGCGTCGCCGACACGAGCCGGATGTCGACCTTCTGCACCTGGTTGCCGCCGACCGGCTGCACTTCGCGCGCCTCGAGCACGCGCAGCAACTTGGCTTGCGTCGCGAGCGGCATGTCGCCGACCTCGTCGAGGAAAAGCGTGCCGCCGTCCGCGTAGACGATGCGCCCTTCCTTCGCCGCGATCGCGCCGGTGAAGGCACCCTTGACGTGGCCGAACAACTCGGACTCGATCAACCCCTCCGACAGCGCCGCGCAGTTGACGGCGACGAAGTGCTTGCGGAGGCGCGGGCTGTTTTGGTGGATCGCGCGCGCGACGAGTTCCTTGCCCGTGCCGCTCTCGCCGAGCACGAGCACCGTCGCGTTCGTGCCCGACACCTGCCCGAGCACGTCGAACACGCGCTGCATCGGCGGCGACTGACCGAGGATCCCCTCGAAGCCGAAGCGCTTGTCGATCTGGCGCTGCAGTTCGGTGTTCGTGCGCCGCAAGCGCACCGACTCGATCGCGCGTGCGAGGCGCGCGCGCAACTCGGAGATGTCGACCGGCTTCGACAAGTAGTCGGAAGCGCCCTTGCGCATCGCGTCGACCGCGGTGCGCACCGATTCGTGACCCGTGACGAGCAGCACTGCCACGTCAGGCTGCGCGCGCACGGCGGCTTCGAGCACTTCGATGCCGGATCGGTCGGGCATCACGAGGTCTGTCAGCACCGCGTCGAACGTCGTCTCCGATGCGCGCGCGATGCCCTCTTCGCCCGAGGTCGCGACCGTCGGTGCGTAGCCGTCGGCGCTGAGCGCGTCGGAGAGCGCTTCGGCGTGCGCTTCGTCGTCGTCGACGATCAGCACGCGCAGCGGTTTGTCGTCCGCAGGCGCGCTCACGTGTCCTCCTCGGAGAGTCTCGACGCAGAGGCCGGCGCAGAGGTCGGCGCGGCATCTCCCGAGGGGCGGTCGTCGACGCCGTGGATCTCGACGAGCAGCGGCAACACGATGGAGAAACTCGTTCCGCGGTTGGGCTCGGACATGACGTTGATGCGCCCCTCGTGCTCTTCGACGATGCGTCGCGTCGTCGCCAAGCCCAGGCCCGTGCCGCCTTTCTTGGTCGAGTAGTAGACGTCGAAGCAGTGATCCAGTGCTTCGGGCGTCATGCCGACACCGGTGTCGGTCACCGAGAGCTCGACGAAGTTCCCCTGGCGCTGCACGCGCACGATCATCTCGCCGCCCATCGGCATCGCTTGGCGCGCGTTGACCAACAAGTTGAGGAGCGCCTGTCGGAAAGCACCCTCGTCGAGCATGACGAGCGGCAACCCCAGCGGCAGCTCGACGTGGTGGCGGATCCCTTGCTGTCCGTCCTCGGTCCCGACGAAATCGAGCGTCTCGCGCACGAGCGCCGACAGGTCCTTCGGCGAGCGGTTGACCTCCGCGCCGCGCGCGTAGCGCAGGAAGTCCTCGACGATCGTCTCGAGGCGCTTGATCTCGCGCTGCAGCGTCGCGATGCGCTTGGCCGCGCGTTTCTCGCGCGCACCGAGCTCGCCCGATCCGCGCGCGGCCGCCGATTCCTCTTCGAGCAGCGCCAGGTTGATCGCCATGGTCGAGAGCGGGTTCTTGATCTCGTGCGCCAAACCCGCTGCGAGCTGCGCCAGCATGCGCTCGGTGTCCGGCGCGATGGGGCGCTCGCCGGCGAAGGCACGCGCAGCCTCGTCGACGCGCGCCGTCGGATCCCTCGCAGGGGGAATCGGGGCAGCGTTCGACGATGCGTTGATCGCAGGGAACGCGGCAGAGTTCGGCTGTTCTAGTTCGTCCATGCCGCTGCGCGTCTTGATCCAGACCGTTGCGCTGATCCCAGGGCATCGTGCGCCGGCGCGCGCGAGACGGTGTCGAGCTCAGGTCGAACCGACGGGCCCTGTCGCGCGTGCGCGAGTCACACTCCGAGTTCTGGGTGTTGGGTTCACGCTTCGGGGTCGATACCCTACCCGTGCAGTTCGTCGAAAACC
>JBBQNP010000108.1:0-15236 GCA_038330085.1 Planctomycetota bacterium | reverse complement strand
CGAACGGACGCGACGCGCTCGTCGGATCGTCGTTGCGCTGCGAGAGCGCCTTCATGTTCCCGAAGCCGGCGAGCGAGAGCGGCGTCGTCGCCGACTCGGATCCGCCCGTGACGACGATGTCCGCTTCGCCCCACTGGATCGAACGCCAGGCCATGCCCATCGAGTGCCCCGACGACGCGCACGCGCTCGACGTCGTGAAGCACGTGCCGAGCAGACCGTGACGGATCGCGACCTGGCCGCTGACGGCGTTGGCCATGATCTTGGGCACGAAGTGCGGGCTCACGCGGCGCGGTCCACGCTCCATCATCTCGAGGTGCTGCGCCTCGATGCCCGTGATGCCGCCGATGCCGGTGCCGATGATGGCGCCCCACTTCTCACGGGTCGTCTCGTCGACCGTGGTCGTGTCGAGGCCTGCGTCACGCAACGCTTCGTCGGATGCGAGCAGCGCCCACATCGTGAAGAGGTCGTACTTGCGCAGGTCGGGCACCGAGAAGTGCTTCGACAAGTCGAGGTCGACGCTGGCCGCGAAGTGGACCACGTGGTCCTTGGTGTCGAAGCGCGTGATGGGACCGACGCCGCTCTCACCGCGGAGAAGGCGTGCCCAACTCGTTTCGACGTCGTTGCCGAGGGAGTTGACCGTCCCCAGACCCGTGATCGCGACTCTGCGCATGAATGTCTCGGTGTCCGCAAGCACACGCGGCGTGGCCGCGCGGCATTGCAGCTCAGGCCTGCAAATCAGGATTTGGAGCTGATGTACTCGATGGCGTTGCCGACCGTCTGGATCTTCTCCGCGTCCTCGTCGGGGATCGAGATCTCGAACTCGTCCTCGAACTCCATGACGAGTTCGACGGTGTCGAGCGAGTCGGCGCCGAGGTCGTTGATGAAGGACGTTTCGCGCGAGACCTTGTCCGGGGTCGTGCCCATCTGGTCGCACACGATCTTGATCACACGCTCGTCGACTGAGGGGTTGGTCACTGTTTGGATCTCCGTGTCGCGCCCTAGGGGCGTGCGACGTTCAACTCTGGGGGGTTCGTTCACTCGACGTCGGCGTCGACGAAAGCAGGTTCGCGCTCACAGCGAAAGCCCTCCGTCGACCACCAGGGTCTGACCGGTCACGTACTCGCCGCCCGGCCCGACCAAGAACTCCACCGCGCGTGCGATGTCGTCCGGGTCGCCGATGCGGCCGAGCGGTATGCCGGCCTTGATCTCTTCCGCCGCCTTGGGGTCGATCGAGGCGGTCATGTCCGTCGCAATGTACCCGGGCGCCACGCAGTTCACGCACACGCCGCGTCCCGCGAGTTCCTTGGCCATCGAACGCGTGAGCCCGATGACGCCGGCTTTGCTGGCGGCATAGTTGGCTTGTCCCGCGTTCCCGGTCAAGCCCACGACCGAGCCGATGTTCACCACGCGGCCGTGGCTTTTCATGAGGGGCCTGGCTGCGGCCTTGAGGAAGTTCCAGGTGCCCTTGAGGTTCGTCTCGATGACGCGATCGAAATCGTCCTCGGACATGCGCATGAGGAGTTGGTCGCGCGTGATCCCGGCGTTGTTGACCAGGATGTCGAGGCCGCCCATTTCTTTCTGCACCTGTTCGACGAGTGCCGCGACCGCCGACGTGGAGCCCACGTCGCAGCCGTAGGCTTGCGCGCCCTCGGTCAGGGTCGAACAGCGCGTGGCCGTCTCGCCCGCCCGCTCGGCGGTCGTTGCGATGCACGCGACCTTGGCCCCGCGCGCGGCGAGGCGTTCGGCGATCGCCCGACCGATACCGCGCGACGCCCCGGTGACGAGGGCGACGCGGCCTTGGAGGAAGCGCTCGGAGACGGGGGTCGTGGTTTGGGACAAGGGGGCTTGGAAGAGGTCGTGGTCTTCGACGCACAGGCGTCCCGGCGCGGCGCGCACGGGTCCTTTGAATCGGCGGACTATACCGGTGCGATCCGGGGCCTTCAACGCCGCACGGTAGCTCGCGACCGGGCCCCGACGGGGCGGTCGGGAATGCGGATGTGAAGGTCCTACGCCGATTTCGCGGCCTCGAGGTCGGCTGGTTTGGCAGCGGAACGCACTCGGGCGGCCTCATCGATCTTGGAGAGGATCCCGGCGAGCACGGTCCCCGGCGCCGGCTCCACGAACGACGTCACTCCCTGCGCGAGAGCCCAGCGCATGCTCTTCTCCCACAGGACCGGCGCGCACACCTGATCGGCGAGCTGCGTGCGAATCGCCTCGGGCGATGTGGTCAGGGCGCCGGTCACGTTGGACACGAACGGGATCTTCGGGGTTGCGATCTCGACCGTGGCGAGCGCTTGCTTCAAGCGCTCAGCGGCGGGGCGCATGCACTCGGAATGGAAGCCGCCGGCGACGACGAGGCGGCGCGTGCGGCGGACACCGTGGTCCTTCGCAGCGGCTTCGACGGCGTCGAGAGCCTTCAACTCGCCCGACACGATCACTTGTCCGGGTGCGTTGAGGTTCGCGACCTGGCAGATGCCGTGCTGTGCGCCGACCGCGGCCAGCGCGCGCGCTTGCTCTTCGGTGGCACCCATCAAGCTCGTCATCGAGCTTTGGATCTGCGCGCTCGCGTCCTGCATCGCTTCGCCGCGCAGGCGCACGAGCCGCAGTCCGTCTTCGAACGAGATCGATCCGGCACACCACAACGCCGTGTACTCGCCGAGCGACAAGCCCGCGACCATCGGTGCCTTCCAACGATCCAGGCCGCCTTGTTCGAGGCCACGCTGCTCGAGCACGCGAATCACCGCGATGCTCGTCGTGTAGATGCCGGGCTGCGCGACGTCGGTTCGGTTGACCTCGTCGCCTTCCTTCCAACACGCGTTGCTCAACGAGAAGTGCAGCACTTCGTCCGCGCGCGCGAAGGTCTCCTTGGCGAGCGGGAACGCTTCGCACCAGTCGCGGCCCATGCCGGCGAACTGTGCACCTTGTCCGGGAAACAAAATGGATTCCGCCGGTTTCGTGCGCGCGGTCGAGGTCGATGTGCTCATGCAGCTCCTTGATGAAAACAGCCGCGATCCACGGCTCGCGATCGACCGGTGCCGATCACCAGCGCAACAGCGCGCCGCCCCACGTGAGGCCGGCACCGAACGCGACGAGCACGACGAGCTTGCCCTTTTCCATCCGGCCCGCGCGCACGGCTTCGTCCAGCGCGACCGGCACCGACGCGGCCGACGTGTTGCCGTACTTGTCGATGTTCACGATCACCTTCTCGCTGGTCCACCCGAGCCGCTCGAGCGCGCCGTCGATGATGCGCTGGTTGACCTGGTGCGGAACGAGCACGCTCACGTCGTCGTACGTGTAGCCCTCGATCATCTGCTCGATCGTCTCGGCCATCTTCTGCACGGCGAAGCGGTACGTCTCGCGTCCGGCGATGCGGATGAAGTTCTCGCCCGCGGCGATCGTCTCGGGGGTCGGCGGTTTGCGCGAACCGCCGGAGATCATGTGGATGAACTTGTAGCCGCTCGCGTCGGCACCCAAGGTCGTGCGCAGCACTTCGCCTTGCTTGCACTCGGCGTGCGGCGCGAACACGGCGGCGCCGGCGGCATCACCGAACAAGATGCACGACGAGCGATCGGTGTAGTCGACGAAGCGCGTCAACGACTCGGCGCCGATCGCGAGCACGCGCTTCGCCCGCCCGGATGCGATGAACGCTTCGGCCGTGTTCATCGCGGTCAGGAACCCCGTGCACGCCGCGGCGACGTCGAACGCTCCGGCGCGCGTCGCTCCCAGCCCTTGTTGCACGAGCACGGACGTCGAGGGCAGCAGGTGATCCGGCGTCAACGTGCCGACGATGACGAGGTCGAGGTCCTTTGCATCGACCTTGGCCGCTTCGAGCGCGCGCTTGCCGGCTTCGATGCACAGGTCGGACGTGGCCTGCTCAGGAGCGACCATGCGCCGCGACTTGATGCCCGTGCGTTGGACGATCCACTCGTCCGACGTGTCGACGCGGGATTCGAACCAGGAGTTCGGCAGCTCGCGCTCCGGCAGGTAGGAGCCCGTGCCCGCGAGTCCGACGGTGACGCGTGTGGTCATGCGGTTTCTGGTCTTCCTGGTGTCGCCGCGCGTGATCGCTGCGCGCCGCGAGGGTAGCGCGTGGAGCGCGCGCGGGCGAGGCTCTTGACTCGAGCCTCCCCCGCATGCCGCTTTGCATGCGCTGGAACAGGGCGACGCGTCAGTGCGTGACGCCGCCGGTGCTGGCCTTCGAAAGCCCGGCCACGATGTGCGCGTTCACGTCCGCGTCGAGCGCGCGCGCCGCCAGGGAGAGTGCGTTCGCGACCGCGTTCTCGTCGCTGCGGCCGTGACCGATGATCACGATGCCGTTGACGCCGAGCAGCAGCGCGCCGCCGTATTCGGAGTAGTCGATGTTCTTCTTCACGCGTGCCAGGGCCGTCGGCGTGGCGCGCACACCGTCGACCGCCAGCTCGCGGACCGTCAGCTCGAGGATGAACGCTGCGACCTGCTCCATCACCTTGAGCACGACGTTCCCGGTGAAACCGTCGGTCACGATGACCTCGGCCTTGCCTTGGTAGAGGTCGTTGCCCTCGAGGTTGCCGACGAAGGTGAGCGGCGATTCCTTCAAGAGCTTCCAAGCCGCCTTGTGCACGTCGGTGCCCTTCGACTCCTCCTCGCCGATGTTGAGGAGCGCGACGCGCGGGTTTTCCTGGCCCAGCACGTCGTGCGACCACACGCTGCCCATCACGCCGAATTGGTAGAGGTGCTCGGGCTTGGGCGCGACCAGCGCACCCATGTCGATGAACGTCAGCGGATGACCGGTCAGGCGCAGCGTCACCGCGATGCCGGGACGCAGCACGCCGGCGAGCATCCCCAGTCCGAGCGTCGCCGCACCCACGACAGCACCGGTATTGCCCATGCTGACCGCGGCACCGGCCGCGCCGGCTTTGGTCGCGCCGATCATCTGCGAGATCGACGAGTCGCGCTTGGAGCGCAGCGCCGTCTCGGGCGATTCGCCCATGCCGATGACCTGGCTCGCGTGGTGGATCGCGAAGCCGTCGGCGCCCAGGAGTTGCGCGCCGCCGAGTGCCGCCAGACGTGCGCGGATGACCTGCTCGTCACCGACGAGCACGAGGCGCGACGGCGCCATCTTCCAGCGACCGGCGGGGTCGACCGCGACCAAGGCGCCGCGCAAGATGGCGTCGGGCGCTTGGTCGCCACCCATCACGTCGAGTGCGATGCGGGATGCGTTCATACCCGTGTTTGCCGTGCGGCCTGAACTTTGGATCCGGAGGGCCTGAACTCTCGATCCCGAAGGCCTGAACTCTGGATCCCGAAGGTCAGGACTCTAGAACCGGGAGGCTAGAACTCTTCTCGCGGCAGGACCGGAGTGCCCTTTTGTCCGCCCTTTTCGAACCCGTAGTGGCCGCAGTTTTCGCACACGCGGTGCGAACGGACGGCAGCACCGCAGCGCGCGCAGTGATTGATCGCGGTCGCACGCAACGCGTCGTGCGATCGGCGGATGTTCTTGCGGTGCTTGGAGTGTCGGCGCTTCGGGTTCGGCATGGGAGGAGGGTCCTGGTTTTCGCCGCAGGGAGGTGGTTGCTACCGCGGCGAAGTGTGCTGGAGACGAAGTCTCCGGCGGTGAGAAAGGGCGGGATGCTATCCCCCTCGCGGAGGGGTGTCAACGCGGGTCGAGCCCGCCTGGGCTACGCGCCGAGGGCCGTGCGGAACGCTCGTTCGACCTCGGCGATCGCAGCGGGAACAGCCTCGGGTTTCTGGCCCTGACCCTGCGCGAGGTCGGGCTTGCCGCCTCCCCCGCCGCCGAGGTGCGCGCTGATCGCCTTCGCGACGGCGCCCGCATTCAGCGGCTTCGGCGACACGCCCGCGCACACGACGACGAAGGGCACGCGGCCTTCTTCGCGGCCGAAGAGTGCGATCGCGAGCTTGGGGTGCAACGACTTCGCGCGGTCGGAGAGATC
The DNA here is from genome assembly GCA_038330085.1 of Planctomycetota bacterium. GTDB lineage: Bacteria > Planctomycetota > UBA1135 > UBA1135 > JAEUIA01. The sequence continues at coordinate 9,306 of JBBQNP010000108.1, read as the reverse complement.
GCGCACACCGGCGAGGTCGAGATCCGGCGCATCGAGCACCGTCATCTGCGCGTCGCCGATCGTCTGCAGAGACTCTTTGAGGCGCGCGAACGTCGCGGTCACGTCGCCGCCGGCGGAGGCAGCGCTTTTCTTGCGCGCTTCCTTGAGCTGCGTCTGCAACTGTTCGATGCGCGCGGGGATCTCTTCGACGGAGCTCCTGAGCGCCTGCGACGCCTCGCGCAGGAGCTTGCGTTGTTCCTGGATGACTTGAACGGCCGCGGGACCGGTGACGGCTTCGATGCGGCGCACGCCGGCTTGCACGGCGCGCTCCGACAAAATGACGAAGGGGCCGATGTCGCCAGCCGCGTTCACGTGCGTGCCGCCGCACAATTCGAGCGACCACCCGCCGACGTCGAGCACGCGCACGCGCGCTTCGTACTTCTCGCCGAACATCGCCATCACGCCGCGCTTCTTGGCCGCGTCGAGGTCCTCGACGGTCGTGATCGCGGGCGCGTTGGCGAAGATGTGCTCGTTGACGAGCACTTCGATGCGTTCGATTTCTTCCGCGGTCACCCCACGCGTGTGCGAGAAGTCGAAGCGCAGCCGATCGGGCCCGACGTAGCTCCCCTGCTGCGCGACATGCGCGCCGAGCACGGTCTGCAGCGCCTTTTGGAGCATGTGCGTCGCCGTGTGGTTCTTCTGGATGCGGTTGCGTCGATCCGCGTCGACGGTTGCGCGAACGGGTGAACCGACTGTGGGAAGACCGCCTTCGAGCAAGCCGATGTGAACGATCACGGACCCGATGCGCTCCACGTCGCGCACGGAGAACTTGAACCTCCCGTCGAGCGCGACGATGTCCCCAGCATCCGCGATCTGGCCGCCGGACGTGGCGTAGAACGGGCTCTCGGCGAGCACCAGGATCGTCGGAGCATCCAGAGCTTCGGCGGGCTTGACGAGGAGCACCAAGCTCTCGAGCTCGAGCGCACGAGGGCCCTGGTCGTGGTACGTGGAAATCGTCGGCTTGACGGTCGCGAGCGCTTCCGCAGACAACAACTGCTTGAACTTGCCTTCGACCTTGCTGGCTTGCTGGTGCGCGGCCTTCGCCTGCTCCCAACCCGCAGTGTCGACGCCCAAGCCTCGCTCGCGCGCCATCAGCTCGACGAGGTCCTGTGGAAATCCGTACGTCGCGTAAAGCTCGAACGCTTCCGCCCCGCCGATCTGCTTGGCACCCGACTTCTGCACCTTCGAAGCGACGTTCTCGAACAAGACCAGCCCGCGGCTGAGCGTCTTGCCGAAGCTCTTCTCTTCGTCGAGCACGAGCAACTTCACGTGCTCTTCGCGCGCACGCATCTCGGGAAATGCGTCGCCGAGGATCTGCGTCACCGCGGGCACCACTTCGTGAAGGAACGGCTCCTCCATCTCGAGCGCCTGCTTGCCGAAGCGTGAAGCGCGCCGGATCAGACGACGCAGCACGTAGCCGCGACCTTCGTTCGAAGGCAGGGCCCCGTCCGCGATCGCGCTCGTCACCGCGCGCACGTGGTCGGCGCACACGCGGAACGCGACGTCCCGCGGCGATGCGCTGCCCTCGTAACGCTTGCCGGTCAGCTCGCCGATGCGCGCGAAGATCGGCAGGAACAAGTCCGTGTCGTAGTTCGAACGCTTGCCCTGCAAGACCGACAGGATCCGCTCGAACCCCATACCGGTGTCGACACTCTTCGCCGGGAGCTCGCGCAAGGACTCGTCGTCCTGACGGTTGAACTGCATGAACACGTTGTTCCACAGCTCGATGAAGCGCTCGTTGCCCGCGTTGACGCCGATCTTCGTGTCGGCACCGTCGAGCGGATTCGATCCGGGACCGCCGCGGTCGATGTGGATCTCGGTGCACGGACCGCACGGACCGGTCTTGCCCATCTCCCAGAAGTTGTCTTTGCGACCGAAGCGCAGCACGCGTGAGGGCTGGATACCGGCCGACACCCAGATGCGCGCGGCATCCTCGTCGGCGGGCAGACCGTCCTTCGCATCGCCGGCGAACACCGTCACCCACAAGCGATCGGGATCGAGGCCCCACGTCTTCGTGAGCAGCTCCCACGACCACGCGATCGCCTCTTCCTTGAAGTAGTCGCCGAAGGACCAGTTCCCGAGCATCTCGAAGAACGTGTGGTGGTACGTGTCGACGCCGACCTCCTCGAGGTCGTTGTGCTTGCCCGACACCCGGATGCACTTTTGCGTGTCGACTGCGCGCCGGTAATCGCGCGTCCCGGTGCCGAGAAAGACGTCCTTGAACTGGTTCATCCCCGCGTTCGTGAAGAGCAACGTGGGGTCGTCGCGCGGGAACACAGGCCCGCTGGGCACGATGCGGTGGCCGCGTGCTGCGAAGAAGTCGAGGAACCCCTGTCGCACGCTTGTGGACGTGAAGCGGCTGGACGCGTCTTGGGTCGTGGTCGGCGCTGTCATGGTGGCATCGGGATCGGTGACGTCGGAGGTGAAGAGGTCGTGCGAGACGACCTCCCTGCATTCGAAATCAGAGCTTCGAAGTCAGGGATTCGAAATCAAGGATCGCAGATGCGTGCATCAAATGGGAGCAAGAAGAGGGACGTCCCGCGCGGGGATGCTCCCTGAAACTCACGCCCTCCCGCACGGACAGCCCGTGTGCCGGCGCAAGATCGACACTGGGCTGATCAGACCAGCACCGATCCGAGCAGAACGAAGCACCGCGGTGCGGATCACAGACGCGTCGCGCGCGTCGGAGTCACCGGCTTGTCGCCGTCGGCTCCGCCCTCGTCTCCCCCGCTCGACTCCGACGCGCCCGACTTGGGCACCATCTTCGTCTTGATCGAGCGCTCGATCTGCGTGCACAGGTCGGGGTTGTCGATCAGGAAAGCGCGCGCCTTCTCCATGCCCTGACCCAGGCGCACTTCGCCCTCGGTCGGGTGCTTGAGCGAGTACCACGTGCCCGACTTCAACACGATGCCCTCGACCAGACCCAGCTCGAGGAGTTCGCCCTCTTTGCTGATGCCGTGGTTGAAGAGGATGTCGAACTCGCACTTTCTGAACGGCGGCGCGACCTTGTTCTTGACGACGGTGACCTTGGTACGGTTGCCGATCACCACCTCGCCGTCCTTGAGCTGTCCGATGCGGCGGATGTCGAGGCGCACCGACGAGTAGAACTTGAGCGCGCGCCCGCCCGTCGTCGTCTCGGGGCTGCCGAACATGACGCCGATCTTCTCGCGGATCTGGTTGATGAAGATCACGAGGCAGTCGCTCTTCGAGATCGCGGCCGTGAGCTTGCGCAAAGCCTGGCTCATCAAGCGCGCGTGCAAGCCGACGAAGCTGTCGCCCATCTCGCCCGCGATCTCGGCGCGCGGCACGAGTGCGGCGACCGAGTCGATCACGATCACGTCGACGGCGTTCGAGCGCACCAAGGTCTCGACGATCTCGAGCGCTTGTTCACCGGTGTCGGGCTGCGACACCAGCAGATCGTCGAGCTTGACGCCCAGCTTGCGCGCATAACCCGGATCGAGCGCGTGCTCCGCGTCGACGAAGGCACAGATGCCGCCGATCTTCTGCGCGTTGGCGATCACGTGCAGGGTCAACGTCGTCTTGCCGGAGCTCTCCGGCCCGAAGATCTCGACGATGCGTCCGCGCGGCAAACCCTTGCCGCCGAGGCCCACGTCGAGGCTGACCGAGCCGGTGCTGATGCCCGAGATCTCCTTGATCACGGTGCCCGCACCCATGCGCATGATGGCGCCCTTGCCGAAGGCCTTCTCGATCTCGGACATGGCCGAGTCGAGCGACTTCGATTTCTCGGCGAGCTGTCGATCGGTGTACTGGACGCGCTCGCCCGTCACGGACGGCGCCTTCTCGGCGGCGTTGCGCTCGGCGGTGGTTCTCTCCGGCGTGCCTCTCTCAGGCAGGCTCTTCTCCGACGTGCTCTTGTCGGTCGGACTCTTCTCAGTGGGGCTCCGCTCGGGAGCTTTGTCGTTGCGCGCAGGCTTGGTCACGGTCACGGGTTCTTTCACGATGATCTTTCTGGACGCAGAACGCGTCCGGGTCTCGGCTTCGAAAGCTTCGACCGGCGCTCACGGGCCGACTGTATAGACGCACAGACATGCTCGGCAATGATCCGCCGGCAGCTTTCGTGCTCCGATCACGCTGACGTTCCGACCTGCTTCCGGTTGCAGGTCGAAGCGCTTTTTTCGAGGCGTGCTTCCGAACTGCCGTTCAGATCCCGCCGAGGCGCACGAGGGAGCGTCGCCGGTAGCGCTCCTCCGTGCCGCCCACCGGTTCGAAGCCGCCCACCGATTCGAAGAGGATCACTTCGGTCGGTCGCCACGGCCACCCCCCGCCCAATGCACCCGATCCTGAATCCAAGTTCGCGCGTCCACGCGGACGGGCGAGGGTCAGGTGCGGAACGAACTCGCCTCGAGCGGCGTGAGGCAGTCCGACCCGCTCGACAGCCCCGGTGACGGCGCGCTCGATCGCGTGCAGCGCCTCCAACCCCGCCTCGGAGGCGCGCACCCCGGCCCAGACCACGCGCGGCTGGGCGGCATCGGGAAAAGCACCCAGTCCGGCGATCTCGAGCTTCGGTGCGACGAGGTGGGAGCAGCTCTCGGCCAGCGCCCGAACGAGCGGCTCCGCCTGGGTGCGCTCGACCTCGCCCAGGAAGCACAGCGTCAGATGGATGTCGCGCGCTCCGTAGAGGCGCCAACGCGCGGGATCGAGCACGCGAGCCGCCGCCGCGTGCAACTCCTCCACCGTGTGCTCGTCGGGCGCGAGCCCGACGAAGAGCCTCGGCACGCGCTCACTCCACGCTGCAGATCGCGCGCAGCTCGTCGTAGCGGCGGTCGATCTCCTGTCGCGTGCGTCCGGCCAGCGCTTCGACGCTGAAACCCTGCACGCACCACGACGCGGTCACCGTGCCGTACAGCATCGCCTTGCGCAGCGTCTTCGGGTCGGTGGCTCCCTTTTCCGCGACGTAGCCCATGAACCCGCCCGCGAACGAATCGCCGGCACCGGTGGGATCGACGACCTCGTCGACGGGATACGCGGGCAACGAGAAGTGCACGTCCTTGCCGATCAGGAACGCACCGTGCTCGCCCTTCTTCAGGATCACGTAGCGCGGGCCGAGCCCGAGCACCGCCGCAGCCGCTTTCAACAAGCTGCGCTCGCCCGTCAGCATGCGCGCTTCCTCGTCGTTGAGCAGCACTGCGTCGACGCGCCGCAACAAGTGCATCAAGTCCGCGCGCGCCGTGTCGATCCACAGGTTCATCGTGTCGAGCACGGTGAAGCGCGGCTTCGTGATCTGGTCGAGCGCCTTGGCTTGCACGGACGGCGTCGCGTTCGCCAAGAAGATCCACTGCGAGTCGCGCATGGCGGCGGGGATCTTCGGATCGAAGCGCTCGAGCACGTTGAGCTGGGTCTCGAGCGTCGTCCGGCTGTTGCCGTCGGCCGCGTAACGCCCCGTCCAGCGGAACGTGCGTCCGGCCGCGTGCTCGACACCCGAGATGTCGACGTTGCCGTTGCGCAACAGCTCGAGATCCCGTGCTTGAAAGTCGGCGCCGACGACGCCGACCATGCGCACCGGAACGAAGCGCCCCGCGGCGATGCCGAAAAACAGGGCCGACCCGCCGAGGACATCCGCGCGCTGCGTGTGCGCGGTCTCGATCGTGTCGTAGGCGAGGGTGCCGATGACGAGGAGGGACATGCGATGGATCGGTGTGGGCTCGGCTCGTGCGTGGAGTGCGGCGCCTGCGCGTTGGAGACGAGGGAGAGGGAGAGGAAAGGGAAAAGGGGAAGGAAGATGTGGAGGCCCGGTGAATTCGAAGCACAGGACGTTGTGGTCGTCCGCGCCCGCAGCACCGAACGCAGAAGACTACCCAGCGCGCACGAGCGGTGCTGTCGGCGCGCCGGACAAGTTGTGGCCCGAGGTCAGGCCGCCGACTCTTTCTCCTCTTCCTCGTGGATCTCGTCGCGGACCTTGCGGCCGCCCGGCATCAACAGGAACAAGCCCCCCGCGAGGCCCAGGCCGACGGAAATCAACCGGTACGTCACGCTCACCGCGATGCCGAGCGTGGCCGGCGCCCCCATCAGGTGGAAGAGCGATCCGTACGCCGCTTCGCCGACGCCCCACCCGCCCGGTGCGATCGGAATGGAGCTGATCGTGTTCGCGACCGACGCGATGCCCAGGTACTCGAGGTAGGAGAGCTGCGTGTCGCCGAAAGCGTGGCCGAGTTGGTAGAGGCCGAACGCGAGGCTGGCGTGGTTGATCACCGACAGCAGGACTGCAATCGTCATCTCGAACGGATGGTGCGCGTAGATGCGCAGCGCACCGTCGAGCTTGCGCAAGCGCTCCTTCTGCGGGAGCTTTTCGATCAGACGATCGAGGCGCAACATGCGGCGCGGCCAGGGATGCATCACGAGCCACATGCCGCCCAAGACGCCGGTGAACGTGAGCAGCACCGGCAGCCGCAGCTCCTTGAAGTGCGGCGAGGGCATCAGCGACGCGGGCAGCAGCGTGACGCATGCCGCCAACCCGATCAGCACGACGAGACCCAGGCCGCGATCGACGATCACCGACATCAGCGCGTCGGCGCGCCGCTCGGGATGCTCGCGCACGACGAGCACGGCCTTGACGACGTCGCCGCCCGTCAAACCCGGCACGATCAGGTTGAAGAAGAGACCCAGGAACGAGAGGCGGAACGCGTTGGCGTACGTCGTCACGCATCCGGCGACCGCGAGCAGCCGCTGCCAACGCAGGATCGCGACGAGCGCGCCGAACACGATCAGCACCAGTGCGAAGAACAACCCGCGTGGCTCGAGCCCGCGGAACACGCGCAACATCCCTGGCCGCCAGTCGAAGCCCGCGAGCTTGCCGTCGGAGCCGAGGTCGGCGCGCCGCACTTCGAGGCTCGTGTGGTGTGCGACCGCCTGCTCGACGCTCTCGGGCCACCCCGCTGCGATCGCCGCGTCGGCATCGACGCGGAAGCGAATCGTGTCGTCGCGCCAGTTGCCCTCGATCGTGCCGGGCACCGTCGACACGTGCCCCGCCTGCGAGTACACGAGTTGATCGCGCCAGGGCACGAAGTACGCGACGAGCGCGAGCAACCCGAGCGCGAAGACGATGCGCAGCAGCTTGAACACGCTGCCGCGTACCTTCGACGACGGGTGTGCCGATCGGTGCGCGTCCGATCCCGCTCCGCCCGCGCTCAACGCGACGCTCCGCCGCTGATCTTCCCCTCGCTCGCGCGCGCCTTCACGTAGGCAGTCCACCACTCCTGCCAGTCCTCTTCGTGCAAGCTCGCGAAGCCGGCGCCGGAGAGACGCGAGAGCGCCATCATCGCGTGCACGCGCACGTCTTCTTCGGGGCGACGCGTGGCGAAGGCGTAGAGCGCACCGAGCCATTCGTCGCGCGTACGCGTGCCGGTTGCACCACCCTCGGGGAGAGGTCCGGACGCGGCCAGCGTGTCCGCGATGGCGATCAGGACTTCGGGCGGGGCCTTGATGTCGTTGACCAACTTGCGCGCGCGGTCGAACAACACCGTGTCGATCGCGACGCGTCCGCCGATGCGCGCGGTGCTGGCGAGGGCCGCGGCGCAGACGATCGGTTCGGGATCGTCGATCGCGCGAGCGAGCGCGCGACGCACGCACAGTCGCTGCAGTTCGAGGCTGAGCTCGGAGAGCGGCGCCGTATCAGGGTTGCGTGTACCTGCGGTCTTCTGCAGCGTCACGACGATGGCGAGCGCGCGGCGCGCTCCGGACATGTCGTAGTCGAGCGCGCGCACCGCTGCGCAAGCCTGCTCGAGCTGCGCGCGCTTTTCAGCACGGTCTTTCGCGTCACCCGCGAGCACTTCGTGCAACGCCTTGACGAGGGGCGTGAGCGCGTTCGCCACCTGGTCCGCATCCGCCGGGGTCTGATCGCTGCCCAGCCCCGAGGGCAAACCCGCCTCGAGACGCATGCCCACGGAGCCCAGGGCGAGGACGGCGCGCTGACGCGAGAGCTGCCATGGATCCTCCACCGACAGCCGTGCGAACCACTCGACCTTCTCGCCGGCGATGGCAGGATCGGCGCTGTCGATCGCTTCAAGCTCGATCAGGTTCTCGAGGCAGTCGTCGGCGGGAGCGTCGACCTTCGACTGGTCCTTGTTGGCGAGTTCCGTCCCCTCGTGGCGGAAGAAACCAAAGAGCTCATGGCGGACGACGTACTCGAAGTCGCCCTCGAGCGCAGCGTTGTAGCGGTGGTTCGACTCGGGATCGTGCAGCTGCTTCAGGTTGTAGATCTTGGCTTCCGCCACGTTGCACGCGGGCAACGCAGCGCCGAAAAGCAGGACGAGCAGCACGACGAAGAACGGCGCGATTGCGCCGTGCGAAGGGGACCAGCGCTCGTGCCCGGAGAACACGGGCGAAGAGTCTAGGGACCGTGCGCTCCCACTAGAAGGGAGCGCCGGCGCCGGCTCCAGCGATTTGCGCCGGTGTCGGACGGCGCTCCAACAGTTTGAGGCGTGGAGACCTGCTCAGTTTGTAGAAACGCCCGACGAGTCGATCGGCCGGGTCGGGCACGAGGGATCGCACGCGAGCGCACCGTCGACCTGCAGCAACCGGATTGCGACGCCGTTTTTCAAGAGCGCCGCCGCCAGAAGCAGCATCTGCGTGCGCTCGAGCAACTCTTCGGTGTGCCGCACTGAGTCCTGGAGGTCGGCGCGAACGCGTTCGAGGTCGGCCAGGGTGAGAGGGAGATCGGTTCGGGTGCTTCTCATGGTGTCCGTCCGCGCGGATCCGCCGCACTCCGCGTGCCAGAAGCGACGAACGCACGTCGTCGACGGAGAGTGCGTCCGCTAGAGCGGGCTGCCGGACTCGATCTCGTACACCATGCGCCAGATCCGGTCAGCTTCTCCCCCGCTCGAGGACCTCGACCGGCTTCGATCCATCGAAGGCAGCGCAGGGGGTGTTCAGCCAAGTCTGCACGTGATGCGTCTTCATCACGCGCTGCAGTGCCTCGATCAACAACTCAAGTTTCGGATCGTCTTGCGGCATGGTGGTGGTCCCATGGTGAGTGAAGTGGTGGAGGCGGTGGGAATCGAACCCACGTCCCGGAATCCCCGTACGAGGGGTATCTACGTGTGTGTTCCACGGTTGGATCTCGCGCGCGTGCCGTTCGTGGACGAGCCGCTCGTGCGCCAGCCTCGGAAGTGTCTCGCTGGTCCGCCCCGAGGCGCGACTCGCCAGCCAGCCTGCTAGTGGCGTTCATCCAGGGCCGCAGGCATTCCCCGGATGAACGGCTACCTGAAGTGAATCAGGCGGCGAGAGAAAAGTTGTTGGCATGTAATGCCG
>JBBQNP010000107.1:0-15272 GCA_038330085.1 Planctomycetota bacterium | reverse complement strand
CAGCACGTGCTGCACGTGCCAGGGCGGCAGCGGCGGTGGACTCGGCGTCGGCTGCTCGGACGTCTACGGTTCGGGCTTGAACGGGAACCAGTCGAGTGCGGGTCCGCGCTGGCAGGTCAACGCGCACAACGGTGTGTACACGTATCCGCCGGCGAACCCGGCTTGGGCGGGTGCGCAAGCACGTCGCTGCGAGGTCGCGCTCACCGATCTCGAATCGACTGCGACGACCGCGACGCGCTTCTTCGGTGAAGTGACCTACGTCAACCAGGACGACGCGCAAGCGGGCAACGGCGACAACAACGCGAGCTACGTCGGCTTGTCCTGCACGGGCGGTCCGGGTGACTTCACGTTCAACCTGTTGGGCGCGACGCAACGTGCTACGCAGGCGATTCGCGCTTGGCCGACGGTCGAGCCGGGTGTCGTGCTGACGGATGTTCACGTGCCGAACGACGGTCTCTTCATCGTCGGTTCGCATGCGACGAACCTGGGCGGTGGCACGTGGCACTACGAGTACGCGGTGCTCAACATGAACAGCGAGCGCAACGGCGGCTCGTTCACGGTTCCGCTGCCGCTCGGTGCGAACGTCACGAACGTGGGCTTCCACGACGTCGGTTATCACGACGGCGACGGCCCCGGCAACATCAACTTCAGCGGGCTCGACTGGACTTCGACGGTCGGTGCGAGCTCGGTCACGTGGAGCACTGAGACTGTTGCGCAGAACTCGAGCGCCAACGCGATCCGCTGGAGCTCGACGTACAACTTCCGCTTCGACGCGGATGTTGCGCCGGCCAATGGGTTCGTGACGTTGGGTCTGTGGAACACGGGCTCGCCGGCGAGCGTGGTCTCGGCCGGGGAAGTGCCGACGCGCGGCAACATCACGTTCGCGTTCTGCGCCGGTGATGGTTCGGGCACGGCGTGCCCGTGCGGCAACGACAGCCCGAGCGGGTCGAATGCGGGTTGCTTGAACTCGCTTGGTTCGGGCGGTCGGCTCGCGTTCAACGGGACGGCGAGCGTGTCGGGTGACACGTTCCACTTGGTGGGCAGCGGCATGGCGGCGACGGGTGCGGCGCTGTACTTCCAGGGCACGACCGAAGTGAACGGTGGAGCGGGTGCGGTGTTCGGCGATGGTCTGCGTTGCACGGGCGGGACGGTTGTGCGACTGAGCACGAAGACGAATGCCGGTGGCGGATCGCAGTACCCGTCGGGAATGGACACGCCGATCTCGGTGCGCGGGTTCAACTCGAGCGGGGCGGTGCGCACGTATCAGTGCTGGTATCGCAACGCGGCAGCGTTCTGCACGAGCGAGACCTACAACCTGACGAACGGCGTCGAGACGACCTGGCAGCCTTAAAAGGGTGGTGCCTGGAACCCGCCGCGGGTACGCCCGCGACGGGTGCCTGGCACCGCCCGCCCCGCTTGGTGTCGGACGGTTCTCGTTCGTCGGAATGGACGAAGGGCCAGGGCGATCGCGGCAGATGCGAGATCGCGGCAAGTTGTTCCGCGCCTACGGCGCGGTCCGACCGGCGCGATTCGCCCCGGATTACCGGGTCGGATCGCGCCGGCCGTCTAGGTAAGGGTGGTGGTCACGCAGGTGCGACGCGCATCCGCTGCGGGCGGCTGAGTGGCGACTGCTACCGCGGCGTGAAGGATGCTGGGTTGTGTGTCAGCCGCGCGCGGCCACGGCGAAGCTCTCGTTCGCTGCTGCGATCACGCGGTCGATCGTGCGCTCGTCGTGAGCGCTCGAGATGAACCAGGCTTCGAACGGCGAGGGCGGGAGCAGGACTCCCTGATCGAGCATCGCGTGGAAGAAGCGCTTCCAGGTTTCGCGATCACTCGCCATCGCGGCGGCGAGCGTGAGCACGGGTTGGGGCGCGATGTAGGGACAGAGCATCGCGCCTTGTCGGCCGACGTGGCAGGGGATGTTGGAGCGCTTTGCTGCGGACTCGAGACCTTGTGCGAGGCGCGCGGAGGTTGATTCGAGGCGTGCGTAGAAGTTCGGCTCGTCCGTCGCGCGCAAGGTGGTGAGCCCGGCGGCGACAGAGAGCGGGTTGCCGCTGAGGGTGCCGGCTTGATAGACGTCTCCGGCGGGCGAGATGCGCGACATGATGTCTGCCCGACCGCCATAGGCTCCGATCGGAAGTCCGCCGCCGATGACCTTGCCGAGCGTGATCAAGTCCGGGCGCACTTTGCAGATCTCCTGGTATCCGCCGCGCGCGACGCGGAAGCCGGTCATCACTTCGTCGAAGATCAGCAGGGCACCGTGTTCGTCGCACAAGGATCGCAGTCCTTGGAGAAAGCCCGGCGCCGGCGGGATGAGGCCGACGTTGCCCGCAACCGGCTCGACGATGATGCACGCGACCTGGTTGCGGTTCGCTTCGAGGAGGGTGCGCACGCTCGCGACGTCGTTGTAGTCCGCGACGAGCGTCGAGTTCGCGACGCTGGCCGGCACGCCGGGCGAATCCGGCGCGCCGTGGGTGAGCGCGCCCGACCCTGCTTTGACGAGGAACGAATCGCCGTGACCGTGATAGTTGCCTTCGAATTTGAGAAGGAGTTCGCGCTTCGTGAACGCGCGCGCGAGGCGGAGCGCACTCATCGTCGCTTCGGTGCCGGAGTTGACGAGGCGCACCATCTCGCACGGGGTCACGCGCTCGCAGATCGTGCGCGCCATGTCGAGCTCGCCTTGCGTCGGTGCGCCGAACGCTGTGCCGTTGAGCGCGGTCGTGCGCAGCGCTTCGACGACGCGCGGATCAGCGTGGCCGAGGATGAGCGGCCCGTAGCTCATGACGAGGTCCACGTACTCGTTGCCGTCGAGGTCCCACACGAGCGGGCCCTTGCCGCGCGCGATGTGAACGGGCGTGCCGCCGACGGAGCGGTAGGCGCGGACCGGGCTGTTCACGCCGCCGGGGATGAGCTTGCGAGCGGCTTCGAAGACGGCTTGGCTGCGTTCGAGGTTCGGCATGGGAGGAGTATGCCGCGCGCGGCGTGCAGCGGATAAGCTCGATCACGGACTCCCGACTCCCCGATGGCCCGCTCGAAACGACCCAAGTCCGACGCGTCCAAGTCCGAGCGGGCCCAGACGATCCACCCGGCGCCCTCGCGTTGGTGGTCGCGTTTCGAGGCGACGCAGAAGATCGTCGTCATGCTGGCGGCGCTGATCGGCACGGCGATCGGGCTACTTGGGTTTTGGCATTCGCATCGTGCGGCCGAAGCGGAGCGTGCGGAGCGCACCGAGCGGGACTGCGCCACCGCCGCGCAGAGGCTCGACTCGGCCTGGGACGAACTCGGCGGCGTCGCGATGGCCTCGAGCATTCAGCGCTACACGCAGGACCCGAAGCGCTGGGAACACGCGACCGAGTTGACGCGCGAGGCGGAGCTCTTGTGTGCTGGAGCGCAGTTGCGTGCCAAGCGAATTCGCGCACACGTGTTGAGAGCGCGCGGTCGACTGGCTGAAGCTGCCGACGAGTTCAAGAAGCTCGTCGCGAGCTATCCCGATGATGCGTTGATGCACGACGGTCTGGGACATGCGCTCCTCGATCTGGGGCAGAACGAAGAGGCCCTCGTCGAATTCCGGCGCGCCGAGCACCTGGATCCGGCGAAAGCCGACTTCGTCGCCAACGAAGGCAACACGCTCATCGCGCTGGGCCGAACCGACGAAGCTCTGCAGGCTTACGAGCGCGTGCTCGCGTCGGCGCCGCGGGATGCTCTCGCCTGGAACAACCGCGGGAACCTTCTCGTAAAGCTCGGTCGGGACAAGGACGCGCTCGCGGCATTTGACGAGTCGGTCAAGCTCGATCCTGCGTTCGCAGAAGCGCAAACCAACCGCGGTGTGCAGTTGCGAAAGCTCGGGCGCGCGGACGAGGCGCTGAAGGCAATGCAGGCCGCCGTGAAGATCAATCGCACGGATACGACGATCCAGTACGACTTGGCGAACGCGCTGCTCGATCTCGGACGCGACGTGGAAGCGCTGGCGGCGTACGACGAAGCGATCAAGCTGGATTCCGAATGGGGCGCGCCACACAACGGTCGGGGCAATGCGCTGCGACGTCTGGGGCGAGTGGACGAGGCGCTCGATGCGTACCAGAGGGCGATCCTTCTCGATCCCAAGGACTCGTTGGCGCTGACGAATCGCGGCGACTTGCTCGTGCTGAAGGGTCGCGGAGAAGAGGCGCTCGGGCTGTACGATCGATCGATTGCGATCGACGGCAACTACGCGCTCTCGCATGGGGGGCGCGGCCGCGCGCTGAACCTGCTGGAGAAGTACGCGGACGCGCTCGCGGAGTTCGACACGGCGTTGAACTCGGAGCCACAGAGCAGCGTGTGGCATGCCGGCCGAGGCCTTGCGCTCGCCAACCTCGGTCGGTTCGAAGACGCATTGGCCGAGTTCGATGCCGCCATCGCCCTCGACGCGAAGTTGGCGGATGCATGGCGAGGGAGGGGACAGGTGCTGAACGTCCTCGATCGAAGTGAAGAAGGGGCTGCTGCTTTGGAGAAGTGGAAGCAACTGCTGCAATCGACGGTCGTCCAACCCGGCAAGTGACCGCGAGCAGTCCGCCGGGGCCGTTGCGAAGCGATCTTCCTCCTCGATCACCTTGGGATGCATGGCGGTTTTTCGCCAAGCGCTCGCCATTCATCAGCGCGCGATCGGATCCGTCGGCAAGGGGAGGCTGTCACTCGCGCCGGAACACGGTCACGTGTCGGCGGGTGGTGCTTGGCGCCGATCGGTCAGTGGCACCACCCGCCACCCAGGCGGCGCCACGTATGGCGTCTTGGATCGTGCCCAAGCGATCCAAGCCGCATTCCACCGGCGCCAGTTCAAAGGTCCAACGAGCCCCAAGCTCGTGCCTCGACCCTTGGCATCGCACTTGCTTACCCGGCCGCGTCCACCTGCAACGACGAGGAGCGCAGGTGATCGCCAACTCCCATGACCCCCAGCCTGACTACCCCCCGCGTGATCGAACTCGACGACCTTGAGTCGCTCGACGAATCGATCGACGCGATCTTCTCGGAGGGCGCGCTGCTCTCTGACGAACAGACGCTCGCCGCTCATGAAGCGCAGCCGGTCGACGAAGAAGAAGCGTTCGTCGAAGCCTGCAACGAGTGCGAGCGCGTGTGCTTCGAGACGGCGAACCACTGCCTCACCGAAGGCGGATCGCTCTCCGACGTGCGCGGTATCCAACTCCTGCGCAACTGCGCGCGCATCTGTCGCACGAGCGCCGCGACGTGGAGGGTGGGGTCCGGGTTGTACAGTGAGGTGCTGCGTGCTGCTGCGCGCCTGTGCGGAGAGTGCGCGACGACCTGCGAGCGGCTCACCGGCGACCGACAATTGAAGACTTGCGCCGAGATGTGCCGCGCGTGCGCCGAGTCCTGCTTGCGCATGGCCGACGTGCCGCGCAGTTCGACCGGTTCATTCGCGCAGTCAGCCTGATCTGCTTCTTTGATCGGGCGGACATTTTCCGCGCGCCCAAGTTCGGGCTGCTCTCAGGGCACCTGAAGATCCAGGGTGTCGCTCGCGACATCGATCATCCGGGTCGTCGGCGGCGCGGAACCCTGCTTGGCTTGGACCTTGTAGCGGCCGGGAGCAAGCAGGATCTTCTGCGGTGCACTACTCCAAAGGCGCGAGTCGAGGTAGCGCGCTCCTGAATCGTCGGTGATCTTGAACGTGATGGAGTGCCAGTCGTCGCCCGATGGACGAACCATGACGGGCACACCCGGAACGAGGTTCACCTGCAGGTTTTCGACGGGTCCCGCGCGGGTGTTGACGATCTGAGCCCAGATGCCATACCCGGCCTCGCGGCCGTAGTACGTCATCAAGTAGAGACCGCGACGCCGGGAACCGATACGGAACGTCCGGTCCGCCTTGACGACGTAGGTCATGGTGTTGCCGCTCACCAACTGCGGCTCACCGTCTGCATCGAGCAGGTCACAGCGCAACGACATGCGCTCGTTGCTCTTGTGCGGCTCGACGATCGTGCCGGAGATCCACTGTTCCCGCTCCAGGATCACGGTCCCGAGATCCGTGTCGGCTCCCGGCTCGATCCGAACGAGCAAGTCGTGCTGCTCGAAGCCCTCGGCAAACGGCTGTATGCGCCAAACTGCGGGCGGGAGTGCACTCGTGAGCTCACCGCCCTCGGGCCGCATGTACTGGGCGGAACTGCCGCCCTCCACCACCGCCCAGAGCTTGTCGATGGGTTGATTCGCTTGATCTACGAAGCGGACATGGAACCGACCCTCCTTCAGCAATGGCGAGTCGCTCTTCACGATGAAGTCGATCTCCTTCTGACCGAGCTCCACCTTGCGCGTGTCGATGACGCGTTGGTGGTTGACGATGCTGACGAAGAGCGGGGGCTCGACGTCGAGAATCAACCGTCCGAGGCAGGCAGGTTCCAACTTCACGTCCTTGCCTTCGTTGGGCTCGAAACGCCCGAGCCCGAACGGGTTCTCATTCGGTGTCTCATCGATCCACTCACCGGGCGGCTCGCGCGTGGCAATCGCTCCCAGCTCGTGCTGACTCAATGGCTTTGCAGCCTCGTCGACGACCTTGACGAGCAGCGACGGTGATTCACGGAGCGCGATGTCGAACCGCTTGGGCGAATCTGCGAGCGCGAGATCCACACTGCCTTCGGCTTTCAGAGAAGACCCAGCGCCTGCATTCACCCTGTAGCGGCCGGGCTGTAGACCGCTGATCGAATACGCGCCGTCTGCCGAGGCCTTGGCGGTCGTCTTTTGCTCGTCGCGATCGAAGACCGCGATCCACGGCAGGTCATTCGCTGGTGAAGCCTCTTCGGCGCCGCGGATGTAGCCGTACAGCACGACTGCCTGACCGGCTTCGTCATCAGCAGCCGGAAGGCGGGATGAGGGAGTGGTGCTCGAAGCGGGCTGCGAAACCGCCGCCGTAGCCGTCGATGACAAGCTCGTGCCTCGATCGAGTTCCGTCGTGCTCACCGGCAACTCGGCCCGATCGGGAGCAGGTCCGGCAAGTGGAGCGTTCGAGCTGTCGGGATTTCGCACAGCGATCCAAACTACGGCTCCGATCAGTGCGACAAGCGTCAAGACGACGATTCGCGAGCTCATTTCGCGCACCCTCCGCGATGGCATACGCCGTTCGCCCGAGCGCGATGCGTGCGAGCGAGTTGCCAACAGGCTGCGAGCATCACGGGAGAGACAACTCGACCGGCTCGGTTCCGATCGTGACGTGCTTGCGTGTCGGCCCCGCATCGCTCACGCGCACTTCGACGTCGTACTCACCCGGCGCCATCAGGATCGGACGCGGTTCCGCACCCCAGAGTCGACTTGCGACGACCGGCGCACCGCCGCCGTCGAGAATGCGAAAGCGCACCATCGCCCCGTCATACTTCGCCGGCCGTACGACGAGCGACACACCTCGAGTCAGTTCCACGCGCACGTCATTCACCGGTCCCGCGCGCGTGTCGATGATGCGAGCCCAGGCGCCGTGCTTGTTCTCTCGCTCCTCGATCGAGAGCAAGTACAGGCCCCGTGAGAGAAACGGGAGGGAGAACGATCCGTCGGCCTTGATCATGTAGGTATGGATGCACCTGCTCGGCTTCGTCGAGCCATCCGGCTCGCACGGATCGCAGCGGATCGCAACGCGCGAGATGTCCTCGCTCCCGCATCGAACGCTGCCGGAAACGGATTGAGCGGGTTCGAGGGTCACGGCTCCGAGGTCCATCTCCGTGCCGGGTTCGACCGTCACGGGCACGATTCGCATCTCCAGTCCCTTGGCGAGAGGGCGCAGCTCGTAATGTCCGGCGGACACTTTGGGCGCAAGCAGGCTGTCTCCGTCCGCGACCATCGTCCTCGAGGAATCGCCGCTCAATTCCGCCCAGACGCCCGAGACTGCAGCACCGTTCTGGTCGACGAAGCGCACGCGCACGCTGCTCGACTTCAACAGCTTGGAGTCAGCGTCGACGTTGAACACTGCCTCGTGCTGTCCGCGTTCGACTTGTTGCGTCGCGATGATGCGTTGGGAGTTGAGCAAGCTCACGAACAGAGGCGGCTGCACGTCCAACTTGATGCGGCCGAGGTATCCCTCCGGCAACGGCCCGCCCGTGTAGCGTCCCTCTCGGAAGCCACCGAGGCCGCCGGCGTTGTTGCAACGATCGGTCAACTCGTTGAACCAGTCACCCGGTCTCGTCATGGTCGCGACCGCGAGTAGCCCGGGCGTTGTCAGCGACTCACCGCGGCTGTCCACGACCTTGACGAGGATCGTGGGATCCTCTTCGAGGAGGATGTCGAAGCGCTTGGGCGATTCGGCGAGCGACAGATCGACTTCTGCATGCGCACTCGCAGCCACGCGCCCGGCAAGCACCCAATAGTGTCCGGGCGCGAGGCCGCTGATCGAATACGCGCCGTCCGCGTCGGGATGGACGGCGGTTCTTGCGCCGAAGCGGTCGGTCGCGCTCATCCAGGATTCATCGTCGGGGGATACCGCATCTGGTGGGCACGTAACGGTGCCGAAGAGCACGATTGTCTGAAGAACCGAGTCTGCCGCCGGCGTTTTCTGTATGTCGGTCCCTACCGCAATCGACCGTGACTGCGCAGAGGGTCCGGCTTGCTCGGGCTCAACCAGGCTCAACGGCGCCGACGGAGTGCTCGTCGTCGATGCGCTGTCCGGAGCTGCGAGTGGAGCGGACGAGCTCGCGGGTCGGTGCAGGATGACCCAGAGCAAGACCAGGACGAGCGTGAGACCGCATGCGAGGAGAGCGCGAGCTTTCATGAGTCATGTCCTCCGCGTTCCACCAGCGTGATTCTCCGCCGAATCAAATTCATCGGGTCGGCTCGATGGGGAGGTCTCATCACGGGAGTGCCAACTCGACCGCCTCGCTCCCGATCGTGACGTGCTTGCGCACCGCGTTCGTCGCATTCGTCCGCACTTCGACGTCGTACTCTCCCGGCGCGAGCATCAACGAGCGTGGCTCCGGACTCCACAAGCGCGTCGCCGCCACAGGTATCTCGTTCGAATCGAAGATTCGAAACCGGACCAACGGCCAATCTTCCCCGGATGCGCGCACGACCAGCGGCACACCTGTCACGAGATCGATGTCGACATGTTCAACGGAGCCTGCGCGCGTGTCGATGACGCGCGCCCACGTCCCGCTCGTACTCCCCTGCGCGAGCTTCAACAGATAGAGCCCGCGACCGAGGCCCGGAACCTTGAACGCGCCGTCGGCTTCGACCCCGTACGAATACCGAGTCGATTCGAAGCTGGGTGCCGCAGCAGGGTCATACGGATCGCAGATCACGTCCGCTCTCTTGCCGGTCGGCGCGGAGGAGTGAACCGTTCCGGAAATCCAGATCTCGGGGTCGAGCGTGACATCGCCCAGATCCGTTTCCGTTCCAGGCTCGATGCGCAGGTCGATGTGGGGTTGGGCGAGCGCCTTGTTCCACATCGAGACCTGATAGTCACCGGGCATCAGATCCTGCGACACGAAGCACTCTCCATCGAGTCCCAACTGACGTCCGCCCGATGCGCCCATCAGCATCACGCTTCCGTTGGTGATCGCCGTAGAGTCCGCGCGCACGAAGCGCACGCGCAAGCTGCCCGTCTTCAACAGCGGCGAATTCGGATCGACGACGAACGCGACCTCCTTCTGGTCGGCGTCGACGTGCTGCGTCGCGATCACGCGCTGGTAGTAGACGAGGCTCACGTACAACGGCGGAGCCTGGTCGAGCGAAAGTCGGCCCAGGTATTCCTCGGGCAGCTTCGTGACCGGATCGCCGTTCCAGCGGAATCGTCCGACGCCGAACGTGTTGTTGAAGCTGCCGCGGACCTCGTCGAACCATTCGCCCAGAGGAGCGAGGGTCGCAACGGCGAGGAGCTTGGGCGCAGGCTGCGCGTTCCGGCTCATCACCTTCACCAGCAGCGACCGCGTCTCGGAGAGCGTGAGGTCGAACCGTTTCGGATTCTCCGCCAGGGAGAGTTCGACCGTCGCCTTCACTTGCGAATCGGAACCATTGCTCGCCGACAACCAGTAGTGTCCGGGCAAGAGTCCGCTGACCGAGTAGTTGCCGTCCTCGCTGAGCGCAGCGTGAGTCCGCGCACCCATGTGATCGGTCACGGTGAGCCCCGCCGAATCGTTGTCGGCCAGAATCGGTCGTGCGGATCTGACCTGACCGAAGAGAACGATGGTCTGGAGTGAGTCACTCTGATCTGGCGGCGATTCGGTTGCGATGGTGACGGCGGTGGGTTCATGTGTAGGCGTGGGTTCCGATGTGGGCGTCGCATTCGGAACGAGAGCGCTCGAGCTCGCCGACGGCGCGATCGGACCGGGCCCAGGGGCTGCGAGGGGAGATTTCGCACCGTCTTGATGCCGAAGCCCGAGCCACACGATCGCAGCGAGCAGGAGGCAAACGATCACGGTCAAGACGGGTCGCTTCACGGCACCTCGACCTCGTGAACGAGCGTCGTGTTGCCCACGTCGAACTCTTCATCGTGGGCGATGCGCTCGTCGAGCATGGTCCAACATCGATAGTGCCCAGGTGCCAGCGTCATCTCGCGCGCGAAGAAGTGGTTGGTCGATCCCGATCGGATCGGCACGCCCGCAGCATCCGCGACCACGAAATACAGGAGGACCGAGCTCGACTTCGGTGCCTTGAAGCGCACGAGTGTGCCCGGTTCGAGCCGCACTTCGAGCCCGGTGATGTCGCCGCCGGACGTGTCCATGTCGATGATCTTGCTCGCAAAGCCCTTGGCTTCGGCGACGAGGCGACACGGACCGCGTTCGATCGACGCGACTTCGAACTTGCCACCGGGCTGGCACTGGCGTGGCGAGCTCATGGAGACGCTGCTCGCGGAAGCGGCCTGACGTGCGGGCAGTGCCGACACGCTCCCGTCGAGCGGCGCACCGGATGAATTGAGGATGCGCCCCTGGATCGAAGCGGCGGGTCGGAGTTCGATCGTGCCGAGATCGGTCGTGCTGCGCGGTGCCACGCGCACCACTCGTTGATAGGTGCCGCAACCCTTCGACCGGATGTTGAGCAGCTGCAGGCCTGGAGAGAGTCGCTCGAAAGCGAAATGGCCCTGCGCATCCGACTTGACCGAGCTGCCGCCGACATCCTGCGGTCCGAGGGAAATCGAAGCTCCTTCGACCGGAGCGCCGGTGATGTCCACGCAGCGCAATTCGACGCGCGCGAACAACACGCTCAACTCAGCGGGATCGATTTCGAACACGATCTCCTGCTCGTTGCCGTGCACGAGCCGCGAGTCGATCACGGTGTCGTGCAACACGCAGCTCGCGTACACCGGCAGCGGCGGATGGATCTCGAGAACCCCGTCGTATCCGGCCGTGATGTCACTCTGCGACCCGAAGCGCTCCTTGGCGCGATAGTCGCCGGCGTCTGCAGACAGCGGGAACCTGCCCATCACGTTCTCGATGTGCTGCGGCCGTGCGCGTGTTGCAGTCGCAGCCAGACCCGTACCGCGAATGTCATCGATCGGCTTGAGCGGCTGGCCTGTGGAACGATCGACGAACTTCACAGGCACTACGAACGCGGGTGTGAGCGTGACGTCGTGACGCGTTTGTCCGGAGCCCGGAGCGAGAACGATCTCGTCTTCCTGTGGCACGAAGCCGCGCACTACGACACTCAGCTGGATCGTTCCGGGTTGCAGTCCGAACGCCGAATACGTCGCGTTGGCCCCCGCCGAGATCACCCTGCGCGCGCCATCTTCCGCGAAGATCCACAACGAAGCGTCGGTCACTTGAGCGGGCGTCGGGCCGTGTACTTCTCCCCACAAGAGCAGCGGCTCGGCCGCGAGCGTAGCGCTCTCGGGGACCGGTGAACGCGTCGCCACGGACGTCGTTGCAGCCACCGCGGGAGCTTCGATCGTCGCGGTGTGGCCCGTCGACGGGGGCAGCAAAGTACTCGCGGTTGTCGCAGTGGCATTCGCGTCGGGCTTCATCGTGAACCACAACAACGCCGAGCCCGCTGCGAGGATCGTCACGGTCACGAGCAGCTTCGTCTTCATCGCGATACCGATCCCGGTGCTCAACGAGCCCGCATGTGACCCTGCGAACGGCACGAACAAGACTGCCCACTCGCCCCGAACGCCGCCGTACTCCTGGTCGAGCTTCCCGCGCAGCTTCTCGTGCGCGCGCGCGAGCCGGTTGCGCACCGTCGAAGCGGGCTCGCCGAGTCGCGCGGCGATCGCTTCGCTCGAGAGCCCCTCGTAGTAACGCAACAACACGACGGTGCGCGCGGCCTCCTCCAGCGACGCGACAGCGGCGAGCACGCGTCGCTGGAGCTCGGCTTGCGCGAACATTCCCTCGGGGCTCGGCATCTCGCCGGCGTGCGCACGCGCAGAGTGAGCCACGCTCGCTTCACGTTCTACGCGTGCGTTCGACCGCAACCGGTCGCGGCGCCAACGATGCCTCACGATGCCCCCGAGCCACGCGCGCACCGAGTTCGCTTGGCTGCGACCGCGCAACGCTTCGATCAGCGTGTCTTGCACGAGATCATCGGCCGTTGCGTGATCGCCGCACAGCCTCAGCGCGAGCGCACGCACCCACTCCTGGTGCGCAAAGAGCTCGCTGAGGTCGGCTTCGTTACCTCGGGCGTCCATGGCGCGATGTCCGTGACCGCCGAGCGTTGAAACGTCTCGCGCAATCGTCGGATTCTCACCGAGATCACAACGGCTCCGCGCCAACTGCGCCAGGATCTGGGCCCGAAGCGCCCAATTCAGCGGAGCCAGGACGGCGGGAGCGTCCGTTACCGGATCAAGTTCGCTTTCGACGGATCAGAGGAAGCACATCTCGTCACCGCCCGGATCCCCGTCGAGCTGCAGCAAGCGCGCGAGGATCGAAGCTTGGCGCCGCCGCAGTTTGCCCAAGTGCGCGTGGGCGCTGTCGTCGGCAGCGGGACGGTCGGATGCCGGCGGGTCGCATTGGGCGCGCACGCTTGCGATTTCGGCCAACAACGCGCACAGCTCGCGTTCGAGCGCGTGCTTGTCGGAAGCGGCCGGCTCAGCAGAAGCAACCGGAGCGAGGGACATGAGAGATGAGACGGAAACCTGCGGTACTACGGGGGCCGCGACCGGAAGGGCGGACTGTGGCGTGTTCGCAACGATCGCTTGCGCAAGTTTGCCCACCGCGAGCACTTGATCAAGGCGCGACTCGAGCCGGCTGACCGCGACCGCTACCGCTTCGAGCGCACGTGCGATCGCCGCCGTGTCATCGATGTGCGGCAACGCGGGCGGAGGCAATGTGACGTCGGGCGCGATCACCGTCTCAGGCGGCGAACCAGGTCCATGTCGCATGCGCCGGTGCGCAGCGAGGCCGCGGCGCGAGAACAGTCGACCACACTCGGGACACGCAGCGCTCGCGTCCGCGCGCACGCCGCTCGATGACCACATCGTCATGTCGGATCCTCTCTCGATCTCCCCGATCTGGTATCGACCAGGGGGGGTCGGGAGCTGAAAAAGGGCCCGGAATGCGGCGTAGCGGCCCTTACTTTGCGGCGCAAAGCAGGGTGACGGCCGTCTGCGGGATGTCCTGGCGGCCGACTCAGGCCTTCAGCAGCCGCGCCATCTCGCGCGCGTAGTACGTCAGGATGAAGTCAGCTCCTGCGCGCTTGATGCACGTCAACGACTCGCGCATCACGCGCTCCTCGTCGAGCCAACCGTTTCGGACCGCAGCCTTGATCATCGCGTACTCACCCGACACCTGATACGCGGCGAGCGGGATGTCGAACTTGTCCTTCACGCGCCGCACGATGTCGAGGTACGGCATCGCAGGCTTCACCATCAACATGTCGGCACCCTGATCGACGTCGATCGCGGCTTCCTTCAGCGCCTCGCGTCCGTTCGCCGGATCCATCTGGTACGTGTTGCGGTCGCCGAACGCAGGCGCGGAATCGGCGGCGTCGCGGAACGGGCCGTAGAACCCCGACGCGTACTTCACCGCGTACGAGAGGATCGCCGCGTCGGGATGGTTGGCCTCGTCGAGCGCCGCGCGGATCGACGCGACCATGCCGTCCATCATCCCGCTCGGCGCGAGCACCTGCGCGCCGGCATCGGCGAGCGCGACCGCTTGCAGCTCGAGGTTTTCGAGCGTCGCGTCGTTGTCGACGTCGCCGTCAGGCGTGAGCACGCCGCAGTGTCCGTGATCGGTGTACTCGCAAAAGCACAGGTCCGCGATCCGCAACAAGCCCGGCGCCGCGCGCTCGATGAGCTCGAGCGTGCGCTGCACGATGCCGTCGGAGCTCCACGCGTAGTGACCTTCGGGGTCCTTCTTGTCCGGTACGCCGAAGAGGATCACGCCCGGAATGCCGAGCTGCTCCGCCTGCATGCACGTCTCGACGATGCGATCGATCGACTCGCGGTAGACACCGGGCATCGACTTCACCTCGTTGCGCACGCCCGTGCCTTCGACAACGAAGAGCGGCAGAATGAAATCGTCGCGGCTCAGCGACGTCTCGCGCACGAGCTTGCGCATCGCCGGCGACTTGCGCAGGCGACGCGGCCGCTCGATCAAGTAGTCGGGCGGCAGCGGCGGCAGGTCCTCGCCCGGACCGGGCGTCAGGCTCTTCGAAGGGGAGAAGCTCATGGATTTCGAGTCGTATCGAGGTGCTGGAGGACGAACCCGAACGTGTCGGGCTCGGGCTCCGGAAGCGAGAGACTATCGAAGAAGTTGATGTCTGTCTCCGCGAGCAACGCAGAGTGCGTCGTCGGCCCGATCGCAATCGCTGTTGCGCGCGCGGAAAGAGCCTGCGGGTGCAGCTCCTGCCAAGCACGGACCGCGGACGGGCTCGCGAAGAGCACGGCGTCGAAGGGCGGAGGCGCGACGTGCGGTCGCAACACGGTCGAGTAGACGACGGGATCGACCACGTCGAGGTTTTGCGCGCGCAGCTCGACCGCGAGCTCGTTCGTGCGGTCGCCGCGTGGCCAAAGTATGCGCGCACCGGCGCGAGCGCGCGCGGCGACGAGGGCTGCGAGCTGTTGTGCGCTGCGGCCCGGATCGAACGCGGTCGAGTAGCCGAGCTCGGAGAGTCGCGCCGAAGTGGACTCGCCGACGCACGCGAACGCAGCATCGGCGAGCGAAGGGAAGCGTGCGAGCGCGCGCTCGACGAACGGCAGCGCGTTGGCGCTCGTGACGCAGATCCAGTCGAACTGGGGTGCGTCGCCGAGCGCGTCGCGCAGATCGACTTCGCGCGCGACGACGTCGAGCAGCGGGAACTCGACGGCTTCCCATCCCGCCGCACGCGCGGCGCGGCACCACTCGCCGATCCGCTCGACGGGCCCGGTGACGAGCACGCGACTC
>JBBQNP010000106.1:0-15346 GCA_038330085.1 Planctomycetota bacterium | reverse complement strand
CATGATGGCCGGCCAGCCTTCGCGCCAGAACGATTCGTGATCGGACCAACCGACGCCGCTTACCCATGCCGGCAACGCACCGCCCTCGCTCGCGATCTGTCCATGATCGCGGAACGTTCCGACGACGTGACGCAGCAACGGACGCGACGCGATGTCGCTGACGAAGGTCACGAAGTCGCCGCGCGACGGGTAGACGAGTCGCAGCAGCGGCGATGGATACGTCTGGCTGCCGGGCTCGTCTGAGTAGCAGCCCAGCGTTTCGAGGCTCAGCATTGCGACGATGTCGTCGCCGCAAGCATGGCTGTTGCGTGCATTCACGCGGCTGCCCATCTCGTCGGTCTCGAAGAACGGCGGCTCTTCGTTCACGTACGCGATGAAACGCAGCGTGCGTGCCGGCTTGGTGGAGGCGAAATGGCGAGCGAGCGCGAGCATGGCGGCGACGCCGGTCGCGTTGTCGTTGGCGCCGGGCGAACGGAGGACAGAATCGTAGTGCGCGCCAATGACGACGATCTCGAGTGTGCGTGATGTACCGGGGACCTCGGTGATCACGTTCGAGCATGGGCAAGACATCGCGGTGTAGGTCTCGAGCGTCGGATGCAGACCGGCGGCGCGGAATTCGGACTCGATGAAGCGCTGGGCAAAGGCGAGCTTCGCGGGAAAGCGCGCGTTGCGCTCGCCAATCGTCTGCGCGAGCTCGGTCACGTCGTGCTCGAGCGCGGCTTGCAGCGAGGGATCGGGTGAGGGTGTCGGACCGGCGAAGCTGTGGCCGGGAACGCTCGACATCCACAGGAGTGTGCAGACGATCACCGTGACGACGGGGCCGATGACGATCGCGATCACACGCCAGCGGATGAGCGGTCTCTTGGCTGGATTCGTGGGCACCGCGTCGTTTGGCATTGCGTGTAGTCTCATGCTCGGCATGTCGGATTGGGCGAACGGTGCCAGGCACCGGTTGCCGGAAATACCGGCAACCGGAGCCAGGCACCCTCCGCCGGCGGCAACTCGCTCGAGTCGGACTGTGACGGGTGGTGACGAATCGATCTCGAGCGCGCAGAGACGTATGATCCTGGGCTTCATTCCCACGAGGTCATCATGAAAGACACCTTCCAGACGCGCGGCACGTTGAACGTCGGCGGCCGTACCTACTCCGTGGCCCGACTCGCGGCGCTCAAGCAGCGCGCGCCCAAGCTCGCGCGACTGCCGTACTCCATCCGCATCCTGCTCGAGAACCTGCTGCGCACCGAAGACGGTGTCGCTGTCACTTCGAGCGACATCGACGCGGTCCTCGCGTGGGATCCGAAGGCGACGCCGACCAAGGAGATCCAGTTCACGCCGGCGCGCGTGCTCCTGCAGGACTTCACCGGCGTGCCCTGCGTCGTCGACCTCGCGGCGATGCGCGACGCGATGAAGCAGCGCGGCGGCGACCCCAAGCGCATCAACCCGCTTCAGCCCGTCGAGCTCGTCATCGACCAATCGGTGCAGGTCGATTCGTTCGGTCACCTCGACTCGTTCAAGCAGAACGCGGCGATCGAGTTCGAGCGCAACCGCGAGCGCTATGCGTTCCTGCGCTGGGGCCAGACTGCATTCGAGAACTTCCGCGCCGTTCCGCCCGACACCGGGATCGTGCACCAGATCAACCTCGAGTACCTCGCGCGCGTCGTGATGGATGCGGCGGACGCGAGGGGTACCTCGTGGGCCTACCCTGACACCGTCGTCGGGACCGACTCGCACACGACGATGATCAACGGGCTCGGCGTGCTCGGCTGGGGCGTCGGCGGCATCGAAGCGGAAGCGGCGATGCTCGGTCAACCGGTGTCGATGTTGTTGCCGCAAGTCGTCGGCGTGCGCTTGAAGGGCCGCTTGCCCGAAGGCTCGACCGCGACCGACCTCGTGTTGCGCGTCACCGAGATGCTGCGCAAGCACGGCGTCGTCGGGAAGTTCGTCGAGTTCATGGGCCCGGGGTTGAAAGACCTCGCGCTCGCCGACCGCGCGACGATCGCGAACATGGCGCCCGAGTACGGCGCGACGTGCGGCATCTTCCCCGTCGACGCGATCACGATCGAGTACCTGCGCTTGTCTGGCCGTCCGAAAGAGCGCGTCGACCTCGTCGAGGCGTACATGAAGGATCAGGGCTTGTGGCACGACGCGAGCGCACCCGAGGCGGAGTACTCGCACGTGCTCGAGCTCGACTTGGCTTCGATCGAACCGTCGCTCGCCGGACCCAAGCGTCCGCAGGATCGCGTGCGCCTGCCCGACATGAAGAAGGCGTTCGAGCACAGCCTCGACTCGCTCACCACGAAGCTCGTCGGTCCGGATCCGAACAGGAAGACGCTCGAGCGGCTCGTCGGTGAGGGTGGCACTCCGTCGGCAGCCATCGCGCCCGTCGAAGAGCGTCACGAACCCTACGCGGTCGTGCACGGCGCCGACGGCGACTTCACGCTCGAGAACGGCTCGGTCGTCATTGCGGCAATCACGAGCTGCACGAACACGAGCAACCCGTCGGTGATGATGGCTGCGGGATTGCTGGCGAAAAAGGCCGTGGAAAGGGGCCTGAAATCGCAGCCGTGGGTCAAGACGAGCCTCGCGCCGGGATCGAAGGTCGTCACCGAGTACTTGTCGAAGTCCGGACTGTCGAAGTACCTCGACCAGCTCGGCTTCAACCTCGTCGGCTACGGTTGCACGACGTGCATCGGCAACAGCGGTCCGCTTCCGCGCAACGTGAGCGCCGCCATCGAGGATGCCGGTCTCGTCGTCGCGTCTGTGTTGAGCGGCAACCGCAACTTCGAAGGCCGCGTCCACAGCCAAGTGCGCGCCAACTACCTCGCGTCGCCGCCGTTGTGCGTCGCGTTTGCGCTCGTCGGTCACGTCGACGTGGATCTGACGACCGAACCGCTCGGCATGGGCAAGGACGGCAAGCCCGTTTTCCTGAAAGACATCTGGCCCACGTCGCGCGAAGTGAACGACGTCATGGCGCGCACGATCGACGCGGCGATGTTCGAGTCGACGTACGGCAACGTGTACGAGGGGGACGAGAACTGGCGCTCGCTCCCGGTGCCGAAGGGCGACACGTACGCCTGGGATGCCGCTTCGACGTACGTGAAGA
This sequence comes from Planctomycetota bacterium, assembly GCA_038330085.1. Taxonomy (GTDB): domain Bacteria; phylum Planctomycetota; class UBA1135; order UBA1135; genus JAEUIA01. Next base: position 12,243 of record JBBQNP010000106.1, on the reverse strand, counting down.
ACCCGCCGTACTTCGACGGCATGCCCGCGCAACCGGCGAAGGTGAAAGAGATCACGAACGCGCGCGTGCTGTGCTCGTTCGCCGACAGCATCACGACCGACCACATCTCTCCTGCAGGTTCGATCAAGCCGACGAGCCCCGCCGGCAAGTACTTGCAATCGCTTGGTGTGAAGCCCGACGACTTCAACAGCTACGGCGCGCGCCGCGGCAACCACGAAGTCATGGTGCGCGGGACGTTCGCGAACACGCGCATCAAGAACAAGCTGATGGGGGGTTCAGAAGGCGGCAACACGCTTCACATGCACGGCGACGGGGCGGGCGAAGCGATGTCGATCTTCGACGCGGCGATGAAGTACCAGGCTGCGAAGGTCGCGACGATCGTGCTGGCCGGCAAGGAATACGGCACCGGCAGCTCGCGGGACTGGGCGGCGAAGGGACCCATGCTGCTCGGCGTGAAGGCCGTGATCGCCGAGAGCTTCGAGCGCATCCACCGTTCCAACTTGGTCGGCATGGGTGTGTTGCCGCTGCAGTTCCTGCCCGATCAGAGCACGGAGTCGCTCGGTCTCACGGGTCACGAAACGTTCGCGATCACCGGCATCGCGCGTGCGCTCGAGGGCGACTTCTCACCCGGCATGCGCGTGCAGGTGAGCGCTGTTTCGAAGGACAAGAAGGTGACGAGCTTCGACGCGATCTTGCGGATCGACACGCCGAACGAAGTGCAGTACTACCGCCACGGCGGGATCCTGCAGTTCGTGTTGCGCAGACTCGTGGCGAGCTGAAGGCCCGCGGGTCACAAGCGCCGGGCTCGGAATTACCGACCCCAAAGCTCACCGAGGGCAGTGTGCCGAGCTCTCATCTCTCGGCACTCCGTCGACGTCAGGGTTGCCACACGACTTGGAGCCCGTTCGTGAGGTTGAACGTGTTCGGCGTGCAGAACGCTGCGGCATTGCGATACCACACTTGGTACACGCGCATTCCTCCCGCAGGCGGGAGCTGACCGCGCACCGACACAGGCGCTTCGCCCGAGCCCGGATACTGGGACGAGCCGCCGTTGCTCGTCTCCGTGCCCAACCTCACGATCGTTCCCGCCGCGCAGCGCAATCCGTCGCCGAAGACCGCTCCGTTGCCGCCGTTCGATTGCGTCGTGCCCTGGAAATACAACGACGCGCCGTTGGTCATCTGCGTGCCGGAGAGAACGAGCGTGTCGCCTGAAACAGATGCGGTACCGATGGAGCGCAACCTTCCGCCGGTGCCCAAGCTGTTCAAGCATCCGACCTGATCGGCCATGACGCTCACGTTGCCGCACGGACATGCCGTGTGCGGAGCGGCGCCGTCACCGGCGCACGTCACACTGCCGGTCGTGCAACTTCCACTGCCCGCGATCGCGAAGGTGAAGCGCCCTTCGCCGCCGGCCGGCGCGCCGTAGAGCGGGTACACGCCGACTTGGATCGCGTAGGTCTGACCGCAGGCGACGGGGAAGGTGGCCTCGGACTGATATCCGATCGCTCCGCACGCGTCGTCGTTGCACGCGACCGCCGCCGCGACCGGGCAACCGAAGCCGGCGTAGACCGCGACCTTCGTGTCGACGCTCGTCGATCCGCAGAACGAGAGCGTCGCCGTGCCGTTCGAGTCGGCCGTCCACGCGTACCAGACGTCCTCGGACACCGACGACGAGCCCAAGAGGCTGCAGGCCGACTCCGCTTGTCCTTGCGCGCCGGTCGTGGCTTGCGTGTTGTCGAAGAAGTGCGCTGCGTTGCCGCTGAGGATCGACGGATTCTGGCAATCGTCGTTCGACGGGACGCCGACAGGGCGGATCGAGAACTCACCCGTGCCGCCGACGAAAGCGGACGCCGAAGTGCCCAACTGGATCGCGTACGCATTGCCGGCCACAGCGAAGAACACCGCTTGTGATTGCAAATACACGTTCGCTGGCGAGTTCGCATCGTCGTTGCACGCGAGCGCCGCTGCCAGGGGACACGCGGCGCCGTCGTACACCGCGATCTTCGTGTCGACCTCGGTGAGGCCGAGCGTCTGCACCGAGAACGACCCGGTGCTCGGCGCAGTCCACGCGTACCACAGGTCGCCGCGGACCGCAGTGCCGCCGATTTGGTTGCACGCGAGCTCGCCTTGACCTTCCGAGCCGGTCGTCGCGTTGGTGTCGTCGAACGCGAACGGTCCCGCACCCGCGATCGATGCCGGTGTCGAGCATCCGTCGTTGGCTGGTGCTGCGACGCCGAGGACTTCGAGCGTGCCCGGTCCACCCGCGTGCGTGCCTTGCCACAAGCCGACCTGGAACGTGTAGGTCTGTCCGCTCGAGCAGGGGAAGAGGGCGCGCGACTGCAGCCCGCAACCGTCGTCGTTGCACGCGATCGACGATGAGGTAGGGCAACCCGCCGCGCCGTACACAGCGATCTTCGTGTCGAGCGCGGAGCCGCACGTGCGCACTTCACCGGTGCCGGTGAAAGGCGCGGTCCACGAGTACCAGATGTCGCGTTGGATGCCGGTTCCGCCGAGGTAGAAACACTGGGCTTCCGCCTGTCCTTCCGACCCGGTCGTCGCCTGCGAGTTGTCGAAGGTGACGAGTGTCGTGCCGACGATCGTCTGCGGCGTAGAGCAATCGTCGTTCGAGGGCGTGCTCAGGATCGAGACGTCGAACATGCCCGCGCCCGGCGCGGCCGGCGGGAAAGTCCCGGGATACATGCCGATCTGGATCATGTAGTCGGTGCCGGATGTGCACGCGAACTCGATCGTGCTCTGCAATCCCGCGCACGCGTCGTCATTGCACGCGAGTGCCAACCCCTGCAGTGGACAGAAGTAGTGCTCGTACGCGGCCAGCTTCGTGTCGACGCTGGTGGTCCCGCACGTCGTGATGCGCGCGAGCCCGGTGGAGGGCGCGTTCCACAAGAACCACACGTCGTTCAGGATCGCCATGCCCGCGCCGGCCTGGTCGCACAGCGGCTCGGTTTGGTTGTCGTCGCCGGTGGTCGCGGTCGTGATGTCGAACGCGAACTGTCCCGTTCCGACGATGACGTCGGGCGAGTCGCAATCGTCGCCGCCGGTGACGCCGACGGTCGGTGCCGGCGGCAGACCGCTCTGCGCGGCTGCATGCGCGCGTCGAACGATCGTCGTGGTCGGTTTGGCGCGCGCTGCCCGATCGATTTGCGCCGGTGTCGGATGTGCGCCGTTCTGTGCGCGGGACGAAGCGACGCAACAGGCAGCGACGAGCACGGCGACGAAGGGACGATGGTGCATGAGGATCCGCAGGGAGGGGAAGGCAGGAGACGGTCGCTCGAGAGCCAGATGCTCCAGGATAGCAGCGATCCGGAAGTCAGCAGACTTCTCGCACGTTCAGATTCGGTCCTCGTCTCGTCAGCGATCCGGGAGGGGTCGGATGCGAGAGAGGAATGCCGGGTCCGTGTTTGCCCTGCGACCCCTATGTCGCGAGGATGCGCGACCGATGTCGGAGACTGGACAGGCCGAGCTCGCCCGAGCGCAGAAGATCTTCGACCTCTGCATGCTCTCCCTCCGAGTCGGGCCGAGCATCCTGGTGGTCGCGCTCGTGCTCGCGATCGTCGACATCGGCGGCGGTGACGGGACGATCCTGTCGGCGGTCACGTTGCTTTTGTGCTTCGTCGCGACGTTCTGCGGCGTCGTGGGACTGTTCGGCCTCGCGCTCTCGCACGAGACGCCCGGAGTGCCGCCTTCGCCGCCGTGGTGTGTGCCGTGCGGCATCGTTTCGATCGTCGGCAGCTTCGGGGTCGCGCTCTTCGGCCTGATCACGTGAGGCGATGACACCGGAAACAGGCTACAGCGAGACGATCGAGGCCGAAGGGCACCTGATCGATTCGCAGATCCTGAACCACGTCTTCGACAAGGTCATCGAGCGCGGCGCGGCGTACGAAGTGCTGCAGTTCGACATCGGGCGAACGAACGACGATCCGTCGTACGTCAAGCTCAAGGTGACCGCGTCCTCGCCCGACGTGCTGCGCGAGCTGGTCAAGGAGCTCGTCCCGCTCGGTGCACAGCTCGTCGACCAGCGCGACGCGCGCTTCGAGCCTGCGCCGCGCGACACTTGCGTCCCTTTCGATTTCTACTCGACGACGAACCACCGCACCCAGGTGCGCAAGTCGGGGCGCTGGGTCGACGTCGAGAAGCAGCGCATGGACGCCGTCGTTGTCGACGATGGAGCGCGTCTCACTTGTCGAAAGCTGCGCGACGTCCAACGCGGCGACCGCATCATGTGCGGAGTGGATGGCGTGCGCGTGGTGCCCGAAGCCAAGGATCGCGAGCGCCACGGCTTCGCGTTCATGAGCAACGACATCAGCTCGGAGCGCCGCGTCGAGGTCAGCGTCGTCAAGGTCGCCGCGATGATGCGCGAAGCGCGCGCGGCCGGCGGGAAGATCGCGTTCGTCGCCGGGCCGGTGGTGATCCACACGGGCGGGATCGAGTACTTCGTCGACTTGATCCGGAAGGGTTGGGTCGACGTGCTCTTGACGGGCAACGCGCTGCCGGTGCACGACATCGAGTACGCGCTGTACGGCACCTCTCTCGGCGTGGACCTGCAGACCGGTTCGCCGGTCGAGGAGGGCCACAAGAACCATATGCGCGCGATCAACACGATCAACCATGCCGGTTCGATCGCCGCTGCGGTGAAACAAGGCGTGTTGAAGGCCGGGATCATGCACGCCTGCGTCGAGCACGGCGTCGATTTCGTGCTGGCGGGCTCGATCCGCGACGACGGTCCGTTGCCCGACACGCTGATGGACCTGATCGAGGCGCAGGAGCACTACGCGAAGGCGCTCGAAGGCTGCAAGATGGTGATCATGCTCTCGACGATGCTGCACTCGATCGGCGTCGGGAACATGCTGCCGAGCTGGGTGCGCGTCGTGTGCGTCGACATCAACCCCGCCGTGGTGACGAAGCTCGCCGACCGCGGCTCGGCGCAGACGCTCGGCATCGTGACGGACGTCGGGCTCTTCGTTCACCAGCTCGCAGGCAAGCTCGAACCCACGACGAGGAAGACCTCATGAAGCGCACGCCGGCATTCCTGTTCCTGACGTTCGCCGCGTGTGCATGTCAGGCGACGTCCACACAACGCCCCGTCGAGGCGTACGCGAGTGGCGCGCCGAAGAGTGCGGACGACAACGCGGAACTCGCGCGGCTGTACGACGAAGATCAGGCTGACCGCACGCCCGCCGGCGGGGGAGCCATCGACTGGACGCTGATTGGACCGCGCGATCAGCGCCGTGAAACGGAGATCAAGGCGCTGTACCAGCACGGCGACTTGCACACTGCCGCCGATTTCCACCACGCCGCGATGATCCTGCAGCACGCCGACGAGCCCGACGACTATCTGCTCGCGCACGAGCTGTGCGTCGTCGCGATCTCGAAGGGCGATGCGAGCTCCTTGTGGCTGTGCGCCGCGAGCGAGGACCGCTTCCTCGACAAGATCGGCCGCGGTCAGCGTTTCGGCACGCAGTTCAAGAGCAACGGTCCAGACTCACCCTTCCATCTGGTCCCGGTGTCCGACGCGATGACGGACAGCCTGCGCGCCGAGTTCCACGTCCCGAAGCTCGAGGACGCGCGCAAGATGGAAGCCGAGATCAACAAGTCCAACCACTGACGAGCGGGTGGTGCGCCGACGGTCGGGGGGTGCCTGGCGCCGGTTGCCGGTAGTTTCGGCAAGCAGTGCCTGGCACCGCACGAGCAACCCGCTCCAGGATCATGTGTGTGGATCGGACAGGCGTCGCGGTGCCACGCACGATTCGCCGGAAATACCGGCACCCAGCGCCAGGCAGCTCGCCGCGTCAGGCCCTGTCGGTGCGGTACGCGGCCGGTGAGTAGTCGTCGACCTGAATCGCGTCGTCGCGCGCGCTCCAGGCTTCCAGCACGCGGTCCCGCTCGGCGTTCGAGAGGATGTTCTTCTTCACGGCTTCGTCGAGGATCTCGTTCTCGCCGTCTTTCGGCAGCAAGCGCGACTTTTGCGCGTCGCGCAGCTTCTTGCGCAACGGCTCGACCGACAGGGTGAGGTGCAGCGCGCGCTCGAGCCGACCCAGACCCGGATCATCGGCGCCCGGCACGTACATGTCCGGCGTCAAGCGCACGCGCGTCTCGCCGCCGTCGAGCAAAGCACGCGCGCACGCGGCCGATGTGCGATCGCTCGGCGGACGCAAGCTTGCACCGAGCGGGAACACGAACGGCCGCAGCAAAGTCGCAGTGGGGCGGTTGGGCAGGTTGTCGAGCACACCGCGCAATGCTTGTTGCACCTGGTAGAGCGCTTCGTCCGTCGCCCACTCGAACAGCGCGTGATCGCGCTTCTGTCCGTCCGCGACGTAGCGGTTGACCGTCGCCGCGCAGATGTACATCCACGCCAGCGCGTCGGCGAGACGCCCCGTGATCATCTCTTTGCGCTTCAAGTTGCCGCCGAGCGTGCCCATCGCGGCATCGGCGAGCAGCGCGAAGGACGCGGAGCTGCGCGTGAGCTTCTTGAGCACCTTGCCCGCACGACCACCGACCGGCACGGACGCGAACGCTCCGCCCGTCAGTCCCAGGACGAGCGAGCGCGCCACGTTCGTCGCGACGAAGTTCACGTGCCCGAAGAACGCGTCGTCGAACGCCTTGACGTCCTTCGCGTTGGCCGACTCGATCTCCTTGAGCGCGAACGGGTGACAGCGAATCGCGCCCTGTCCGAACACGATCATGGTGCGCGTCAGGATGTTCGCGCCCTCGACCGTGATGCCAACCGGCACGGCCTGGTATGCGGCACACAGGATGTTGCGCGGACCGCGGCTGATCCCCGCACCTCCGCACACGTCCATCGCGTCGTCGACCACGCGGCGCATCGCTTCGGTCGTCCAGCACTTCGCAATCGCTGAAATCACCGCGGGTTTCTCGCCCGCATCGACCGCTCCCGCCGTGCACGTGCGCACCGCGTTCATCCAATAGAGCGTGCCCGCGATGCGCGCGACCGCGGCTTCGACGCCTTCGAAGCGGCCGATCGGCAGGTTGAACTGTTCGCGGATCGATCCGTACGCGCCGATCGTGCGCGCACAGAGCTGCGCACCGCCCGTCGAGTTCGCGGGCAAGCTGATCGAGCGACCTGCCGAGAGGCTCTCCATCAACATGCGCCAGCCTTGTCCGGCCATCTTCGGTCCGCCGATGATCCAGTCGACGGGCACGAACACTTGTCTGCCGCGCGTCGGCCCGTTCTGGAACGGCACGCCGAGCGGATCGTGTCGGTGACCGAGCTCGACGCCCTTCGTCGACGTCGGGATGAGCGCGCAGGTGATGCCGAGATCTTCGGCACCGCCGAGGATCTTCTCCGGATCATGCAAGCGGAACGCGAGCCCGAGCACGGTCGCGATCGGTGCGAGCGTGATGTAGCGCTTGTTCCAGGTGAGCTCGATGCCGATGACCTCGCGTCCTTCGAACGTTCCGCGCTTCACGATTCCGAACGACGTCATCCCGCCCGCGTCCGACCCGGCATGCGGTTCGGTCAGCGCGAAACAAGGCACTTCGTCGCCGCCCGCAAGGCGCGGCAGGTAGTGACGCTTCTGCTCCTCGGTGCCGTAGTGCAACAGCAACTCCGCCGGACCGAGCGAGTTGGGCACCATGACGGTGACGCTGGTGGTCACGCTGCGCGAGCTGAGCATCGCCACCACGCTCGAGTGCGCGGTGGCCGAGAAGCCGAGGCCGCCGAACTCTTCCGGGATGATCATCCCCATGAAGCGTTCGCGCTTGATGAAGTCCCACATCTCGCGCGGCAGATCACCCTGTTGACGGATCGCGTAGTCGTCCGCCATCGCGCACAGCTGCGTGCACGGGCCGGCGAGGAACTTGCGCTCCTTGTCCGACAGCGGGAGCGGCACGAACTCGACGATGCGTTTCCAATCCGGGTCGCCCGAGAAGAGTTCCGCGTCCCACCACACGGTGCCCGCTTCGAGCGCGATGCGCTCGGTCTCGCTCAACCGCGGGAAGATGCGCGCGAGCATCTTCAACAACGTCGGCGTCACGACCATGCGCCGCACCTGCGGCAGGCCGAGGAAGAGCGCGACGAGGAACGCGACACCCGCCGTGATGCGGAACGACGTGCTCGACGACGATCCGGCCCACGTCCAGTACGCGATCAGGATCGCAGCCGGCAACGCCCAAGCCCAGAACCCGCGCCCCAGATAGAGCAGCACGAGCGCGAGCAGGAGACAGCCCAGAACGAGAGAGACCAGCATGGGGCTACTGATATCGAACCGAGAGGGCAGATGTCTCTAGTGGCGACTTGCGAACCATCGTGAAGCCGCTCGGCAGGTGGGAGAGACACCAGCCGAGTCCCGATCGCGGTGCGCGAATGGCCCCGTTCACGCCGGGGTTTCTTCGTCGAGGGCGGATGCGCCACGTTCAAGGAACCGCACTGGGAGTGAGCGGGCTTTGACAGGCCCGGCGTCGCGCGGATAGGAAACAGTCATGCGCGGCTTCTTCGGCGTCTCGATCGTCTTCGGTGTGCTGCTCCTTGCGTCGTCGTGCGGTCACGACGCCGCGCAGGCCGTCGCATCCCGCACGCGCGCACCTCAGCGCATCGTGTGCGGCAACTCGGCCGCCGCCGAGTTCGTGTGCCGGCTCGTCGGGCCCGAGCGCATCGCGGGCTTGCCCGAGCAGATCGACGACTACTCGGTGTTCGATGCGCGTCACGGCGGGTACGAGAACGTCCCGCGCTTTCCACGCTACGTGGCCGAGTCGATCTTGACGTTGAAGCCCGACCTCGTGATCACGCACACCTGGCAGAGCTCCGACACGACGAACGTGTTGCGCTCGCAAAGCATCGAAGTGCTCGTGCTCGAATCGGCGCAGAGCTACGAGAACATTCGCGAGACGCTCTTGCAGGTCGGCGACCGTCTCGATGTCGGCCCGCACGCGGCCGAGATCGCGAAGCAGCTCGATGCGCGCGTCGAGCAGCTTCACGCGAGCGCTTCGTTGCGCAGCGGACACAACGCGCTCGTCTACTCGAACGACGGAACGGGCGGCACGACAGCCGGCCGAAAGACGACCGCCGACACGATGATCCGCCTCTCCGGCCTGACGAACGCGGCGGCGCAGGCCGACATCGAGGGCCACGTGTCGCTCGACTTCGAGCGGCTGATCATGATCGATCCCGAGTTTCTCATCGTGGCCTCGCCCGCGCGCGGCGAGGGCGGGAGCGCGACGAAGAACGTCGTCGAGTCGAGTTCGGCCTTGTCGGGTCTGAAGGCACGCCGACCCGGTCACGTCATCGTGATCCCGGCCGCGCTGATGAGCGCGGATTCGCCGCCGATCGTGGACGCGGCCGAGTTGATTGCGCGCGAGATCGATCGCGTTCTGGGCGGGAAATGAGCGCAGAAAAGCCCACATCGGGCTCGGGTCAGGCGTTCACCGGCGAGTTCGATGCCGCGACGCTTTCGATCCTGCCGTCGTCTGCGGTCACGCACGTGCACCTGTTGCGTCACGGCGAAGTGGAAGCGATGACGGACCGAGTCGTGCGCGGTCAGCTCGACGTGCCGCTCTCGGCACGCGGTGCGGTCGAGAGCGAGCTGTTGTCCGCTTGGCTCGCGCGTCACGAGCCGCGTCCGGACGTGATCTTCACGAGCGACCTGGTGCGCTGCTCCGTGCTCGCCGGCGACGTCGGTGCACGTGTCTCGCGCGAACCGATCGTCGATGCACGCTTGCGCGAGCAGAGCATGGGCGCGTGGGAAGGCCGCACGTGGGCCGAGATCACTGCATCCGAGCCCGCCGCAGTGACCGCGTACTGGAACGACTACCAGCGCACGCGGCCCACCGGCGGCGAATCGTTCGCCGACCTGGAAGCGCGCGTCGTCTCATGGTGGCGAGCGACGATCGCCGCTCACGCTGGAAAGCGCATCGTCGTGGCCACGCACATCGGCGTCATCCGCGCACTGCTGTGTCACTGGCTCGGCATTCCGGGTGATCAAGCACTCCGTTTCGCACCCGCGACCGCGTCGCACACGTCGGTTGCGATCAGCGAAGCGGGCGCGGTGGTGATGCAGTTTGGCGAACGCCCGTGGCTGGAAAGCGTGGTGCCTGGAACCCGCCGTGGGTACTCCCGCGACGGGTGCCTGGCACCACGCTTTTCCCCGACAGTCCGCTCTGCTCTCGACGAAATCCCGACACGATCACCGCACAAACCTGGACCTCGCATCGCCCTCTCAGGCTCCGCCGGCACCGGAAAAACCACCCTCGGCCGCCGTCTCGCTAACGCCCTCGACGTGCCGTTCCTCGCCGAGATCATGCGCAAACGCATCGAGTCTGGTTTCGATTTCCACGGCATGACCCGCTCCGACTGGCGCGCGCTGATGAGCGAGCAGTGGCAAGAGCAACGCGCGCTCGAGGACGCACAACCCGACGGCTTCGTCTCCGACCGCTCCAGCCTCGACTACGCCGCGTTCTTCCTGCACTACGACCTGCACGTGGACGCGGACGCCGAACCTTGGCTCGACGCGATGGCGCGCGAGTCACAGCGCTACGACCGCATCCTCCTCTTTCCCTGGGGAGCGTTGCCGCTGGTCGACGACGGCGTGCGCTCGACGAACCGCTGGACGCAGTTGCGCTTCCAAACGATCCTGGAGGGCCTCGTCGATCGCTACGCGCGTGCGCGAGTGTTGCGGGTGCCCCCGATCACCGACCTCGATCAGCGCCTCGAGATCGTCCTGCGTGCACTCGCCTCCGAGACAGTGTCCGCGCAATCAAGTTGAGCGTTGGGTGCTTGGAACGCGTCGCTCAGTCGCGCGCTTTCGCGCGTCGGAGGATGCAGACTCCCGCGATGCGTACCTGGCACCCACCGCTGGACCGACAGTTTGTGTGGAGACGTTGCCGGGATGGGGATCACGGTCAGACGGCAAGGACAGTGAAACGGTCGGTGCCAGGCACCCGCCGCGGGAATACCCACGGCGGGTTTCAGGCACCACGCGTTCCGCTGGCAGCGCGTACGCAACGGCATTGGGCCTGAGGGGGCCGACATTGTGAGCCCGGTTCTGCCCCGGCATCAAAACATGCGGGCCGCCCGGATCACTTCCGGACGGCCCGCTGAGTCGAAGTTGGACTGTCGGTCTGGGTGGGCGGTGCCAAGCACCGATCGCCGGGAATACCGACTATCGGCGGCAGGCACCTCCCGGTCTCAGTGCCCGTGTCCGCCGTGTCCCGCCCCAGCGCCTTCCTTCTCACGCTCAGGCAGATCACTGACCAGCGCATCCGTCGTCAGCAGCAAGCTCGCCACCGACGCCGCATTCTGCAGCGCCGTCCTGACCACCTTCGTCGGATCGATGACCCCTGACTTGACCAGGTCCTCGTACTCCTCCGTGGCCGCGTTGTAGCCCCAGTTCTTCTGCTTCTTGCTGCGTACGTTCTGGATCACGACCGCGCCATCCTGACCGGCATTCGTCGCGATCTGACGCATCGGAGCCTCAACAGCGCGACGCACGATCATCGCGCCCACGCGCTCGTCGGCATCCAACTTCAACGCCTCGATCGCTTCGACCGTGTTCATCAGCGCAACCCCGCCACCGGGAACCACGCCTTCTTCCACCGCAGCGCGCGTGGCGTGCAGCGCGTCCTCGACGCGGGCCTTCTTCTCCTTCATCTCCGCTTCCGTCGCGGCACCGACGTTGATCTGCGTGCCCCCCGTCAAAGAGCGTTGCAAGGCCCTTGGGGGCTCTTGGAATGCCAAGGATGGCGGGGCTGGGACGTTAAGGAGGACGACCTCGTACAGCGCGTTTAGACCACGCACTCACCCCCGAAGTCGGCTTCGCTGCTCGCGTCGATACGATACCTGGGCAGTCGGGCTTGGGACTCTATCGCATGACGACGGTGATGTTGCAGTCACGAGCCGGCCGGATGGTCCGGGGGGATAGGAACCCGGGGCCAAGGCAGGAGAGTTCCATCCCTCTTCGAAGCTCGCTTCCCCGTGGAAAGGCTCCATGAGCGATGTTGCGGTTCGATGCCGTCGCCGTCAGTCTATCTCCTCCATGCTCGGGCGTCGGTGCGAGGTCGCGATGGCTGCTGCGAAAGTCGGAGCAGCCATGGTCCGAGGGAGACACTGACGCCTTAGCGCTCTCCGGCGAAGAAGCCGGGACGACGAGGAGGCGGTCTTGGGCGCGAGCGGTGGAGTACGAAGTTCTCGATCCCAGGACGGATCGAATACCCCCACAAGTTATTTGCTTTTCGGGGCTGGAATCCCTGGGGGCCGCGCCGATATCACACACG
>JBBQNP010000105.1:0-15485 GCA_038330085.1 Planctomycetota bacterium | reverse complement strand
GTTGCGCAGCGCGACGAAGTCCTTGTGCAGCTTCTTGCCCGGGATGACGAGCTCGAGCAGCCGGTGGATCGGCTTGTCGTACATCCGGTACGCCTTCGACACGCCGCGGCAGACGATCGCCGAAGCGCCGCCACCGGTCGCGGGACGCGTCGTCTTCGTGTCGGAGGTGGTGATGGAGGTCGTGCTCACGTGCTCGAGCTCACAAGAGATCCGGGAAGCGCGGTTTCTGGCGCAGGAAGAACGACGAACCGATCAAGAGGACGACGAATGCGACCAGGAACAGCGCCCCCATCACCGGACGTTGCGGCCACTGGCCGTAGACGAGCACGTGGCGGTAGCTGTCGATGAGCCAGTACATCGGGTTGATCCACAGCACCCATTCCCAATCGGCATCTTTCACGAGCCGCGCGGGATAGAAGATCGGCGTCATGAACATCCAGACCGAGAGAGCCACTCCCATCAAGTGGTACACGTCCCGAAGGAAGAGGTTCAAGGCCGAGAAGAGGTACCCCAAGCCGACCGTGAAGATCGTCTGCGCCAGCATGAGGAATGGAAGCGCGATCAGCGAGACACCGAACCCGATGTGACGCGCGACTGGAACGTCGATTTTCGCCGCTCCTGCTGCGAGCGGCTCGGGAACGATCGGATGCACCCACGCGAACCATGCGATCGCCGCCAACGCGATGACCATGCCGATCAGCATGTTGATGAGCGCCGAGATCGTCAGGGCGACGGGCAGTACTTCGGAGGGGAACACGACCTTCTGGATCAGGTTCTGGTTCTCGACGAGCGTGTTGGTCGTGCGCGAAATCGTCTCGGCAAACGCCTGCCAGATCAGGATGCCGACCAGCATGAGGAGCGCCACTTCCTTGGCGCTCTGGCCCGGATCCCAGCGCGTCTTCAGCACGAGGCTGAACACGAACATGTAGACGAACAGGTTGATGATCGGGAACACGATTGACCAGAAAAAGCCCATCGATGAACCGACGTAGCGCCCGCGCAGATCGCGCTTGACGAGATCCACGAGCAGACGCCGGTTCTTCTTCAGCGAACGAAAAAGTTCGATCACGCGCGGACACGCTCCATCGCGAACGCGGCAGTCCCCTCCCCATCCCGACTCAGATCCCCCTCGAGCCGACCGGCGCGAACCGACCCGGTACTCCGGGGCGATTCGCGCCGGTCTGAACCGCGCCGGAGGCGCGGAATCGGTTGCCTTTGGCTCTCACCTCTCGAAGACGCGCGCATGTCACAGCACCGCCTTGCCGAGTGCCGACAGGATCAAGTCCATCGCCACCTTCGCCGTCGCATTCTGGTTGTCGAGGATCGGATTGATCTCCGTGATCTCCAACCCGAGCAACCTCCCCGACTCGTGCGCGTGCTCCATGATCAAGTGGCTCTCGCGGAACGTCGTCCCGCCCATCGACGGCGTCCCGACACCCGGCGCGATCGAAGGATCGACGCCGTCGACGTCGAACGAAAGATGAAACCCCGCCGTCCCCGAGCACGCGATCTCGATCGCCATCTTCATCACCTTGTGGACACCGTGCATGTCGATGTCCTTGATGCTGAACACGTGAATGCCGGAGTCCTTGATCTCCTGACGCTCCCTGGCATCGAGCGTGCGCGCACCGATCAACACCGCTTTGTCGACGTCGACCATCGGCACGCGATCGCCGAGCCTCACGAGCTCCGGCACGCCGCGACCGATGCAGCATGCGAGCGGCATCCCGTGGATGTTCCCCGACACCGAGCTCTCCGGCGTGTTCATGTCGCCGTGCGCGTCGAACCAAATCAGCCCGATCTTCTCGCGTTGCTTGTGATAGTGAGAGCTGATCCCCGCGATCGTGCCGCACGCGATCGAGTGGTCGCCGCCGACCACGAGCGGGAAATGCCCCTCGTCCAGGATCCCCTCGACCTTCGTGCGCAACCGCCGGCAGCACTCCGCGATCTCGTCGAGGAAGCGCGCCTTCGGATTCTTCGGGACGCGCGACTCGGGCTCGCGCACCGGGACGTTGCCGCGGTCGATGAACTCCAAGCCGAGCGATAGGACGCCCTCTTCGATGCCCGCGATGCGGATCGCCGACGGGCCCATGTCGACACCGCGCCGGCCTCCGCCCAGGTCCATCGGCACGCCGACGAGAGCCACGGTCTTCGGTTGGGTCATGATCGTCTCTCGAGGGTCACGTGGTCTCCGGGCGCGAGACCCAGTTGCGTCGCAGCATCGCCGTCGCGCACAGCGATCTCCACTGCGCCGTAGGAATCTACCAGAGCGAGCGCCTCGCCTGGAGCGACGAGCGCGTACGTGCGCCCGAACGGGATCCGCTTGCCGCGGTGCACGACGCACCAGGCTTCGAGCGCGCCTCCGAGTTCGTCACCGCTGAGCGCGAGCACGACGTTGCCGAAGTGGTCGACGACGAGCACGTCGGCTTCGATCCTGCGGCCGTCCGCGCTGCGCCGCGCGTGCGCCGCATCGAGGCGGACCGGATCGTCGACTCCGCGCGATCCGACCGACTCGGGCGAGGATCCGCCGGCGATGCTCGCCGCGGCCGGAGCGAACACGTCGCGTCCATGGAACGTGTGCGACGCACCCTGCACCGCGAACCTGGCCACGTCGAGCTCGTGGTACCGCGACTCGCCGAGCATGGCCGGGAGCAGTCCGTTGTCGGGCGCCAGGAAGCAGTGCTCTTGCGCGCGTGCGACCAAGATGCGCCGAGCCGCGCCGACGCCCGGATCGACGACCGCCACGTGCACGGTGCCCGGAGGGAAATACCTGTGCGCAGCGCCGAGGAAAAACGCGCCCGCGCGCACGTCCTGCGCCCTCACGCCGTGCGTGACGTCGACGACGACCGCCGTTTTGAAACGCGACAGGATCACGCCCTTCATCATCCCCACGTACGGATCGTCGAGACCGAAGTCGGTGGTCAGCGTGACGACGCCGCTGGGCTTCCAGTCGGTGATCGCCATGTTCACTGCGTGCGCGTCGACAGCACGCCCAGCAATGCACCCTGCAACGCCGGCTCGCCGCTCGACCAGCGCAGCTCGCGCGACAGCGCCTCGAGAGCGGGGACGCCGCCCCACTCGCCGATCGCGAACCCGACGCGGCGCAGATCGCGCGACGTCGCACTCGTCGGCGGGACGCGCAGCTCCTGGATGAGCGCGATGACGCCCGCGGATTGCACGATCAGGCCGCCGGCGAGAAGGCTCATGTCGACATCGGGACTCCACAGGCCCGCACGCAGGATCGGCATCACCTCCGGGTCGCTGTGCTCGTACAGCGCGAGCACCAGCTCGCGATCGAGCCCACGATCCTCCGTCACGCTCGGGAAGAGGCGCCGCAGTACGACCAGGTCCTCGGGCCTCGACTGCCCGCGCAATGCACGCACGAGGCGGACGGCGAGCAGACCCCTCGGCGGCGGCTGGACCGTCAACGCATCGCGCACGCGATCGTGCGCGTCCGCCCGGCCCTCGATGCCGAGCGCCACTGCGACGAAGGCGGCATCGTCGTCCGTCGAAGAACCAACCCAGTTCTCCAGCGTCTCGGCGACGAACGGGTCGCGCGCAGCAGCACACAGCGCGAGCACGAGCAGGCGATGATCGTCCGCGTCCGCGTCGTTCAGCTTGTTCTCGACTTGTTCTGCGGCCTTCGAGCTCCCGTGGCGGAACTGGGCCACGAGCCAAGCCATGCGCACCCTCGCGGTTTCGTCCTGGGCGAGGCCCGCAAAGCGCTCGAGCAATTCGTCTTCGGGACGCGACCCGACGGCGAGCGCGATCCACACGCGGTCGTCCGCGGACAAGCGCTTGACGTCGGTCGTCAAGAGCGCGCTGGTGTCCTCGTCCCCCGCGACCGCGGCGAGCGCGATCGCTCGGGCGCGCACGACGTCGTCCTGCATCGCCGCGCGCAGGAACGAAAGGGTGAAGCGCTCGAGGTGACGAGCACTGATCTCGTCGAGCATCGTGGTCCACTGGTTGGCGTCGGCGGGTTTCCACAGCCCCGCGTCGACCAGGTCGGAAACCTCGCCGGGCAGGATCGCGATCGCCGCGCGCAGGCGGGACAAGTCCGTGCCGCTCAGCAACTCGGCGAGCACGTGATCGCGCGCCGCGGTTCCGTGCAGGTCACCCGCGGCCGACATCACGACGTCGCGCACGAACTGCGGATCGCCGCACAGCTTGCGCACGGCCAGGGACTCCCACGTCTCGCCGTCGACGAGACCCCACTCGCGCGCGGCTTCGAACCGCAGGCGCAAGAGCAGCACGGCCGCGCGCGTGGGATGGCTCGACGCGCTGTCGGATGCGAACAGGGAGAGCTCCGCCGCGACCTTCGACAAGCGCTGCTTCGGATCGGCGGCGATCTCTTCCACGCGCCGACGACCGGACGCTTGTCCGGTGCGCAAGAGTGCGAGCAGAGCGCACTCGGCGACCGGCAGTTCCGCCTTGGCGATCCACTCCTCGAACAGCGTATCCGTCGTCGCCGACATCTCGCCGAGAGCGAGCACGGCAGCGCGGCGCTCGAGGTCCGTTCCGGAACGGGCGATGCGCTCGAGGCGCGTGCGTTCGATGACGGCGTCGGCTGCACCCAGCCCGACCATGGCGATCGCGCGCCGATCGTCCGTGTCGTCCAGGGCCGAAGGCGTGTCGAGAACGGAGCGTGCCTGTCCGGCGGTGCGCTGCGTGAACCCGATGCGCGCGTCGTTCGCGAGGAGCGCGCGCCAGCCCGCTTCATCGGGGAGACGCGCGAAGCGGGGCTCCTCGTTCGCGTTGATGCGCGAGGACGGACCGGCACCCGGCTCTTTTCCGCTCGGGGGCTTGGGAACTGCTCCGCGCTGGGCGTGCGACTCTGCGACGCAAAGCACCACCGCGCAGGCGGCGGCGATCAGGAACAGGACATTGCGGGACGTGACCATCGATGCGCCGGGCGGGAGCTTATCGACCAGCCGCGCCCATCCGTTGAAAGGCTCGGGGGCCAGCGGGGTCGCAGGGGGCCGCGGACGGGTCGAATTCTGCAGGTTCGAATTCTGCAGTGAACTGCCGATTCACCCCATCAGGCAGCCGCGAAGCCGTCATGAGCGTTTCAGGTAGAGCACGATCTCGAGCTTCTTCTCCGAGAGGCGACGCAGCGGGACGGTGGCGGTCCTGCCGTCCGACACCGAGGCCTTGACGTCCCCCGTCGTGCCGATTTCGAGGCCCTCGAAACGGAAGCGCCCGCCGTCGTCGGAGGTCGTCTTGCGCCCGCCCGGGCCTTCGACCCTGGCGTTCGCGACCGACTTGCCCGTGGCCGCGTCGACGACGGTGCCCACGATGACCGCCGAGTGGTCACCGCCCTCGCCGTTCGTTGTCCCGTTGTGGCAGGCGGGCACGAGCCAGGTCGCACACAAGAGGACGACGAGCGTGACGATGCGTTTCATGTTCCCACTCCTATTCGGGCTCCCGCACTCATTCAGGATCACCCAGCAGCGCCACGATCTCGTCGCGACGACGGTCGCGCAAGGCGGCGCTCGAAGCTTCGAGGTTGAGTCGCAGCAAGGGTTCGGTGTTGCTCGCGCGCACGTTGAACCACCACCACTCCGAATCGCCGAGGTCGCCGAACTCGACCGTGATGCCGTCCAGCTCGTCCTGCCGGCCGGAAGCGTACTTCGACTTGAGCCCCGCGATGGCAGCGGCCTTGTCCGCGACGTGGAAGTTGATCTCGCCCGTCGAGTGGTAGCGACGCAGCCCTGACACCAGGGCGCTGAACGGTTGCGTCTCGCGCGCGAGCAGGTTGAGCGCCGACACCATCGCGATCACGCCCGAGTCGCACACGAAGTTCTCGGCGAAATAAAAATGGCCCGAGAGCTCGCCGCCGAACTGCGCGCCGCGCGCGCGCATCGTGGCCTTGATGAACGAGTGACCGACGCGGTCGCGGATCGGAACGCCGCCGTGGCGCAGGATCTCTTCCTTGACGACCCACGACGAGCGCAGGTCGTACACGATCGGCGCACCCTTGTGCGTGGAGAGGACTTCGCGCGCGAGCAACGCCGTCATCAGGTCGTTGCCGACCGTGCGCCCCGACTCGTCGACGAAGCAGCAGCGATCGGCGTCGCCGTCGAACGACACGCCGATCTCAGCGCGCGACTTCTTCACGAGCGCGCGCACCGGGTCGAGGTTCTCTTCCTTGAGCGGGTTCGCCTCGTGGTTGGGGAACGTGCCGTCGAGCTCCATGAAGAGCGTCTCGGCACGGACCTTGGGCAGGTGCTCGAGGATCGGCGGCAGCGTGTAGGCCTCCATGCCGTTCGCCGCGTCGATCGCGATCACGACCTCGCGCGCGAGGTGAGCAAACTTGGCCACGTGAGCGGCATAGTCGGCGAGCACGTCGCGCGTCTCGAGCGTGCCGCGCCGCGCGACCGGCGGCGGCGTGGGTTCCTTGCACATGCGCTCGACGTCGAGGATCCCGTTCGCAGCGGAGATGGGGCGCGCGCCGCGAGCGCACAGCTTCATGCCGTTGTACTCGCCGGGGTTGTGCGAGGCCGTGACGTTCAGCCCGCCGTCGCAGTCGATCGAGCCGATCGCGAAGTAGGCCATCGGCGTCGACGCGAGCCCGACGTCGATCACCGAAGCCCCCGCGTCGCGCATGCCCTCGATCACAGCCGCGGCGAGCTCGGGGGAGTGGGTGCGCATGTCGCGGCCGACCACGAGGCGCTGGGCCTTCAGGAGGCGGGCGAAGGCGTTGCCGATCCGGTGCGCGAGGGGCGCGTCGAGCTCGCTCGGCACGAGGCCGCGGATGTCGTATGCCTTGAAGATCCCCATGCTGGCTGTGGTGTGCCCAGTCTTTCGGGGAACACGGGGGCTGAGGATAGCGTCCCACAACGAGCGTTACCCGCTTCGTACGGGGTGTCCGTGGCCAGTTTGGCGACGGAGCGGGTCACGGGCATACAATCGGCACGGAGGGCAGGTCGTCGCGGAGGGCACGGGAGCTCGCTGGTCGACCGGTCCAACGACGGAGGAACGACGCATGTATTCGGTCTTCGTCCACTTGGTCGGCGCAACTCGTCCCGAGTTGAGCGACTGGTTCGACGCTCGCGCTGTCCAGGGTTTGAAAGAGCACTGGTATTTCCCCAACCGCAACGACCCGATGTTCTCGATCCGCTTTCCCCATGTGGGAGCGGAGTTCCAGGACTCCGCGCAGAAGACGGAAGTCGAAGGGGTGATGGGTCGCTCGCCCGGGGTGAGCGTGCAATTGGGCGGGGGTGGGAAGCACCCCGGTCACAAGGAGATGCGCAAGTTCTTGATCGAGATGCTGGGAGAGTTCTCCGGTGTCGCGGTCGATGACTTGTCGCGACATGTTTGGACGCTCGAGGATTTGAAGGCGGACAAGCAGGTGAATGGGTTCGCGTTTGCGGATCACGAGAGCTTCAGGAAGAGCGCGGGTGCGCATCACGGGCCGACGGCTAAGACGCCGTCGCATGAGCATTAGCCCGCTGCGGCGAATTCGCCGCAGCCAGCTTTGTTCTTGCCGCTCCTTGCCGTTGTCGGTCACCCGGATCCCCCTCCGTCTGGTTGACCGTCACGGCGAGAGCCATTCCAGCAAGCACCACGTCTCCGCCAGCTGATTCCGCGCCTCCGGCGCGGTTGCGGCCGGAGAGCCAATGCCCGGAGTACCAGGCCTTCGCTCTCCGGTCGCTGTCATTAGGTGCCACATTCCGAGGTGGTCTCACCTCCTGGGCGTATGCGTCCACGCGCGGTGCACATGGCGCTGCCGATGGAATGTTCGGTCACAGTCCCACTTCTTTCGTCGCCGATGCTCCTGTTACGCAACGCGCGTGGGCGTGCGCGTGGTCAGGAAGGGTGACGAGTGGGTTTCGTCCACTCCGCGGGCGGCGTGCTTTGCGCTCGGCTCCGTGTTCTCTGCCGCCGGTTTCCTCCGCGGTGATCAGCGTCGCGCCATCGCGAGGCACTCGCGCACGCGGCGCATCCCCTCTTTGATGTTGTCCGCGCTGTTCGCATAGCTGAAGCGCAAGTACCCGTCGCCAAAGCTGCCGAAGCTCGTGCCCGAGAGGCAGGATACGCCGGCTTCGTTGAGGAGCTTCGTCTCCAGCTCCCTGCTCGGGATCCCCGTGCCCTTCACGTTCGCGAAGGCATAGAACGCGCCCTTCGGCATCGTGCACGAGAACCCTGGGATGGAATTGAGTTCCTGCACGATGATCTTGCGCCGCTCGTCGAACGCCTTGCGCATCGTCTCGACCGACTCTTGCGGACCGTCGAGCGCTTCCTTGCCGGCCATCTGCGCCGCCGCATTCGTGCACGACACCGTGTTGATCTGCAGGCGCTCGGCTTGCGCGACGAGTGACTTCGGCCACACGCCGAAGCCCATGCGCCAGCCCGTCATCGCATACGTCTTGCTCCATCCGTCGAGCAGGATCGCGCGGTCGCGGATCGACTGGTACGAGAGGATGCTCGTGTGCTGCTCGCCGTCGTACAGGAGCCGCGAGTAGATCTCGTCGCTCATCACCGCGACGTGCGGTTGCTTCTCGAGGCCGGCGACGAGCTTGTCCATCTCGTGCTTCCCGGTGACGCCGCCGGTCGGGTTCGCGGGCGAGTTCAGGATGATGAGGCGCGTCTTCGGCGTGATCTTCGCGAGCAGTTCGTCGGCGCTGAATGCGAAGCCACTCTCCTCGCGCAGGTGGAGCGGGACCGGCGTCGCGCCGCTGAACTTGATCGCCGACTCGTAGATGGGGAAGCCCGGGTTCGGATAGACGATCTCCGCGCCCGGCTCGCCGAACAGCATGATCGCGAAGAACATCGTCGGTTTGCCGCCCGGCACGATGATCACGTCGTCGGGATCCACGTGCGCTTGGTGCGTGCGCTTGCAGTAGGCCGCGACCGACTCGCGCACGGGCAACAAGCCCTTCGCCGGCGTGTAACCATGGAACCCGTCCGCGAGCGCCTTGCGCCCCGCTTCGACGATGTTCTGCGGTGTCCTGAAATCGGGCGCGCCGATGTGCAGGTGGATGATCTTCTTGCCCTGTGCTTCGAGAGCGCGGACCTTGTTGACGACCTCGAACGCAGTCTCGGTGCCGAGTTGAGCCATGCGGCTCGCGAGTTCCAATCGGGCTTGCACGGTGATGTCCTCTACCTGGGTTGCGCGGCGTGGCGGACGCCGATCTCACAGAGCGTACGGGGCTCTGGCGCGCAGGGTCAAGCGCAGCTCTGTGTCACCGGCAGGCGAGCACGCGCTATCGTGCGTGTCCATGCTCATCGATCCGCGACGCTCACCGATCTTGGCCCTGGTCATCGTGGTCGCGATCGCCACAGCTTGCGGGCCTTCGTCGAGCGCGCCGCTCGAGCTCCGTCCCGTCGTGGCCGAGAACGTTCACAGGCTCGAAGCCGCGATCGGTCCGGAACGCGAGCTCGCCAAACCCGACACGGAGCTCGTCGATCGCACGCGCGCCCTCGTGAACAGCGTCGCCTCGCAACGCGGCGCGTTTCGCGAGAGCTTCGCCGGTCAGGCGCAGGAGCTGGGCGATGCGATCGTGCCGCTGTTGTCGGGCTGGATCGGCAACCACGATCAGAGTTACGAGGCTCGCCGCGCTGCGATCCAGCTCCTGGCGGCGCTCGACACGCCGCGCGCGGAGCATGCGCTCGTCTACCACGTGAGCCAGAACCCGGAGGTCTGGGTGCGCTCGAACTGCGCGTGGAGGCTCGGCGACACGCACCAGGATCAGTGCATGGTCGCCCTGCTCGAGGCGGCGCTCGACGAGCGCGACGGCGAGGTGAAAACGTCGATCGATCATGCGCTCACGGCGTTCGGTTGCTACGCGCTCGCCTCGCCGAGTCAGGCGGGCTTCGACCCCGAGGTCCTGCGTCGCTGGCGGTACGGCGATCCCGAGGGCAAGTTGCCCGTGCATGCGCCGTCGCCGAGACTGCAGCTCGATGTCTGGCAGGCGATCGCGTCGCTGAGTGCAACCGATCCCAAGGTGCGCGGGCGCACGATCACCGTCCTCGGAGAACTGCCCGGATTCGCAGCCGAGATGCTCTCGACAGCACTGCGCGACGCGAACGCGGACATTCGTCGCGGCGCGGCCAGTGCGCTCGCGGCAATGGAGATGCGTGCTGCTTCGGCGGGCCCGACGCTTCACGAATCCCTTTTGCACGATTCCGCAGTGACGACGGAGGCGATCGAAGCGCTCGGTGCCGTGCATCAGGAGAAGGCTGCGGACGATGTCTCTGCGTACATGGCGTCCTCGCATCCGCTTGAGCAGCGTCTGGCCGCGGCGCGCGCACTCGGGAGGCTGACCGTCGCTCGCACCCTGCCTGCACTCGAATCGGCAGTGAAGGCAGGAGAGCCGGACGCGTTGCGCACGACGGCGGCGATGGCGCTCGTGCCCTTCGGCCGCGAGCGCGAAGCGTTCACGGTTCTCGTCGATGCGTTCGAGAAGTCGACGACGGAATCGGCTGTTGTCGAGTCGACGTTCGAGTCGTGGTTGCGAATGCGCGCCTCTCAGGGCGACGAACACGCGCAGAAGGCTCTGAAGCAGTGGACGGACCCGTCGGCAACGCGCGAGTCGCGGGTGAAACTCCTGCGCGAAGAGGTTCTGCCGTACCTGAAATGAGGGCACGGGAACGTCGGTGCAGCGTGCGGGGCCGGTTGCACACCGCGCCGCGCGCGATCCCCCGCCGCACGACACTCGTCCGAGTCTTCGGCGGGTTTCTGGCCAGGCCGTTCCGTCGACTGACGGAAACGTGGGTCGCTCAATCAAGTTACGAACTGTCTCGGCCCCCTCGATCCAGGGCCCCGACTTGAATGGGCGACGTGCGAGTTCGTCAGCGCCCGCCAAGCAACGGATACGGGGGTGACAGTTCCACACCGCGCCGCGCGCGACCCCCGACGTACCACACTCGTCCGAGTCCTCGGCGGGTTTCTGGCCAGGCACCTTCTCAGCGATGGCGCGTTGCGATCCAGGCCACCGTCGCAACCCAGCCGATGACGTTCACGGCGAACATCGGGTCACCGCCGAGCAACACGCGCGTCGGCGAGCCCCCGCCCTTGCGCGTCGAGACGAGCAGCAGATAGCGCGCGAGCCCGAACACGACGAAGGGCACCGTCCACACCAGCCCGTGCCCGAACTTCGCCGTCGTGTCCTCGGCCACCGTGTACATCGTGTACGTGACGATCGCGCACGCGGCGAGCACCGTCACCATCTGGTCGAGGAACCTGTGGTCGTACTCGAGCAGGATCGCGCGGTGCTCGCCTCGGCCCTCACCGAGCAGGTCCATCTCCGCCTTGCGCTTGCACAACGCCAGGAACAGCGCGAGGAACATCGTGCACAAGAGGAGCCAGTGACTGACCTGCACCGGCACCGCGAGACCGCCCGCGATCACACGCAGCAGGAACCCCGCCGCGATGCAGAACGCGTCCACGAGCACGACGTGCTTGAGCTTCAAGCTGTACGCCAAGTTCAGCGTCATGTACCCGGCGACGACGAACACGATCGGCACGGGAGCTGTGTCTCCGACCTGCGGCGGCTCGGCGCGCGTGGCGAGGAACAGTGCGAGCGCCACGCAGACAGCGGAGAGCGTGAGCGCCGTCGGCACCGACAACGCACCCGATGCGATCGGCCGGTTGCGCTTCGTCGGATGCGCGCGGTCCGACTCGACGTCAGCGACGTCGTTGACGAGGTAGATGGCACTCGCTCCGAAGCAGAACGCCGCGAACGCGAAGCACGTGCGCACGACCTCGGGCAACGGCACGTGCAACAACGCGCCTTGCGTGCCCGCCGCGAACACGAGGGCGGCGAACACGAAGACGTTCTTCACCCACTGCTGCGGGCGCAAGGCGACCAGGACGGGCGGAAGTTTCATGCGAAGGGCAGCTCTTCGACCTCGAGCGCGCGCATTCTGGAGAGCCAGCCCCGCCTCGCGCCAGGAATCATCTTCCGTGCGGAACAGGAAGCGGTAGCACGCGCAGTATGACAGCCCCTTTTGTGCGCCAACCTCCGCCGATCAGCCACGCACGCGTGCGTCGGCGACCGTCGGAGGGTGGCGTGCAACAGAGGTTGACCCCGAGCTCCGTCAGTCGAGGCTCAGCTTCGTCAGCTCGGGGATCGGCGAGTCGGGACCGACCTTCAGCACCTTGGCTTCCTTGTCGATCTTGCCCTCGTCGCGCAGCTTGAAGATCTCGTGCGTGCCGATGCTGCCGTCGGCGTACAGCACGACCGTCGCGGTGCGGTGGTTACCATCCTCGATGCTCCCCTCGTTGTCATCGGCAACGATCGCTTCGTTGCCGCTTCCAGGGAAGCGCTTCAGCGGGAACAGCTTCACGTCGCGGCCGGCGTACGACGAATACGTGCCGTCAATGACATCCTTGTTCATGTACCACTGCTTGGGATCATCGATCTGGCCGATGGCAAGACTGCCATAGTCGACGCCCGGGCACGTCAGCTTCTTGGCGCTGCTCGCACTGTTGTCCCATGTGCCTTGAAAGACGAGGGCCGCGAAGAACTTCACGCCGCTGTCCTTGGGGATGGAGTGGTACTGCTCGTTGTAGAGGATCAACCCGCTGTTGATCTCGCGCATGTTGGCCTTGCAGGCCGTGACCTTCGCCCTGTCGATCGCCTCGGGGATCTTGGGCAGGAGGAACGTCATCAGGATCCCGATGATCAGGATGACGGCCAGCAGTTCGATCAGCGTGAATCCAGCGCGCCGTTGCGAGCGCATCAACATCGTTTTCGCGTTCATGTTCACCTTGGCAGGAATGCCATCCAGTTCAGTCTCGGGCCGCTGGGGGAGAGCGTTGTACCCCCTCCCCCGCGGTCAGTCACCCTCGGGTGAGCAGCAGACCGCACGGTTCCGCCGAGAACGCGCCTCGGAGGCGTGCCGAGCCTGTGTTGCCGAGCTTATTTACGGGCCTTCGCCGCGACCGCCTCGTTGAGCGCAGCCACCTTGTCGGTGCGCTCCCACGGGAAGTCCTCGCGCCCGAAGTGCCCGTGATAGGCGGTCTTCTCGTAGATCGGCCGCTTCAAGTCGAACTGCTTGATGATCGCGGCGGGGCGCATGTCGAACACCGACTCGACCGCGGTCGTGAGGTCGATGTCGGACACCTTGCCCGTGCCGAACGTGTCGACGCGCACGGAGAGCGGCTTGGCGATGCCGATCGCGTAGCTGAGCTGGATCTCGCAACGATCCGCGAGCCCCGCGGCGACGACGTTCTTCGCGACCCAGCGCGCCGCGTACGCGGCCGAACGGTCCACTTTGCTCGGGTCCTTGCCCGAGAAGGCACCGCCGCCGTGGCGGCCCATGCCGCCGTACGTGTCGACGATGATCTTGCGTCCCGTCAAACCGCAGTCGCCGTGCGGTCCGCCGACGACGAAGCGTCCGGTCGGGTTGACGTGGTAGATCGTCTTCGCATCGAGGAATTTCGCCGGGATCACGGGCTTGATGATCTTCTCGATCACCTCGCGGCGGATCGTGTCGTTGTCGACGTCGGGCGCGTGTTGCGTGCTGATCAACACCGTGTGCACGCGCACGGGCTTGCCGTCTTCGTACTCGACCGTGAGCTGGCTCTTCGCGTCGGGACGCAGCCAGGGGATGACGCCCTTCTCGCGCAGCTCGGCCTGCTTCTCGACGAGCCGGTGCGCGTACCAGATCGGGAACGGCATGAAGCTCTCGGTCTCGTTGCAGGCGTAGCCGAACATCAGCCCCTGGTCGCCGGCGCCTTGCTCGTGGTCCTTGTTCGTCTCGGCCGTCACACCGAGCGAGATGTCGGGCGACTGCTTGCCGACGACGACGCTGATGCAGCATGAATCCGCACTGATCCCGGCCGACTCGTCCGTGTAGCCGATGCGGCGCAGGACGCCGCGCGCGATCTTCTGGTAGTCGAGCTCGGCCTTCGTCGTGATCTCGCCGGCGATGACGACGAGGCCCGTCGTGGTGAGCACTTCGCAGGCGACGCGCGAGGCCGGATCGACCTTCAGGCACGCGTCGAGGATCGCGTCGGAAATCTGGTCGGGCACCTTGTCGGGGTGACCCATGGAAACGGATTCCGAGGTGAAAAGTTGTCGAGCCATGGCGTGCGGATCGGGCGGTGTGGGCCGGAGAGAGAGGTGTCAGGCCGTCCGGCGGGCTGCGCGGGCGGCGAGTGGAAGAGAAGAGTGGCGAAACAGCATACCCGCTCGTGCGGCGACGTCGAGGTCGGAGGGCCGCACTTTGCGGGGACGTGCTCGAGGGTTTGGGAGCTTGAAAATCAGGCCGGTCCGAGCGCGCGCTCGGCCAGCGCGGCGAGCGTCAAGCGGGTGGCACCGCGCTGCGACTCGACGGCCGCTCGTCCCGATCGACCCATGCTCTCGCGCCGAGTCGGATCGTCGAGCAGCGCGCGCAACGTCGGACCCAGCTCTTCGCGCGTGGCGATGCGCACGGCGGCAGCGGCGCGCTCGAGCAGCGCGGCTTCGGCGGTGAAGTTGCGCACGTGCGGGCCGTAGACGACGGCGCGTTCCTGCGCGGCGGGCTCGAGCATGTTCTGTCCGCCGTGCGGGATCAGGCTGCCGCCGACGAACACGATGTCGGCCAGCGCGTAGATGCGCTCGAGCTCGCCGATCGTGTCGCACACGCAAGGACGATCGGGGTCGGGCGCTTCACCGGCGCGCAATTTCGTCAGGCGCTGCGCCCGCACGCCGTCGGATTCGAGAGCGCGCACGATGCCCTCGGCGCGCTCGGGGTGGCGCGGCACGATCACGAGGCGCGCTGCGTGCGCATGCGAGCGCCAAGCTTGCGCGACCCAGAGTTCTTCGGGCTCGTGCGTGCTGCCGGCGACGATGACCATCTGGCCCGGTCGTCCGCCGAGCTGGCGCGTGAGCTCCGCGCCGGGATCGACGCGGCCGGTCGCGAGGCCGTCGACCTTGATGTTGCCCGTCACGAGGATGCGTGCGGGATCGGCCGAAAGCTTCTCGAAGCGCTGCGCGTACTCGCGGTCCTGCACGCAGAAGAGCGTGATGCGGTTGAACTGCGGCAGGAGGTTTTTGAACCAGCTGTAGTGCTCGAAGCTCCTGTCGGTGATGCGTCCGTTCACCACAGCGACCGGGATGCCCGCGCGGTTCGCGCAGCGCAGGAAGTTCGGCCAGATTTCGAGCTCGACGAGCACGACGCACGCCGGGTCGACGCGCGCGAGGAAACGGCTGACTAGGAACGACAGGTCGAGCGGAAAGCGCAGGACGGTGAGATCGGGGTAGGTCTGGTGCGCAACGCGCAGTCCATTCTTCGTCGTCGTGCAGATCACGACTTCCATCTCGGGACGTGTCGCGCGCAGCTCGCGCACGAGCGCCTGTGCGCCCTTCACTTCGCCGACGGAGACACCGTGGATCAGGATGCGCGGGCGAGCGTTCGCCGGTCGCTTCGGCAGACCGAGCGCGAGACGCGCTCCCGCCATCGAGCGGAACTCCTGGTCGGTCGCGCAGCGGAAGAGCCACCAGGGTGACGCGACGACGATGACCAGCGCCCAGATCAAGTCGTAGAGGGCGTGG
>JBBQNP010000104.1:0-15731 GCA_038330085.1 Planctomycetota bacterium | reverse complement strand
CCTCACCCGACTTGCGGCCGAGCTTCTTCTCCGCGACCTTCTTCTCGAGCACGGCGGGGATCTGGAACGCGGGTTCGTTCGGGAAGCGCTTGACCCACCCCTGCAGGATCGAAAGCGTCGTGTCGAGGCCGACGTAGTCCGACAATTCGAACGGCCCCATCGGATATCCGCATCCGAGCTTCATTGCGTTGTCGATGTCCAAGGCACTCGCGTCACCGCGCTCGAGCATCTTCATCGCGTCGGCCATGTACGGCACGAGCAGGCGGTTGACGACGAAGCCGGGCGTGTCCTTGCAGCCGACGGGCGTCTTGCCGCACGTCTCGCCGAACGCACGCGCGGCGGCGAACACTTCTTCGCTGGTCTCGTTCGTGCGCACGACCTCGACGAGCTTCATGAGCTGCACCGGGTTGAAGAAGTGCAGGCCCACGAACTGCTTCGGACGGCCCGACGCCTTGGCCATCGCGGCGATCGGGAACGAGCTCGTGTTCGAAGCGAAGATCGTGGCCGGTTTGCAGATCTTGCCGAGCTCGGCGAACAGCTTGTTCTTGATCTCGAGGTTCTCGACGATCGCCTCGACGACGAGGTCACAGTCGGCGAGCTTCGTCTTGTCGAGCGTGCCGCTGATGCGCGCGCGCACAGGTGCTGCGTCGAACGTGCCGCCCTTTTCCTTGGCCTTCTCCGCGAGCTTCGCGAGCGACTTGTCGATGCGACCGAGTCCCTTGTCGAGAGCACCTTGCTCCGTCTCGACGACGATGACGTCACAGCCGCCTTGCGCCGCGACCTGCGCGATGCCGTGCCCCATGAGCCCGGCCCCGATCACTCCAACCTTCTTGATTTGCATCGTGTTTCCTCGTCTCGATTCGTTTGTTTCGCGTGTGTCAGGCCGTGCGTATCGCCGGTGTGCAGTCGTATATATGCAGCTCGCGCGTGGGCTCAGGGCCGCGTGGCGTGGAACGCCGTGGCCAGGCCCATCCCGCCCGAAATGCACAGGGTCGCCAGGCCCAAACCCGAGCGCCGGCGCTTCATTTCGTGCAGGAGCGTCGCCGTGATGCGCGCTCCGGTCGCTCCGATCGGATGACCGAGCGCAATCGAACCACCGTTCACGTTGAGCCTGTCCATCGGCAGCGGCATCTCGTGATGACACGCGAGAACCTGCGCCGCGAACGCTTCGTTGAGCTCGATCAGGTCGAAATCGTCCGGCGCGAGGCCCGTCGCATCACGCAACGCCGCGAGCGCCGGCACTGGACCGATGCCCATCGTGCGCGGATCCACTCCGGCTTGCGTCGACTCACCGATCCACGCGAGCGGCTCGAGACCGAGCTCGTGCGCAGTCTCTTCCGCCATGATCAAGAGCGCCGACGCGCCGTCGGTGATGCCCGACGCGTTGCCGGCGGTGACCGACCCATTTTCTTTTGCGAACACCGCGGGCAGCTTCTTCAAGCTCTCCATCGTCGTGTCCGCGCGCACGTGCTCGTCCTGGGTTACGACCACGTCGCCCTTCTTGCCCTTCACCGTCACGGCTGAGATCTCGTCGTTGAACCGACCAGCCTCGATCGCGGCCGCGGCCTTGCGCTGGCTCGACAGCGCGAACTCGTCTTGTTGCTCGCGCGAGATGCCCATGTCCTGCGCAAGCTTCTCCGCCGTCTCGCCCATGCGCATCTCGGCGAGCGGACAGTCGAAGCCGTCCTTGTACATCGCGTCGACGACCTCGGCGTGACCGAGGCGATAGCCGGTGCGGAACTTCGGCAGGAAGAACGGCAGACCGCTCATGCTCTCCGTGCCGCCCGCGACGACGACGTCGTTGCGTCCCAGTTGGATCGACTCAGCCGCGAGCTGGATGCTCTTCAACCCCGAGCCGCACGCCATGTTCACGGTGAAAGCTGCGACGCGCTCGGGAATCCCCGCGCGAACGGACACCTGACGCGCGACGTTCGGACCGCCGCCGGCCTGGCGACCGCAACCGAAGATGAGTTCGTCGACGCGCTCGGGATCGAGGCCGGCGCGCGCGAGCAGGTCGCGCACGACCGACGTGCCGAGGTCGGCCGCAGTGAGATCGACGAACGCGCCCAGGTACTTGCCGATCGGCGTGCGCAGCGCATGCGTCACCACCACCGGACGGAGTCCGATGCGTGAGCCCGATCGGGTGCTCTGTCGCGCGGTTTGGGCCATGGGCCTGAAAACGAACCGAGGGTCGAAACGGGCCGGAAGGACCGCGTCGCTGAGAGAGGTCGCTCGAATCCCGACACGCGCGCGGACGGGTGCGCACACGAACCGGATCGTTCGAGAATTGGCGAACGAGGATAGGAGCGATGCGCGCGAGGCGCAAGGCGAGCATCCGCCCGGGAGGGCGAAACATGCTCGCGGGGCTCACGGGGCAGATGAAGACCCACACGACATGGCTGAAGGTGCCTAAAATCCTTCCGGGCCCGGACTAGCTATGCAACCATGCCTTCGGCCCGCTTCCAGGCGGGATCGCCTCCGATGCGGAGCGAGTTGATGGCGTGGCAGAGGGCAGGGCAAGCACCGACATGCAGACGACCGATCCCCAGCGCGGAAGATCTTCGGGAGCAGAGGGCGGATCGGGGCCCGAGTGCACTGCCGCACCGATGAATACTGCCGCCCCGATGAATCCTGGCGCCCCGATGAATTCAGGCGACGCGATGAATCCCGGCGAGGGGAACCCGGGCACGGCGACCTGCGATTCGGCAGGCTCGGCAGGCGCCTTCGAATCAGGCACCTTCGAGTCGGGCTGCGCGGAGGCTGGGTCGTCCGCGATATCGGCCGCGAACGAAGGGCACACGCGCGGATCGCTGAGCGGTCCGCGCCGTCGTTCTTGGGCTCACCGCGCGCGCTTCGAACCGCTCGCGAAGTTGCTCGACGACGACACGCCCGTGGTGCGCGAGGCCGTGCGGCGCGAGTACGAACGCGCGGGCCGCATGGGCTTGCCGTCGTTGCGACGCGCAGCGAAAGGCAGTTCGGCCATCGCACGCGGACGCGCGCGCACGTTGCTGCTCGAGCGCGAGAAGACGCAGGCGATGCGACGCTTGCTCAAGCACGTGATGAGCGGGCCGATCGATCTCGAGAAGGCCTTTTTCATGCTGGCGCGCTACCACGATCCGGCACTCGATCCGCGACCGTGGAAAACGAGGCTCGACGTGATGGCGCGCGAGGTCGCAGCGCGATCGCGCGGTCTGGCGGATCCGCTCGATCGCGCGAACATGCTCGTCGAGCACCTCGGCCGCAAGCTCGGATACGGCGGCGTTTCGGGCGACTTCCATCATCCTGACAACGTGCACATTCACCGCGTCATCGAGACGAGGCACGGCATTCCGCTCGCATTGTGCGCGCTCTACATGTTCGTCGCGCGGCGCGCCGGCATCCGCGTCGGGTGCTTGCCGCTGCCGGCGCACGTGATGTTGCGTCTGCACGGCACGATTGCGAACGGTGACAAGGGCAGCCGCATCGTCGATCCGTACTACAACGGCAAGGTGCGCAGCGAGAAGGAATGCCGGCGCTACTTCGAGCAGAACGGCCTGGCCGTCAAGGCCGCGTGGTTCCGCGATGCCGACGACATGATCCTGCTCAAGCGGCACATCTCCAACCTGCAGCGCAGCGCCGAAGTGCGCGGTTTGCCGCGTGAAAAGCGCGAGCTCGGCCTCGTGCGTCGCGCCCTCGATGCGCGCGTGCGCGCCGGCACACCCGCCGGTGGATCGAAAGACGCATGATGAAGCGCGGAAACGGGCCTGCGCCGAGCGCTGACGGACAAATCGTCGTGCCGGTGTTCCCGCTTCCCAACGTGTATCTCTTTCCCGGCTGCGTGATGCCGTTGCACATCTTCGAGCCGCGTTATCGCGCGATGATCGACGACCTGCTCGACAAGTCCGGTCGCATGGTGATGGGCACGGTGCTCGAAGGACGCGTCGACGGCGAGGGCAACCCGTGCGTGCTCGGCATCGGCGGGTTGGGCGAGATCGGCCGGCACGAGCGGTTGCCCGATGGGCGCTATTTGATCTGGCTCGTGGGCCTTGGTCGCGTGCGCATCGAAGAGGTCGAGAGCACGCATCCCTACCGACAAGTGCGCGCGCAACCGTTCCAGGAGATCGACGTCGCCCCCGATCGCGAGCCCGGGTTGCGACAGCGCGTGCAAGACGCGCTCGCGTTGCGCTGTCCTGATTTCCCGAAGCTCCCGCCCGACTTGCCGCTGACGCACCTCGTGGATCTGTTGACGCAGAAGATCCAACTGCACGCCGCCGTGATGCAGGAGTTGTTCTGCGAGCGCGACCTGGAGCGTCGCACCGAGCGCGTGCTGGCCGAGCACACCTGTCGCCCGATCGTGCCCGCGCCCGCACCCGAAGAACCGGGCACCTGAGCGGGTGGTGCCTGGAACCCGCCGTGCGTCGCGCGCTTTCGCGCGACCATGAGCGCAGTCGCCCGCGGAGGGTGCCTGTCACCGCCCGCTCCACCGCTCCCTGCCGACCGACGTCGACTCCGCAGTGGACATCCTCTCTCACGAGGACGGCTCCCCACTCTGGAGCGCACGCGCTCGACGGTTCACACTCCCCGCCCCTCATGACCGCCGAACCGGACGCACCGATCGCGAGCACCGACCCGAACCTCGCCCACGAAACGCGCCGACTCGTCATCGCGTGGTTCCTCTCACTCACCCTGATCGTCGGCGGAACGCTCGCCTGGATCCTCATCGTGCATCCACCGCACGCCGGCTGGATCTGGGGCGAGATCGTCGGCCTCGCATCCGTGCCCGGGAAGTACCTCATCTTCGCCGCGCTGATCCACAACTCCCCGCTCACGCCGTGGCAAGTCGCCGTGCTCGCGACCGCCGCCGACATCGCGCTCGCGCTCACGCTCGCAATCGGTCTCGGCTGGCTCGCCCGCATTCCGTTCTTCGCGCGCACTTTGAAGCACGTGCACGATCGTGCTCAAGAAGTGCTCGAGCACTACCCGCGCCTGAAGCGCATGGCCTTCTGGGGCGTCGTGCTGTTCGTGTTCCTGCCGCTGCCCGCATCCGGCGCGTTCGGGGGCACGTTCGTCGGACAATTCCTCGGCCTCACGCGCAGCGCCGGGGTCGTCGCCGTCACAGTCGGCGGCGTGCTCGTGTCGATCGTCTTCGCGACGCTTGCCGTCGTGATGGGCAAACGCGCGCAGGAAATCGTGGACAATCGTTGGGTGTCCGCCGTTGCGGTCCTCGTGTTCGTCGTGTTCGCATGGTGGGCGTGGAAGCGCATTCGCGCCGCATTGGAGAAGGGTTGAGATGAGCCACCAAGGAGAGTTCCGCCCGAGCATCGGCATCACGACACGTGCGCGGAACAGCGAGGGGCGCTTCGAGTTGAGCGCCACGTACGTCGAAGCCGTGCGGCGCGCGGGCGGCTATCCCGTGTTGCTGCCGCCGGGCGAAACCGACCCGGAAGAGTGCTTCGAGTTCCTCGACGGCATCGTCATGACGGGCGGGCCCGACGTCGATCCGAAGTTGTACGGCGGCAAGGATCATCCAGAGCTCTACGGCGTCGACGCCGAGCGCGACGCGTGCGAGATCGCGCTCGCGCGTGCGATCGTCGAGCAGGACAAGCCGGCGTTGTGCATCTGCCGCGGCATGCAGGTGTTGAACGTCGCGCTCGGCGGCACGCTCGTGGAGCACATCCCCGACGAGTTCGGCAACGACGTCTCGCACCGCGGCGACGACAGGTACGAGCACCACGACGTGATCATCGAACCGCTATCTCGGCTGGCGAAGATCGTCGGCGCGACGAAGATTTCGACGCCGTCGTGGCACCACCAAGCCGTGCGCCTTCCGGCAAAGGGCTTCGTCGCCGTCGCGAAGAGCAGCGACGGCGTCATCGAGTCGATCGAGCATCCGGATCACCCGATGCTGGTGGCGGTGCAGTGGCATCCGGAGCACACCGCGGCGAAGGATGCGCATCAGCGAGCTCTGTTTGCTGCGTTGATCGCGAGCCTGCGCGGCGACTAGGCACTGCTCGACCCTGTGCGGCCCGACGGACGTTGGCCTGGGTCTCGCACTTGCCACTTGGACGGAGTTCGTCTGCGGGCTGATCCTTACGAGTGACTGCCGGCCGGTCGCGTGTTTGGGGAAAGGGAGCGCCTGGGTAACGCTCGTCGGGCTGGCCACGCCTCTGCGAAGGGTATTGCGCGTTCCTGCTAGGATTCGAGGTGCTCCGGGCCCGACCGCTGGTCGATAGATCCCCGCGCACGCGCACCTCGCAAGCTCACCTCTCATGCAACTCCCCCTGCTCTTCTCCTTTCGACAGGTCGTGTTCGGCGACGGCTTCGTGGCCGGCGTCAGCATGAGCGGCAGGGCCCTGCTCGAAGAAGGCGGCCCCGACGGAGAGTTCTGGATCTCGGGCGTTGCGCCCGTCGGATTCGCAGGCGGAGGAGCCGATCGCGGCATCGCTTTCACCGAGTTCCGCAACGCGTGGGTCACCGTGCTCTTCGACATCGCGGCTGAGTCCTCCTCCTTCGACGAGTTCAGGACGGCATGCGCCGAGTTCTTGAATGCGACGACACCGGGAACGACTGCTGGGTGGGACGCGGCTTTGGCAGAGGTTCGTCAAAAGAACTACGTCGACCCCACGCTGAGACGGCAAGTCGCAGACGGACACGGGGTGAGCTTCGAGGTCACCGACCTGACCCACCTCCAGCTCAAGAGCGCAAACAAGGTAGAGGCTGGACTCGAGCTCGCGGCTTAGCCGTGGCCACCAAGGGGCTGGTCTCGCTCGACGACGTGTGGGTTGCGCTCCGCATTTGCGCACCTGGGTGGCGCGCGGAAAAGAAGCTGCACAACGGGTGGGTCTACCCGCCCGACGCCGGTCCGTCGTTCAAGCTTCCGTTGGGTCCGCACGGCACCCGCGACAACGTGAGCATCCAACGCGGGCATGTGAAGTCGATGCGCGACAGTTCGACATCCTCGAATGCATGATCAAGAACGTCCCCGGGCTCTAGAGTTCGGCTCAACGAGTCTGCTCGGAGCCGCCTCGACCTGATTGAGACGCATCAACGCGCGCTGTTCGCCGCGCTGATCGCGAGCTTGCGCGGCGACTCGACGTTGCTCGAGGAGACAGCGCTGGATGTCCATCCATCTTGCGCGCCAGTCGAGTCAGCAAGCTGCTCCTTACGGGCCGGTCAGGCCTGGCAAACAGCGCGGAATCAAGTTCGCCGGATCGATCGCGCCGGCCGGCTGCCCGCCAAGCCGGAAAGATCCATCAACGCCGCGGTTCTAGAGGGGCCGCAATGCACACCTGCGCGATCCGCGAGATGCCGGTGGGCCGGAGCGAACCAGGTTGGGCGCAACGCTTTCTCGACGAGCGAATAGGATGCTCACAGGCCCTCGTCGTTCCCGACGCAGAAAGGAACCCTTATGCGCACCTTCTCGTGCTTCGCCCTACTCCTCGCATTCGTCCCGTTCGCGCATGCCGGCGTGCTCACGGTCGGCGGCCCCGGTGCTGCGTTCACGGACCTCCAACCCGCCGTGGACGCAGCCTTGGACGGCGACGTGATCCTCGTCCGGGCGAACGTGACATCCGTGATGGTGACCGGGAAGTCGCTGTCGATCGTTGCCGATCAAGCATCGAACCTGACGCTGAACGGAAACGCAGCGATCACGGGCGTGCCAGCGGGCGGTCTCGTGCTCATGGCCGGCTTCGATCTTTCCGCGAATCCGAATACGTTGGTCCAGGTCATCAATTGCATCGGTGCCGTCCGACTGCAGGACATGTCCATGACCACGATGAACTACCTCGGGTCCGTGGGCCAATATCCGCTCGAGATTCAGAACAGCAGCGACGTCGCCGTCACGAACTGCCAGATGCGAGGCGCTGACGGCATCAGCTTCGGGCCGGGCTCCCAGACCGGCGGCGCATTCGGTGCGTACGTGCGGAACTCGACCGTGTCTTTCCACGGATGCACGCTCCGCGGCGGGCGTGGCGCGAACGGTGGGTTCTCCTCGATGTTGGTTCCGCTCTCGGGGACGCAAGGTGCCGACGGACTCTTCGCGGCCGGCACGAGCAGCGTGTTCCTCTCGGGTTGCACGCTGATCGGCGGGGACGGCGGCACCGGGATGGACGGAGGCGGCCTGCCCCCGATGTGTGCACCGACGGCGTACGACTACCCGACCGCCGGCGGTTGGGGCGGATCCGGAGTGCGCCTCTTCATGCCGGCTGTCGGCAACGGCTTCGCCAACAACGCCGCCGGTGGAATGGGCGGAATGAGCGGCGTCAACCTGTGCGGTTCTCAGCCCGTTCAGTCCCCCAATGGAGGCGCCTTCCAGTCGGACGGGCAGCCGTTCAACGAAACGACCGGCGTCGCCCGCGTCTTGAACGCACCTCGCCTCGTGCGCGAGTCGACGAGCTTCGTGCTCCACTTCGCAGGCGTGCCCGGAGATCACGTCTACTTGGCCAGCTCGCAACAGGCGGCCCACTTGCCGGCCCTGCAGTTCGATGGAGTGTTCCTGGGGCAAGGCCCGTACCGACGCACGTCGATGGGCATGATCGGCAGCACGGGCTCCCTCGACGTGACGCTTCCGCTCGGCGATCTAGGGCCCGGAGTCGCCGAGGACTTGCGTCATCTGCAGTGCGTGATGCTCGATGCGAGCGGGCATCTGCACGTCGGCGGCTCGGCGGTGCTGACGCGACTCGACTCGGCGTATTGACGAGGGCTGCGGAAACGTGCCGGCGAACCTACCGGCGGTTGTGAGAGCGCACGCTCTTAGCGTTCGCAGTCGTCACCCAGCGTGTGCGTCGTCTGCATCGGCATCCCTTCCTGCATGCCGGTGAAGAAAAACTGCGGCTCGACGCCGGGTCCGCCGTCGGCGGGCGCCAGCGTGTGCGCGTCGTAGATCCTCCCGTTCAACACCGTCCAACGAATCGAGTTCGTGTTGTGGATGTCGTCGAGCGGGTTCTTCTCCATCACGATCATGTCGGCGAGCTTGCCGGGCTCGATCGAACCGATGTCGCCATCGAACCCGAGGTAGCGCGCGCCGTCGAGCGTAGCGCAACGCAACGCCTGCATGTTCGTGATGCCGCTCTGCGCGATCAGCCACAGCTCCCAGTGCGCACCCATCCCCGCGAGCTGTCCGTGCGCGCCAAGCTGCGCATGCGCGCGCGCGTCGACGAGCGACTTCACGATGCCGGCGCTACGCAGGATGTTGTAGTCCTCGTCGGGCGCCATCGGACGGCGGCGCGAGCGCGGATCGAGCACGAAATGCGGGACGAAAGCCTGCAGCGGATTTTGCTCCCACACGTTCATGTGCTGATACCAGTAGTGCTCGCCGTCGAGCCCGCCATAACCGACGATCAAGGTCGGCGTGTAGCCGGTCTTCGATCCGCTCCACAGTTGCACGACGTCCTTGTAGATGCGCTCGACGGGCAGCGAGTGCTCCACGCCCGTGTGCCCATCGACGACCATCGTCAGGTTGTGCTCGAGCAGCGATCCGCCCTCGGGCACGACCATCATGTGCAGTTGCCGCGCGGCCTCGATGATCATCTGGCGCTGCTCGCGCCGCGGCTGGTTGTAGCTCTTCACCGACACGGCACCGACGGCTTTCAAGCGCCGCAGATGCGAGAGCGCGTCGTCGAGCGAATCGATCTCGGCTTTGAACGAGCCCGTCGCTCCGTAGAGGATCGTGCCCGTCGAGAACGTGCGCGGTGACAGGATCGCGCCCGTGCGCGCCAGCTCGGCCGCGGCGAAGATCGAGTTCGTGTCGTTCGACGGATCGTGGATCGTCGTCACGCCGTACGCGAGGTTCGCGGCGTGCACCCAGTTGCGCTGCGGCGTGATGCCGTCGGCGGATTGCGGACCGTGCGCGTGCACGTCGACGAAACCGGGCACGATCGTCGTGCCGTGCACGTCGTATGAGCGCGCACCGGTCGGCACGTGCACCGACGCGCGCGGACCTACGGCGGTGATGCGGTTCTTCTCGACGACGATCGTGCCGTCCTCGATCACGTCGTCGCCGTGCATCGTCACGATGCGCGCGCCGACGAGCGCGAACGAACCGTCCGGCTTGGCTTGCTTGGCCTTGAACGAGATGTCGAGGCCCGACTCGGGGGGCGTCGGCAACTTCTCCGGCGCGCCGTCGAGAAACGCGAACGCGTCGGTGAGATCGCGGTCGTAGAGCTGCGGGCCGAGCGACCAGTACAAACGCTTGGAATCGCCGGAGAATTGCAGGTTTTCTCCCGCGTCGTGGCTCGCGCGCGCAACCGGAATCGCCTTCGACTTCGGTCCGATCGCCTGGTCGCGGCCAGTCGCCACGAACGGCGCGATGTAGGCGTTGAAGCGCTCCTGGAACGCGACCCACTTGCCGTCGGCGGACAGCGCGAACTGCACTGCGTTCTCCGACGTGAGGTTCGTGCGCCGATCGAGGCCGTCGAGTCCGATGCTCCAGAGCGTGTGCTTGTCGGTGTCCTTGCCGTCCTCTTCCGAATACAGGTACACGCGAGCGGGCTCCGCGCCGAACTGCGGGTTGGCGCCGTCCTTCGCGATCAGGACGGGCCCGCCGCCCTTCGTCGCGACCTTGTAGACGCCCGGATCGTGCGCCCACAGCGGCGACACGAGGAAGCCGCCGGTCGACTTGACGTACACGACCGTCGCGCCGTCGGGCGAGAACACGGGATCGAAGTAATGCCCCGGCTCGAGCGTCAACGCGCGCGACGCGCCATCCGAAACGGATGCGACGCGTACTGAGCCCAGGTCGTCGTCGCCCCACGCGACGTACACGATCGACTTGCCGTCGCGGCTGAACGAGGGCATGAACTCGAAGTGCTGTGCGTCGGTGGTCAAACGATGCGGAGCGCCGGATGTTTTCAGCGGACTTGCTGGAGTCTGGCTCGAGCCGGTCGCGACGTCGCACACCCACACGTGACCGAGTGCTTGGTACGCGACGCGATCACCCTGCGGCGACACGCGCACGTTGCGCAGCGCCTTGACCTCGAACTCGTCCGGCGCGACCTCGACGGGAAAGCGCACTGCGTCCTCGACCGCGCGCGTGCTCGCGACGTGGAACGGGATCTCGCGCCCGCCGTGCGTCGCGATGTCGACGCGCCGGATCTTGCCGCGCGCATAGAGCACGATTTCGCGGTCGTCGTTCGTCCAGGCCATCGTCGGATACACGCCGTGGATCGCCCACGATTCCTGCATGTCGCGCTCGAGGTCTGGGTACACGAGCTCCGACGCGCCGGACTGCAGATCCATCACGAACAAGCACGTGTGGAAGCGCACGCGGCGCACGAACGCGAGCTTCCTGCCGTCGTGCGAAGGCGTCGGCCGGCACGCGCCGCCCGGACCGGTGACGAGCTGGATGCGCTCGCCCTTTTCGCGATCGAGCCGATCGATCGCGTAGATCTGTCCGTTGCTGTCCTTGTTGTATTGAAACGAGTCACCCGGCGTAGAGTCGTAGCTGAAGTACACGTAGCGGCCGTCAGGAGAGAACGCCGGCTCACCGAGGTCCTTCTGCTCGTTCGCCCGTGTCGTGAGCTGCAGACCGTCGCCGCCCGTCGTGTGGTACAGCCAAATCTCGCCCGCACCGAGCGAGCGGTGTGACGTGAAGTGCTTGCGCGCCGCGATGAACTGTCCGTCGGGCGACCACGCCGGCTCGTTGAGCAGGCGGTACGACTCAGCCGTCACCGCCTTCGCCTTCGAACCGTCGCGCTCCATGACCCACACGTTGTCGCCGCCGCCCTGATCGCTCGTGAACGCGATGTGCTTGCCGTCGGGCGAATAGCGCGGCTGCATCTGCCACGCGACGTCGTGCGTCAGCGCGTGCGCTTCACCGCCTTCGATCGGCAGCGTGTAGATGTCCCCGAGCAGATCGAACGCGATCTCCTTCCCGTCGGGCGAGAGGTCGACGTTCATCCAAGTGCCCTCAGTCACGTCGATCGTCACGTCGTGCTTGGGACCGGGCGCGGCGTCGACGTCCCACTTCTTCGCATCCTCCGGCTTCGCGTCCGCAGCCTTCGCAACTTCTGTCTGCGCCTCTCCTGCTTTGACCTCTGCTGGTTTCACAACAGGGGCCTTGGTCTCGGCCTGTTTCGCATCCGCCGGCTTGGGATCGTCGTGAGTCGGCGGACCGTCCTGGATCGGACGCGGCAGTGCGCAGTTGGAGACTGTGAAGAGGACGAGGACCAGACAGGCGATGCGTGTGCGCAGCATGCGCATAACGTAGCGACCGGCGTCAGCGTGTTCGAAACACGCGTCCGATTGCCACCCTTCAGCGGGTCGGGACTCCGCATCCGACACGCAGCACATCGGTCTCTTGAAGCGGCCTCGACTGTGGCAACATGCTGTGCGGATGAACTCCACGGATTCCCCGCCGCAAGAGCGCGCACCACGGCGCACGCCGCGCTGGCTGCGCATCGTCGCGTGGCAACTGGTCTTCCTCTTCGTCGGCGCCGCCCTCGTGGAAATCGGAGCGCGGATCTGGCTGCGCGCACACGGGGCACCGTTCGACGCGGACAAGTCGCGCGCGCAGATCGAGCTCTTGATGAGCCGGGCCGTCGACCTCGTTCCGCGTGCACCGGGAACCAACGCCGCGCCCACGACACCGAGGCTGGCAGTTCAGGTTCCCGTGCTGCAACCGTACACGGGCTATGTCGTGACCGGCGTGGTCGATCAACTCGACTTCGAGTTGAAGCAGAGCCATTCCAACCCGGACGCATCGCGGTACGAGATCCTCGTCGTCGGCGGATCGGTCGCGGCGATGTTCGGCGCTCTGGGCGAGAAGCACTTTCTCGAACGTCTCGATGCCGATCCGATCTTCGCGGGCAAGTCGATCTACGTGTACGAGTACGGGATGGGCGGCTTCAAGCAGCCGCAGATGGTGAACTTCGTGCAGTACTTTCTCGCGCTGGGCTTCACCCCCGAGTGCGTGATCGACATCGACGGCTTCAACGAGGTCGCGCTCGGAAACGAGAACGCTGTCGCGGGGTCGAATCCCCTCCTGCCTTCGATCGGTCACTGGGGATCGCTCACGAATTCGGCCGCTCCGGATCGCGAAACCATCGGCGCGGCGTGGTCCGGCCTCGAAGACCAGGCCGCGATCGTGTCGATCGGCGAGCGCGCGCTGCGTTGGGGCGCGCCGCACAGCGCGTTCGCTTCGCTGCTCGTGACGCGCGCGATGGCCTCGCACGAAGCGCGCGCTCACACGGCGTTCGAGGCCTACACCCGCCGCTTGCACGAGCGCGCTTCTGCTCTCGTCCTGCGAGGTCCGACGTTCGATGCCGGCGTTCAAGCCGTCGCGGAATCCTCGGTGCGTTGCTGGGAGGAGAGTTCCCGCTCACTGCGCGCGATGTGCGATGCGCGCGGGATCCTGTACCTGCATGTGCTCCAGCCGACGATCAACGACACGGGTTCGAAACCGCTCACGCCCAAGGAAATCGAGGACGGACGATCTCCAGAATCGTGGACCCAAGGCGTGCACGCGGGCTATCCGCTCCTGCGTGCCGCGGGCGAACGGCTGAAGCTCGGTGGTGAGCACTTCTTCGATGCGACCCGAATCTTCGCAGACGTCCATCAGCGCTTGTACTTCGACGACTGTCACTTCAACGCGGCGGGCAACGTCATCCTGGCCGACCGCATCGCCGACGAAATGCTGGCGTGCATGAAGGCCCGACGGTGATACTTGGCTCGATGACGACGACCTCGATCGAGCGCGGACGAAGGCGCTGGCCGCGGGTCCTGCTGGCCATCATCGCGGGAACACTGCTCTCGCTCGTGCTCGCAGAAAGCGGATACCGCCTGTGGCTTCGAGTTCGTGGTCACCCGTACGACGCCGAAATGCTGCGCGGAGAGATGCTCGAACTGCAGAGCCGCGCGCGCGACTTCGTGCCGCATCCCGCACCCGCGGGCGTGAACGACGTCGAGCCGGAGAACTCCGCGCAACGCCGGCTCATCCATCCCTACATGGGTTGGGAGGTCGTCGGATCGATGGAAGAGATGCTGGCCGACTGGGACCGGCTCAAGGATCCGAAGACAGAAAACGACTACGAGATCCTGCTCGTCGGCGGTTCGGTGGCGGACGTGTTCGGCGCGTACGGAGCCGACCGTCTGATCCGTCGATTGGAGGCGGATCCCAAGCTCGAGGGTCGCCACGTGTACTTCTACAAGTACGCGCGCGGCGGATACAAGCAGCCGCAGACGGTCAACTCGGTGCAGTACATGCTCTCGATCGGATTCAAGCCGGAGTGCGTGCTCGCGATCGACGGTTTCAACGAAGTGGCGCTCGCGAACGACAACGCTGCATTGCACTCGAGCCCGTTGCTGCCCTCGACGATGCACTGGGGCGCGCTGGCGATGAACGGGATCGTCGACCGTGACTGCATCGCGATGGCCGGCCACATCGTCGCCAACTTGCGTGAGGTGGAGAGCTTCACGAGCAAGGTGATTTCGTCAGGAGCGTGGCGCAGCGCGATCCTCGGCCGCATGGCTGAGAAGCGCTTGTTCTCGATCCGGGACGAGACGGCCGTGCTCACGACGGCCTACTACAAGCGCACGCGCGAACTCGGCGGCAAGTACGTCATGCGCGGGCCTCCGTTCCAAGGACCCGGCATGCCCGCGATGGTGGATGGTGTGCGAGCGTGGAAGGAAGGCTCGCGTTCCCTGCGCGCGATCTGCGAAGCACGCGGCATCAAGTACGTGCACGTGCTGCAGCCGACGTTGCACGACGAGGGCTCGAAGCCGGTCACGGAGGAGGAGCTCAAGAAAGGCGAGATGGGGCCGAACTGGACGGAGGCCGTGAACCTCGGTTATCCGATGTTGCGCTCCGAGGGGAAGAGGCTCGCAGAGGGCGGTGAGACGTACTTGGATGGGACGCAGGTGTTCAAGGATCACGCGGAGACGCTGTACTACGACAGTTGTCACTTCGACCGCGAAGGCAACAAGATCTTCGCGGACTGGATTGCGGATGAGATGTTGAAGAGGTGGTGAAAGGAGGGTGGCTGGAACCCGCCGCCCTGTCGCGCGCTTTCGCGCGACGACGAATGCAGTTCCCCGCGACGGCTGCTTGGCACCGTCCATTCACCGACGGTCCGCTCCGCTCGTTGCGGTGTGAGGCATGCAGGCGCGCGGATTAGAGGCGCGAGGGAAGGTGAGCGCCGCGAGGCAAGTTGTTCCGCGCCTCCGGCGCGGTTCCGGGCGGCGCGACAAACGCCCGGAGTACCGAGCATTGGTCGCGCCGGTCGGCTAAGGGGTGGCCGATGGTCGAGTGAGTGGAGGCTACTGGCTACAGCGTGATGATCAACGGCGCGTGATCGCTCGGCTTCTCGCCGGCGCGCATCTCGATGTCGATGGTGGCATCGGTCATCGCGTCCCAAGCGGGTTGGGACACGAGGGAGTGATCGATGCGCAGGCCGTTGCCACGCTTGAAGCCCATCGTGCGGAAGTCCCACCATGTGTAGTGGCCGCCTTCTTCGTGGAACTTGCGGAAGCCGTCGTGCAGACCGTGCTTCATGAGGGCGGAGAGGGCTTCGCGCTCGGGTGTGGAGCAGAGGATTTTTTCGCGCCAGAGGTCGGGTTCGTGCACGTCGCGGTCGTCGAAGGTGACGTTGAAGTCCCCCATCACGACGAGCTTTTCCTTCGGGGAGAAGGTGGTGCGCAGGTGCTCGGAGAGACGGGCCAGCCATTCGAGCTTGTAGTAGTACTTCTCGGCACCGACGGATTGGCCGTTGACGACGTAGGCGTTGACGATCAGGACGTCCTCGATCTGCGCGGAG
>JBBQNP010000103.1:0-15741 GCA_038330085.1 Planctomycetota bacterium | reverse complement strand
GCGTTCCTGTTGCAGCCCGAACCCTGCTTCGAAGGGCGCGTCGTCGAAGACCGACTCCTCGTGCACCGCGGGATGCTGGCCGCGCTCGCCGCGCAACTCACGCGCTGACGCGTTGCGCGGACCTGCTCTCCGACTTCTCCTCGCGTCCGAACCCTTCGCTTCCACGACCTGCGCCACCCGTGTCCAC
Organism: Planctomycetota bacterium; assembly: GCA_038330085.1. Classification (GTDB taxonomy): domain Bacteria; phylum Planctomycetota; class UBA1135; order UBA1135; genus JAEUIA01. Next base: position 15,554 of record JBBQNP010000103.1, on the reverse strand, counting down.
CTCCACTGATGCTGCTTCCCACGTCTCGCTCGACGTGCGCGAGGAAACACCGCGCGCACGCGGTGCCGTTTCCGTCGTGAGCGTGCGCGGCCGCGGTGCCGTCGAGCGCGTCCGCGGAATGTGCGCGCGCGCTGCGCTCACGATCGGCGTCCCGCACCTCGTGCGCTTGTCGCTCGAAGGCGACGACTTGGACGAAGCGCTCGTGTGCGCGCTCCGCGAGGACCACGTCGAGATCCACTTGCACGGGAGCCCCGTGCTGGTGCGCGCGCTGCTTCGGTCGTTGGCTGCGACGCACGTCGACATCGATGCTCCCGCCGAAGAACGCGCACGCGCGCTGTTGGCGCGTGCACCCTGCGAATCTGCGGCGCGCATCCTGCTCGACCAATCGGAGGGTGCTTGGCGGGCGGCGCTCGAGCGCATGACGCGCGCCGAGAACGCGCTCGAGGAGTTCGAACGCCTGAGCCGAGCGTCTCGCGCCGCGCGTTTCGCCCTCGAACCCGCACGCCTGGTCCTCGCCGGTCCTGTCAACGCAGGCAAGTCGACGGTCTTCAACGTGCTCGCCGGCGAGCGTCGCGCGCTGACCAGCTCCGAGCCGGGCACCACGCGCGACCTCGTGCGCACGACGGTGACGCTCGGCCGCTACGCGATCGATCTCCTCGACACGGCCGGCGAGCGCGAGAACGCGGGCACGGATCCCGCCGCGCGCGTCGAGCGCGCCGGACAGGAACGCGCGCGCGCCGAGCGGTCGCGCGCCGACCTCGTGCTGTGGCTGACCGACGCGGCGGCGAAAGGAACCTCCGCCCCAGCGGGCGTCGTCCGCCTGTGGACCTGCGCGGACCGCGTGCCCGAAGCTCCAGCACCGTGCGTGTCGGCTCTGCGCGACCCTGCGGGCGCCCGATCGACGATCGCAGAGCTCGTCCACGAGCGACTCGACTTGGCTCGAGACCCATGGACATCGATGGAGGCCTGCGCATTCGACCCGCGATCGAGAGCGCTCTTGGCCGAGCTCGCTGGAGTTGCGCGGGGAGGGTCTGCAACCGCGCACGCACCGAGCGTGCAGTCGGCCTTGGCCCAGACCGCGCGCTCTGCTTTGGCGGCGAACGCCATCTGAGCCGGTGGGCGGGATCGGGTGCGCCCGAACCCGCACGTCCGAACTCGAGCCGGCGCACACGTTCGCTCGAGTGCGGGCTCCGCGATCGCCCCGCGGACGCTATCATGGCCGCCTGCCAGGACCCTCGGACGTGCTCCAGGATTCCGGCGAGCCCGTGTCGCGTCGCCGCGCGCACGCGGGAACCGGAATGACCCGCCACCTGGTTTCGATCGACGACCTCTCCCTCCCGGAGATGCGCGAGCTTTTCGCGCACGCCGCCGAATTCCAGAAGGACATGCGCGCGTTCTCCCATGTCGGACGCGGCCTGATCTCGGCCAGCCTTTTCTACGAGTCGAGCACACGCACGCGCCTCTCGTTCGAGTCCGCGATGGTGCGCCTGGGCGGCGGCACGATCACAGCGGCCGACATGCGCACGTCGAGCGCGTCGAAGGGCGAGTCGCTGGCCGACACCGTGCGCGTCGTCGGCGGGGGCTACGCCGACGTGATCGTGTTGCGCCATCCGAGCGAAGGTGCCGCGCGCCTCGCCGCGCAGTACTCGCCCGTGCCCGTCATCAACGCGGGCGACGGCAGCCACGAGCATCCGACGCAGACCCTGTGCGACCTCTACAACCTGTGGGTCGAGCGCGGCCGCATCGAGGGGCTCGACGTCGTGCTCGCCGGCGACCTGCGTTACAGCCGCACGATTCACTCGTTTGCCTACGCGCTCGCTCGATTCGGCGCGAACATCGTGTGCGTGCCGCAGCCGGGCTTCGAGCTGCCCGACTACGTGGTCCAACGACTGCGCACGGAGTTCGGCGTCGAGCCCCAGCGCGCCGACGCTTCACGCCTGGGCGATCTCACCTCGCAGTCCGACGCCGTGTACTTGACGCCGCAGAAGCCGCACCAGCTCTCGCTCTTCACCGATGCGCGCGGCTTCTCGATCGAGCGTGTCGACGCTGTGTACATGACGCGGCCGCAGACCGAGCGCCATCCCGAAGGCTCGCGCGCGTTCGAAAACTACGTGCAGCTCGGCAAGCGCTCGCTCGCGGCGGAATCGTTGCGCGATGCCGTCGTGATGCACCCGCTCCCGCGCCGCGACGAGATCTCGGACGACATCGACGGGGATCCGCGCAGCATCTACTTCAAGCAGGCCGCGCGCGGCGTCCCGATCCGGATGGCGATCCTCGGATACTTGCTGGGCGTGCTGAAGCTCTCGACGGATCAGCGCGCACCGGAAGTCCGCTTCCACCCCGTCGTCCTCGGCGCGAACCCGTGCCCGAACCCGACTTGCATCTCGCGCACCGAAGCACGCCACGTCACAGCGATGTTCAAACTGACCTCGCGCGTCCCGTTGCGCGCGCACTGCGCTTACTGCTCGCAGGAGCTCGCGTTCGCGCTCGTCGGCTGCTCGACGACCCACCACTACCACGAGCCCGAATCGCCCGAGCTGCGCAAGGTCCGCGGAGACCACTTGGTCTTCCTGCGCGATGCCGCTGAGGCCGCTCAGCTCGGTTTCGTGCCCGCCGTGCGCAATGGAGCGTCCGTCTGACGCGGGCGGTGTGCGCTTTCGCACGCTCGCTGGGGGAGAGGCGCGCGGCGTCGGTCGTTGGCTCGTCCGGTCGTCTTCGGCAGGGCCCTTCACGCCACTTCCAGCGGGGTCAAGGTGGTCCAGATGGGGGTCCCAACCCGTCCCATACCTCCGGCACGGGGTTTGGAAAGGACGCCGCCGGAGCGCGCTGCCGCGCTCCAAACCCACCTCGCGGCGACGTTGCCGCGGAGAGGCCTGTCGCGGAACCGGCGATCGGGGGCATCCTCACCGATGCATCCCGACGACCCGAACCGGTGATTGCGCTCTCCGCTGTCCGTCCTACGGGTGGAACCGCTCTCTCAGGAACCGCCTCCCTCGCGGCTCCGCATTCCCCACCCATCCCCTGCGATGCAGCTCACGAAATCTTGACCTGCGGAGCAGGTCACGAAATCATGGAACGGTGGGGAACTCAGACCCCGAGGGCTGACTAGTCCACCTCCTCACCACGCAGCCATCCCCACACGTCGCCCCGACCCGATTCCTTGCGCCGCACGCGTGCGTCTAGGAGCGGAAGATGTCGGCCACGACCCATCCCCGTCTGCCATCCGATCCGTTCGAACCGTTTTCAGGTTTGCCATCCATGAAAATCTCTGCCTTCGGTCGTCTGGAGCACCGCGCTTCTTCCACCTCGACCTCACGAGTTGCCTCTCGACTCGTCCCCGCCGGCCGCAGCCTCGGTCTCCTCCTCGGAGCCGCGGTCCTCGGCGGGCTGCTCGGTGGTTGCCACAAGGGTGCTGTGGGCGGATCGGCCTCGAGCCTGCCCCAAGGCTCGCTGGCTCTCCATCCGAACCAGGGTCCGAACAGCCAGCTCGCGTTCTTCGTCGAGCCCAACTCCGGCGGGCACGCCACCAACCTGCACATCATCGGCTTCCACTGGGGCCGCTTGGCGGACATCCGTGACTCGAACGGAATCCTCCGCTTCGCGGACTTCGTCATCAACGAGAACGTCCACACCGACAACGACTACACCGTCGAGATCAACCCGGTCAGCGAGAAGACCACGGTGACGGTGCAGGCTGTCTACAGCTCGGATCCGGATTCGGACTTCGTCATCAAGGTGCGCGCGCTCGAGGGAGATCTGACGCAGATCGCTGACAAGAGCTTGGATCCGTCCGAGCTGCCGCCTTACCCGCTGGTTCCGCGCAACGCGGCCCTGATCCTCCAATTCAACGACCTGGTCGACACCGCCACGATCAGCGCCGACACGATCAAGGTGCTGCGCGGCTATCCGCCCGAAGTGCCGTTCGATGCGCGCCTGATCCCGGACGTCAACCACGGTGACCTGGCCGAGTTCGACAACCAGCCGGGCCTCGAGTTCTACTCGACCCGCGTCATCATCGACACGACCGTGTCGACGCTCGAAGCGGCGCAGACAAGCCCGCCCCTGCCGGTGAACTCGGTCGGTCTTCCGGCGAGCCTCACGCAGTCGCAGCCGAACGTGGCCCTGCGCCTCCCGACGATCAGGAACCCCGACTTCGGCCAGTTCTCCATCCTCGCGAACCCGAGCGGGCACGGTCTGTCCTCGTCAGGCAACGGCACGATCGACTTCCAATCGCCCACGCGCGACGTCCTGCGCGCGATGCGTTCGGGCGGCAGCTTCGCGATCACGGGCGATGCGAACAACGGGTTCCTCGTCGACGACGTGGCTCCCAACATCCTGGGCATTCAGGCGGTGACGATCACGAACGTGGCCGATGGCCCGACGCCCGAGACGTTCATCTGCGACCTCGACTTCGTGCTCGGGACGTGCGCAGCGAAGCTCCTGGCGGGCGATGTCATCCAGGAGGGCAACGTCTACGCCGAGGTCATCTGCCCGCCGTTCCAGACCTGCCCGCCCGATTCCGAGGTGACGGGGGATCAGGTCGGCACCATCGTGCAGGCCGTGTACTTCCGCATCATCGCCAGCGACCCGTCCGGGATCAGCGAGTTCACCCCCGGTGCCGGTCAGGTCTCGATGCGCTTCCACGCGGGGGTTCCGAACGGCAAGTACGCGTGCTTCGTGCGCTTCCCGGGCATCGGGCTTCCGCCTGACCAAAACGTGCCCCCGACCTCCTCCGTCATCGTGCGCTTCACCGAGCCGATGGACCCGCTCTCCCTGACCCCGTTCGACTCGATGACCGTCGTCAACACGGACCCGGCGGCCACCACCCTGACGGCCTACAACTACGTCGTCGGCGCGGTCGCGGGGGCGACCGACCTGCGCGAGTTCACCTTCACGCCGGTGCTGCCGTTCCACCACACCGTGAGCACGGCCGAGTCGTTCTACCTCTCGCTCCTCAGCGGGGATCTCGGCCCCACCGACTTGGCGGGGAACCAGCTCGGTGCGGTGCTTCCGCCGGTGCGCTTCCGCATCGATCCGACCGCCGCCACCCAGAACACGGGAGGGTTCGCGCTGCGCTTCACTTCCACGGACGAGATCTCCAACCTCGGCGACGGCGACACCTCCACGACCGGTGCCGGCAAGAACGAGTTCCGAGGTCAGTTCCTGCTCGATCCCATTGCACAGGTGCTCAAGCCGCGTCCGGTGACTCACTTCAGCGCGGCCGCCGACCGCACGGAGCCCGTGCCGAGCATCATGCCCCCCTTCGGGCCGGGCGTGCAGACGCCGCTCTCGCGCTTCGGCAGCAAGCTGCAGGCGTTGTGGCGCTACTGCGACATGGGCTTCTCGCTGTTCGACGAGCCCAACTTCAACGTCGACATCGAGGGCCTCAACTGGTCCCCGATCGGCGGCAACGTCAACAGCGACCACTACACGCGCTTCGAGATGAGCCTGGCGCACTGCAAGTTCCTCCCGGACGAGAGCCTCGACGCGAACCTGCTCCCGGCCTTCCCGAACTCCGGCCTCGTCTCGACGTACGCCACCAACCAGGCGGACCCGATCAACGACCCGTTGCGCAAGGTGTATCCCGTCATCGGGGGTCCAACGGGTTACACCGTCATCCCGAGCGACGTGTTCACGGGGGGCTCGGGGACGAAGTTCTTCCCCTGGCCGATGAACCGCAACACGCCCCCGAACTTGAAGGCGTACTACACGTTCCGCGACACGGCGCTTCCCAGCCTGGGTGCGCCGAGCGGCTGCCCGGGTGCCGAGCTGCCGATCGTCGTCCAGGTCACCGGTCAGGGCACACCTTCCACGCCGTTCCCCGCCAACCTGAACAGGGTGCCGACCATCGGGTTACCGCTCCTCATGGAGTTCCGCTGCTACCCCGACAACGGCGCCTCCGGCTTGAACGCCTTTGACATCTCGCTCGCCACGGCCTCTTCGCCGCAGCCGAATTTCCGGGCCTTCGCTACGGGCAACGGGGCGCACCCCGTCGACCCGGACACCGCCACGAGCGCTACGGGCGGGTTCAACCCCAACTCGACCCCGCCGGGAGCGGTGACCCCGGGCGTCGACAACTCGTTCTACATCGGGCAGCTCGACCTCGTGACGCGCATCAGCCGCGTGCACTCGATCTGGTTCTCGGTGGGTCAGGTGACGACGCCCGTGCAATACGGTGCGCCCGTGATCGAGCCCCGTCCGCAGGATCAGCCCGAGGGTACGCAGGTCGTGCTGCACTTCCGCGGCGCAGTGACGGTCACGAGCGACATCCTGAGGTCCGACGCCGGCCTGATCGACGCCTACGGCGACCTCTTCCACTGGGCGGTCCCCCCGGCGACGAACCCGCCTGCTTCCATCCCGACCTTCCTCAACAGCGACTCGAGCTGGAAGACGAGCTTGACGGCACTCAACACTGCACCGTTCTTCCAGGTCCGCATCACGTTCATCTCGAACCCGCAAACGAACCTGAGCCCGGAGCTGTCCGCGCTCGGATTCACGTACCGCAAGTGATCTGTCTCACCTCCTCGCTACCCCGACTTCGCTACCACTCATGAACATGACGCACCGCACCTTCACGGTTCCTATCCTCGGTCTGTGTCTGGGTGGCCTGTTCCTCGGCGCCTGCGGCGGCGGAGGAGGGTCATCGGGCTCGGGCTCGAGCAACGCCAACTTCCTGCTGGCGACGGTGTCGGTCCAACCCAACGCCACGGTCCAGATCAACCGCAAGATCGAGTTCACGTTCACCAAGCCGGTCGACTTCTCGTCCGTGAACCTGAACACGATCAGCATCATGGCGGTAGGGGGCGGTCCTGCTTCGGGAGAGTTCCGGGTCAAGATGCGCAAGGCCGATCCGTTCGATCCGTGCTCGGGGGACGTCCCCGTCACCAACGTGATCGTGTTCCAGCCGACTTGCCCGACCCTGGCCGACTACTCCGACGCGGGGCTGACCCCGGGTGGCGTCCAGTACCAGCTCAACGTCGTCGGTTCCAACACGGGTGGGCCGACGGTCCGCTCCACGACGGGGGATACGCTGGGTGCGAGCCAGACGCTGAACTTCAACACGCCCACGTCGACTTCGCCCGAGATCCTGTTCGTCGATCCGGTCGTCACGGGATCACCGCGCGCGCTGATCGCCAACCCGAACTGCACCAACAACGCCAACGCCTCCTATATCGAGCTCGGCAACGACGTCGGCCAGCACGTGCAGTTCGTGCAGCGCCCGACGCCGGACTCGAACCTGGGTGCAGACGTGAGCCAGCCGGGATTCCTGGCGCCCCTCAACTTCTACAGCTCCGTGCCCTCGCGGGTCACGATCGGACTGCAGATCGATCAGCCGGTGAACCCCTCGTCCACCAACGTGAGCGCGACGAACATCCGCTTGCAATACCTGGTCGACGAGACGATGCCGAGCGTCCCGGCCAGCTGGGCCAACGTACCGCATTCCGTGGCGCTCGAGCAGAACTGCACGGACACCGGCGCCTTGGTTCGCGTGACCCCGACCGGCATCCTGCCGCAGGGTCGTCTGGTGCGCGTCGTCCTCGCCAGCAGCTTCACCGATATCGTCGGCAACAGCGGCACCATCGACTCGGTCGTCGGCTCCTTCCGGGTCTCGACCGCGACAAACCCGGGGACCATGACGCCGGGCGACACGGCGGACGCCTTCACCGAGGAGTTCCTCATCGGCGGCACGACCACGGGATCGCAGGAGGACACGACCTCGACCCTCGGCGATCCGCCCGCGGACTGGGGCAACGATGAGCTGAAGGCCGCGTTCAACTTCGGCGGGACCGGCGGTCCGGGTGGCCACTTCTTCTACCACGTCAGGCCGATCGCCAACGGCACCACGGTCCTGAACACGACGTTCCAGTTGATCACGAGCGACGACCAACAGTTCACCGAGGCCGTCATCAACGGCCAGGTGGATGTGGAGAGGCTGACCGTCGACCAGGGTGCGACCCTGGAGATCCGCGGCCCCAACCCGTGCGTGATTCGCGTCTCGGGCGAAGTCCACATCAACGGCAAGATCATCCTCAAGGGCGGCAACAACGCCGGCGTGAACTCGTACTGCTCGGCCAACGTCCCTGCAGCGGGTGCCACCGGCAATGCCGGCGGGGGACGCGGAGGTCAGGGCAGCTACCTGACGACGCAATCGACGCCGCAGGGTGAGCGGGGCTTCGGTCCCTTCAACTCGCCCGGCGGTGGTGGCGGCGGCGGAGAGGCGAGCGTCTTCCTGACGCCGGAGAGCGGTGGAGCGGCAGGCGGCGGCGGTGGAGCCTTCGCGATCGACGTCCCGCGCATCCTGACGAACGGGACCACTTTCGGCGCACTCAGCCCGGGCTGCCCAGATCAGACCATCATCGGTCTCGACGCGGAGAATGGCGCGGAGGGCTCCCAACTCCAGGGTGTCATCGGTGCACTGGGCCTCGGAGCCCACCCCGTCGGCGGCAGGAAGGGGCCGCGACCGTTCGTCGACCTGAATCCCGCGGACCCGACGCTGGCCGCTCTCGATGACGACACCGGCAGCCCCTACCAGGCCTTCTTCCACCTGAACGATTTCTGGGGCACGATGCGCGTCGGAGCTCCGGCCACCTCGACCCTGGTGACCGGTGAACTGGGCGCACCCTGGGCCGGATCGGGCGGGGGCGGAGGCGGAGACGTGGTTCGCTCGACCTCGTTCCCCACGGTTCCCTTCACCTCCTGCAACAACTACAAGGGCTCGGGCGGCGGCGGCGGCGGCGGTTCTCTGACCATCCTGTGCCTGGGGGACATCGTCTTCGGCGCCCAGGGACGCGTCGACGCGAACGGCGGCACGGGAGGCGGCGCCGAGAACACGAACAACTACAACCGCGTGGCGGGTGGCTCCGGCGGCGGTTCCGGCGGCCACATCGTCCTGCAGTCGGGTGGCTTCATCGATATGAGCGCCTGCGTGCAGGGCAGCGCCACGAACAACTTCAACGGGACCACCATCACCCCGGCGGCTGGAATCTTCGCACGCGGCGGTGAGGGTGGGGCGTCCAGCTTCGACGGCACCAACGAGGCCGGAGGAGCGAACCACCTCAACCAAGAGCTCTCTCCGACGCTGGATCTGCTCATCTCCTCGCAGATCCCCTCGGATGCGTATCCGAGCGCGACCGCACCCTGCGGAATGAATGCGGGTAACCAGGGTGCCAGCAACGTGGTCGTGACCTCGAGCACGACAGGTTTGCCTTCCGGCCAGGGTGCCGGCGGTCAGATCCGTGGCGTGGGCGGTGACGGTGGACCGGGCTTGATCCAGCTCCACGTCTCCGAGCTCGACAAGATCCTGTATCCGGCGACCGCGAGCCCGAACAAGCTGCGCAACCTCCTGCGGCCGCCGCCGGTGGGCGCGACCCCCCTCAACATCAACACGCCGAACGGCAGCGGCAGCCCCGACTTCACGGGGGGCTGGAACCTTCTGCTCCCGATCTTCGGGCGTACCTCGAAGTCCCAGTCGAAGTGGATCGCCCTGGGCGCGACGAGCGTCCCGCCCACCGGGTCGACTCCTGACCCGATCCAATTCTTCTTCGCCGGCACGGACACCTCGACCGGTTTGGTGATCAGCGCCGCCGATGTGGTTCCCGAGCTGCCGGCGATCCTCTCCGGCGCGCTCGTGACGCAACCCAGCCTGCCGTACATCACGGCGGACAAGCGCTCGATCGTGTTCGACGCGAGCACCATCACCGACGACGTGTACTTGCGCAATCCGGCGCTGATGACTCAGTTCGAGTTGAAGGTCGTGGGCGCCGCTACGTCGAAGTTCGACGTCGTCAACGCTTCGTACGACACGGCGGCGGGGACGGTGCGCGTCACCGTCTCGGCCGGCGGTATGCCGCTGAACGGCCTGACGGGAACCGCCTCGGTGATCCCGCGCTTCTTCCGCGTCAAGACGGACGGAACGCTCGATTCGTTGCCGTCGACGAGCCAGATCAAGATCGAGTTCCAGGCAGCACCTGCCACTTCGACCGGCGCCCCGAACAGCGCGAACACGACCCCGTGGGTGACCGACGTCGCGGCGCTCAACGCGAGCGTCAACCCGGCCAACACGGCGCTGCGCTTCTTCCGCTTCCGCGTCGGGTTCACGATCGGCGTCGGACAGTCGTCGTTGAGCACCAGCACCTCCACGCCGGCGCTCGAGTTCTTGAAGGTGCCCTTCAAGTTCTAGTCGACAGCCTGGGTCAGAAGCGCGGACCCGCATCGGTCCGCGCCGCGAACCTGCACGCCGCCACCGCGCTTCACAACGCGGTGGCGGCGTGCTTCCATGCGCGCGTGAGGTTTTCCGCATCGCCCAGCTCCGGCGCCTCTTCCGACTCCGGCGACTCGTCCGGCTCCGGCGCCTCGTCCAGCTCGCGCAACCGGGTCGGCAGGATCGGCGTTTCGATCGGCCTCGCAGCGTGTGCGCTCGTCCCAGCTTGTCGTCCCGAGGGTCCGGACGCGCACGTGATGCGCGTCGCGCTGGTGTGGCCGAAGAACAGGAACGGCGTCTTCCTCAACGAGGACCTCGTGTTCTCCTTCACCAACGACATCGATCGGGCTTCCGTGACGAACGCTAGCGTGCGCATCCAGAGTGCTGAAGGTCGACCGGCTCGAGGCACGTTTTCGGTCGAGGGCCGGGCGCTCAAGTTCACGCCCGCCCCGGTGCTCGGGCGCGATCTGGAGGACGGTGGGTATGCAGCGGGCACGGTCTACCAGGTCGAGCTGCGTGGTTTCCCCGCCGTCGACGGCTTGCGCGGTGCTCAGGGTGAACCGCTCGAGAGCACGTACCACTTCGAGTTCACCACGGTCGCGCTCGAGGGCCAGAACCTGATGTTCGTCGATCCCGAACCGGAGCAGACGAAGCCCTTGGTGCTGTTCCCGCCGCCGGCGAGCGCTGCCGAGAGTCGCTACGTGATCGGGACGGATGATCCGATCTACCTGGCTTCGAGCAAGCCGATCGATCCGCGGACGCTCGACGACTCCGGGTTCCAGCTCGTGTTCCAGGGAGCCAAATCGTCCGAGACGCCGGCGTCGCAGGTGAACCTGCGTGCGCGCCTCGCCGAGAATGAGAACGATGCGCGGCGCGCGCCCGCTCCCACACGCGCGAACGACAACTCGGCGTGGGAGCGCGAACCGCGCGCTGCGTTGATCGCACTCACGCCGGGCCGCAAGCTGGAAACGGGAAAGTGGATGCTCGTGTTCGGGCCTCCGGATCCCACCGACGAGAGACCGATGGACTTCAGCGCGCACGTGCTCGTGAACCCGGGGCGGTTCGCGCGCGAGATCGAGGTCCGCGAAGGCGGTGGTGACACGCAGGACGGGGAGCTGCGGCTCGATTTCCTGGACCGCAACCTGCAGTCGCCTGTCGCGCTGCCCGGCGTCGACGGGACCGCGCACTGGGGTGACGGACGCGTCAGCGTGCGCTACCCCGCCGCGGCCGGCGACGGATCCGCGGGCGACGTGATGCTCGCGAGCGAGCTCGGTGCGACGGACGTGCAAGCGCTCGACCTCGCGCTCGAGAAGGACCGGACGTGCACGCTTCCCGCCGAGCCGGGACTGGTCGCGTTGCGCTGTCAGGGGCGCATGCAGATCGGCGGCAACCTGCGGCGCTCGACCGCCGCGAAGATCGCCGAGAAAAAGGGCACCAAGCACGACGAAGCAAGGCACGGCGACGAAGTCCAAGCCGGCGAGCAGCACGCGGGCGGGATGGATTTCACCGAAGGTGATCTCGCGCTCAGCACGCCCGGGAAGTCGACCGCGACGACGGAGACCTTGAGCTCGTGGCTCGCCCGCATGCGCGCCGAGAACCGCAACTGCACGGTGTTGATCGCCGGCGGGGATCTCGTGATCGACTCGGATGCGGAGGTCGTGTTCGACACACCGTTGTTGCTCGTCGCGGGCGGGATCGTGCGCATCGAGGGGAGCGTGCGCGTCACCTCGGGATCCGTGTACGTGCTCGAGGACGGGGGCGGCTTGCACGTCGAGCCCACGAAGCAGACCGCCAACCTCCTGACCATGGATCCGCCGCGCGACACGAACCCGTTGCGGCGCGAGCTGCACTTGGCGGTGCTCTCGAGCCCACTGCCTTCGCGGGGTCTGGTCGCGGCGTGGAAGGGCGCGGAGACAGGCGCTTCTCCGCGAAGCCCGCTGCAAGCACCGCTCTCGCGCTGGAGCGTGCGCTTCGTGCACGAGGTCCTCACCATGCCCAAGAGCATTGCCGAGCTCGATCCCGTCGACGATCCGATCGCGCTGGATCCAGTCGGGCCGATCCAGGTGCTGATCGAGATCTGGGTGAGCCCGAGCGCGATGTTCGATCCCCCGTTCATCGACTACGTGGACCTGCACTGGGATCAGCGCGTGACGGGGCGTTCGCGTTGAGCACGCTCCACTTCCTCCCGGGCCTGTGCTTCCCGGGCATTCACCTTTCCATCGACTTCCTTTCCATCGATGGGGTCCCGGGCTTTGCCGAACTCCCCCGCGCGGCGTGGGTCGCGTGGTGGGCGATCACGGGCTTGATCGTGGGCTCGTTCCTGAACGTGGCCATCCACCGGCTGCCGCTCGCGGACGAGACCGTGTCGAAGCCGCGGAGGTCGCGCTGCCCGAGCTGCAAGACGACGCTCACGTGGAAGGAGAACGTGCCCCTCCTCTCGTGGCTCGTGCAACGCGGGAAGTGCCGCACGTGCGGGTGGAAGATCCCGTGGCGCTATCCGCTGGTCGAGCTCCTGACTGCGGTGCTGTGGGCGGTCGTGGCGTACCGCACCCTGCCGGATCACTTCGGCATCTGCATCGTGCAGACCGTCGTGTTGTCGGGGCTGGTCGTCGCGACCTTCGTCGACTTCGCCTGCTTCGAGATCCCCGACGAGGTCTCGATCGGGGGCATGGTGCTCGCGCCGATCGCGAGCCTCCTCGTCCCCGCGCTGCACGACGGCTCGCCGCTCGCACAGTGGCTCGACGGGCCGAACGCGGTCGAAGCCTCGCGCGCCGGATCCCTGTTCGCATGCGTATGCGGCATGGTGGTCGGCGGGGGGTGCCTATGGCTGATCGGCAAGGTCGGGTCTGTGCTGTACGGGCGGGATGCGATGGGCTTCGGCGACGTGAAGCTGCTCGCCGCGGGCGGAGGTTTCGTCGGTCCGGGCGCCGCTCTCATGGCGTTGATGATCGCGTCCGTGCTGGCCTCGATCGCCGGGCTCTCGAACATGCTGCGCTTCCTGTGGATCCTGCGGGCGCGCGCGCGTCGTCGCCGGCGCCAAGGAGGCTTCGGTCGCAGCGCGCAGGTCGCGCGCGCCGCCGGCCGCTACCTGCCTTTCGGTCCATACCTCGCCGCGGGCATTGGAATCGTGTTGCTCGCGTGGAAGGATGTCATCGCACACGTCCAGTGGCCCGGAGTCTGGCCGCGATAGGACGTGCGCGCCGAAGACCACGGCGCGGAGTCGTCTCCGCGACCAAGACCATGGCGCGGGGAATTCCCCGCGCTCAACACCATGGCGCGGGGAATTCCCCGCGCCCAACATCACGACGCGGAGACTGCGCCGCGCCGACCGCGAGGGGGACCATTCGATGAACGTCATGTCGTGGGGCCGACGAGGCCTACTGGGAACGTTGTTGTTGCCGCTGGTTGCAGGCTGCGTCACGAGCCGCGCACACAACAGCATGCTGGCGGAGAAGGACGATCAGATCCAGCAGCTCCGCGACGAGCGCACTGAGCTCAAAGGCCAGGTCCAGAGCATGAAAGCGCAGCTCGACACCGCCAACGGAGAGCTGACCAACGCCAGCGCCCGCATGAGCGAGCCGAGCTCCACGGAGTCGCGCTCGGCGGCGGCGACGCCGAAGACGGTCGAGAAGATCCCCGAGCTCGACGACGTCGGCGTGTCGTACGGCATGCGCGACGGGAACATGGTGATCTCGATCCCGTCGTCGATCACGTTCCCCTCCGGCGAGGCGACGCTGTCGAAGGACGGCGAGAAGGCGCTCAAGCAGGTCGCCGCGACGCTGAAGAAGAAGTACGGCAGTGCGATCTACTCGATCGAGGGCAACACCGACTCCGATCCGATCAAGAAGTCGAAGTTCACGTCGAACCGCGACCTTTCGATCGCGCGTGCGCGCGCCGTACACACGTTCCTGGTGGTGGAGTGCGGTGTGCCCGACTCCAAGTGCATCGTCGTCGGCAAGGGTGAATACGACCCGATTGCGAAGAATGATTCGGACAAGGACAAGGCTCGCAACCGCAGAGTGGAGATCGTCGTCCACAGCCGCTGATTCCGCTCGACGAAACACCGCCGCCCGCAACGCGCATCTCGCGCGTTGCGGGCGGCGGTCGTTTCGTCGGACGGAATCAGCGGCTGTGGACGACGATCTCCACTCTGCGGTTGCGAGCCTTGTCCTTCTCCGAATCATTCAGCGAGCGCCAGCGAGCGAGATGTAGTTATGTCCGCTCCCTGCCGTGTATCTGCCTCCCGCACACCCCGCCCGCAGTCCACATCGTCCGCTCCCTGTCCACCACTTTCGCCCCGGTGTGCAGCCCGACCTCACCGCGCTAAGATCCTCTCGCCGATCGCCTCGTCGCGCTCGCCCTTCACGACGCGCGCACGCAGGCCGGAGCTGGTGCACCGCGCCGCTCTCTCGAACTCGTCGTCCAAAGCGGAGTCGCACCCTCCATGACCATCGCTCCCGCCAACATCCGCAACATTGCCTTTGTGGGCCACCCGTCGTCCGGCAAGACCACCCTTGTCGACGCCCTGGCCCATCTAACCGGCGCCACGCCGCGCAAGGGCTCGGTCAACGACAAGACCTCGCTCTGCGACACCGAGCCCGAGGAACACGAAAAGAAGCACTCGCTCCACATGGCCGTCGTGTCATCGATGTGGCACGACGAACTGTGGACGTTCCTCGACAGCCCCGGCTACCCCGAGTTCATCGCGGAAACCAACGGCGCGCTCTTCGGCGCTGACCTCGTGGTCGGTGTGATCAGCGCGACGGGAGGCGTGCCCTTCAACCTGCGCCAGAAGATGGACTCCGCGCGGCTGCTCGGTCGCGGGCGCGCGATCGTCGTCACGCACCTCGACGCGGAGAACACCGACTTCGACGCGCTCGTCGACCAGCTGCGCGAAGCGTTCGGTCCGACGTGCGTGCCGTACCTCCTGCCCGATCACTCGGGCCCGAAGTTTTCGAGCGTGCGCCGCACGATCCAGGATCCCGAGAGCCCCTGGCGCCAGACCTTGATGGACGAGGTCATGGACTCGTGCGAGGACGAAGCGCTGATGGCGAAGTACCTCGAGACTCAATCGCTCGACGACGCGGCGCTGCACAAGCTCCTGCCGCACGCACTCGTCGCAGGCACCGTGATTCCGATCCTCGTCTGCAACCCCGAAACCGCCCTGGGCCTGAAGGAACTGGTCGATTTCTTCGAGCACTACGCGCCCGGCGCCGACGAGATCCACTTCAAGACGCTCGACGGAACGGAAGTGAAGCCCGATCCCAATGGCGAGCTCGTCGCGACCGTGTTCAACGTCAAGAGCGATGCGCACGTCGGTCGCATCTGCCTCGCGCGCATCTACAGCGGCACG
>JBBQNP010000102.1:0-15852 GCA_038330085.1 Planctomycetota bacterium | reverse complement strand
TCCCGCCGGCCGCAAGCTCTTCCTCCAACTCCTCCTCGCCTTCCTGCCCGCCGCCGTCATCGGCCTCGCGTTCAAGCACTCGATCGAGGCCCACCTCTTCGGCCTCTGGCCCGTCGTCGTCGCGTGGTTCGTCGGCGGCCTCGCGATCCTCCTCATCCCTCGCCTCCGCTCGGGCCTTCGCGAAGGCACCTCCATCGAGCAACTCACCTACGCCACAGCACTCGCCATTGGCTTCTGCCAAGTCCTCGCGCTAGCACCCGGCACCAGCCGCAGCCTTGCGACCATCGGCGGCGCGCTCCTCCTCGGCCTCTCCGGAGCCGCCGCCGTCGAGTTCAGCATGCTCCTCGGCGTGCTCACCCTCCTCGCCGCCACCGCGCACGAAGCGCACGCCGCCGGCGCCTCCATGCTGCGCGAATACGGCGCATCCAACCTCGCGCTCGGATTCCTCGCAGCCTTCCTCGCCGCCTTCCTCGCCGTGCGCTGGCTGCTCACCTGGCTACGTTCACGCGGCCTCTTCGTCTTCGGCGTCTACCGCATCCTCCTCGCCGCCGTCGTCGCGCTGCTCCTCTGGCAAGGCACCCTCGCCGCAAGCTGACCCGACGATCCATCCGCGCTCCGACACCCACACGGAACCGAGCCAAGAACACGCCCGCCCCGCCGCCCCGCCGCCCGCCCGCCCGCCCGCCCGTGCGTGCGTGCTTGCGGCCACTAGATAGCCGACCGGCGCGATCCGACCGTGTACTCACGGGCGCATCGCGTCGGCCGGAACCGCGCCGGAGGCGCGGAATCATCTTGCCGCGGGCGCCCACCTCTCTTTGCGCGGAGAGGGCCAACGACAAAAGCAAGCCGCACAGACAAAAGGGACAGTTCCGGCGGTGCGAAGCACGCGTCGCCGGGCAACGCGTACCCAGCACCCCTCACCTCAATGCAACGCGTGCAACCCCTTCGGGACCTTGACCGACTTCTTGCTCGCAGTCTTCTCTCCGCCACCACTCCCCGCCCACCCCGCCCCCGTCGACCTAGCCTCCGGCGCCGCCCCCGTCCCGCGATACGCCCTGATCCATTCCATCAAGTACTTCCCGGGACACTCCGTCGCGCGCAACTCCCTGTGTCCCAGCACATGATCCTTTGCGATCCCATACCTCGCCCTCAGCTCCTCGATCTGTCTCCTCAGCGCATCCAGCGCCGCCTGCGTCGGCCGATCCTCGTCGAAGTTCCCGATCAGACAAATCCCGATGTTCTGGATGTTGTTGTCGCCATAAGCATGCGCGCCCTTCCACTCCAGATCCCGTCCCTCAATGACCCTCCCATAGGGATCGATCACGAAGTGGTACCCGATATCCCCGTACTGCGTGTTCTTCCCGTCCATGTGCGCTCTCTGGATCTCGCGCACCGCCTCGTACGACTTCGCCGTCGACCCATCCAACGCCACCGGGTTCGGATCCGCCGAGTGGTGCACCGTGATGCGCGTGTACCCGCCACTGTTTTTCTCCATGCGGTCGGCCTTGGCCCTCGCCGCACCCCACGTCGATCGCGCGATCACTGCGACGCCCTTCAGCCGATTCGGCGTCGCCTGCGCGAGCATTCTTTCCGAGAGCGCGATCCCATCCTGTGCCCGTCTCCGTTGCGCCAGCGTCGCGTCGATGTCGGACACCACTCCCTCCAGCCCCGCGCGCGACGTGCGCAGCTGTGAAGCCAACGATGTCTTCTCCACCGATCCGTCGCCCGCACCCGCTGGCCCCGCGCCGCCATCCTTCGCGGCGCGGCGCGCAAACTCCAACCGTCCGAGGTTGAGCACCAACTCGCCCTCGTTCCTCCACAACGGCGACGCGTGCGGCCCGTCGATCACCAACCAGGCCTCGATGTCGTGCAGCTTTCTCTCCGACAGGGGCTGCGTCAGCCACGCCGGGGCCAAATCCACCGGTTGTCTCATCGCCTCCGTCCGTTCCGGTTCGGGCGGCGGAGGCGGTCGCGTGGATTTGCACGCGGGGACCACCACGAGGCTGAGCGCGAAGAGCGCTGCCAGACGCGGGGAGAGGCGGACGCACGCGGCGAAGCCTCGGACAGAGCGGGTTGCAAGTTCGTACGGACGAGATCCGAGTCTGGATTCCATGTCTCGACGACATACAAGGTCGCGCTCTACCGGGCAAGCATTCATCCACGTCGTCTGCGTACGTTCCGCGCTTGGCGGAACGCGGCGGACGTGGTGGAGTCTTGGATCGAGGCGATTCGACTCGACCGACAGGCATCGATCCGGTTGGAATCGAGTCCGCATCGAAGCTGCCGCATGACCTTTCAACGCACTCAAAATCTCCAGCGCCTGACGGCTCGCAAGTCCGGCGCGCTGGCTCTCTTTTTCTTCTCCGTCTCCGCCACGAGCATGGCGCGTGCGGCAGATGTCCTGGCCTCGAAGGACCTCGCCGCGGCCCCGATCGGCACCTCACAGCCCCCCGATCAAGAGCCCCGGGCGCGTCGGAGCGCCGAAGACGAGGCCGTCCTCGCCGACGAGCGCGCCGAGTGCGATCTCCTGCGCCGTCGCGGCGAGGCGCGCAAGGCGATCCGGCGGCTCGACGATCTGATCGAGGAGGATCCGGGTGACGCGCAAGCCTGGCTCCAACGCGCGCAGTGCCAACTCGACTCGGCCGACTACGACGCCGCGATCGCGGACGCGCGCGCCGCGTTCGAGAAGGCGGGCGCGCGACCCGGTGCGACCGGCAAAGACGCTGCGCCGGCGTCGTCCAAGGACTCAGCCGCACAACCCGCGCAGATCAAGGCCGCCGCGTTGCGCGTGAACGCCGAAGCGCTCGTGACGCTCGGGCGAGCAGACGAAGCGCTCGCGCTCCTGACGCAGGACAAGACGATCCTCGCCCCGGCCCTCGACGCGCGCGACGCGTGGGCGCTCGGCACGGCCGCGTGGGAAGCGGGTCAGCGCGACACCGCTCGCGGCTACCTCGAGCAGGGCGCGACAACCGGCGACGACCAGGACTGGACCGGTCTGCTCGCGCGCGGCCGCTGCTTGCGCCGGCTCGGACGCCTCGAAGGCGCATCGCAGAGCTACGTGCAGGCGCTCGATGCGAGCACGGGCGAGGCCGGGTTGAAGGGCACGGGCGAACCCGACGTGCTCGCGGCACTCGGCGACCTCTACTTCGAGGCCGACAAGGAAGTCTCCGACGCGGGCAAGCGCTCGCCCGCGGTCTTGTACCGCGAAGCGTTGCAGACGAACGCGACGCACCAGGGTGCGCTGCTCGGGCTCTACGCGCTGCACCGCTACAACTGGCAACGACAGCGCGAGTCGTCCGGCGACATTCTCTCGCGTGCGCTGACTGCGCGGCCGACCTCGATCCCCGCATTGGTCGCCGCGGCGTCGGCCGATCTCGACGACGGACAGCTCAAGGCCGCGCGCGAGCGGCTCGACAAGCTCGACAAGCTGGCGCCGCATCGCCGCGACGTGCGCACCTTGCATGCTTCGCTCGATCGGATCGTGCGGCGCGATGACGCGTGCACTGCGATGCTCGCCGAGCTCGCGCAGGAAGACCCGCTCGACGCGACGCCGGAGCGCGAGGTCGGGCGGCACATGCTGGAGCTGTACCGTTTCGCCGAAGGGCTGCCGTTCGAAAAAGCCGCGGTCGCGCGCGACGCGCACGACTGGGACGCGCTGACGCAGCTCGGCCGCGCGCTCGCGAACACCGGCGACGAAGACGGTGCGCGGGACGCGCTCGATCGCGCGCAGACAGCCGCGGCCGGCCGACAGGATGCGTGGCGCAACAACATGCTGCTCGTGCTGAAGCGCATCGAAGAGAAGCACACGACGGTCAAGCGCGGGGACCTCGAGTACTCCTGGGATCCCGAAGGCGGCGAGGTTCTGCAGACGTACCTCATCCCGTTCTACACCGAGGCGCGGGCCGAGCTCTCGAAGCGCTACGGCTTCACGCCGACGCCGACGCGCATCGAAGTGTTCCGCGAGCACAAGGACTTCTCGGTGCGCTCGACGGGCTTCGAGGGTTTCCCTGCACTCGGCGTGTGCTTCGGTCCGGTCGTCACGGCCGTGTCGCCCTTGTGGGAGATGCGCGGCACTCAATCGTGGGCGCGCACGTCGTTCCACGAGTTCACGCACGTGATCCACCTGGGCTTGTCGCACAACCGATGCCCGCGCTGGTTCACCGAAGGCCTCGCGACGTGGGAAGAGGTCAACCACGATCCGTCGTGGACGCGCAACATGCGCCGCGAGCTGGTCGACTCGATCGCGAACGACGACATCCTGCGCGTGCGCGATCTCAACCGCGCGTTCCGCGGGCCGCGCATTCTGTTCGGCTATTACCAGTGCGGCCTCATGCTCCAGATGCTGATCGAGCGCCACGGTTTCGCGCCGGTCGTGAAGATGCTCGAAGCGTTCGACCGCGGGCTCGACATCGACGCTGCGTTGAAAGAGGTCTACGCGACGACGCCCGAGGGGCTCGACGCGGAGTTCCTCGAGTACGTGCGCGACCTGACGAAGGAATTGCGGATCGAGCCGCGCTGGACGCCGGAGGTGGTCGCGCGCATCCAGGCCGGGCTGTCCGCGAAGCCGCCCAAGGGAGAGAAGAAGCTGCGCGAGTGGGTCGACGGCTGGTGCACGGTCGCGTGGGGGATGTGGCAGCAGAACATGCGCATCGATGCGCAAGAAGCGCTGCGTCACGCGAAGGAAGGGGGCCCGGATACGCCGCGTGCGTTGTTCCTGCGCGCCGACCTCGCGCTCGCCGGACAGGACAAGGAAGCCGCACAGCAGTTCTTCGAGCAGGCGTTCGCAGCGGGCGGTGAGGACTTCCGCGCGCGCATCGCGCTGGCTTCGTTCGCCGAGGACGCGCATGACGTCGTGGCCTGCGAGAAGCACCTGCTCGCTGCGCAGCAGGATTTTCCCGGGTTCGACGACAAGACGCTGTCGGCCGAGCTGCGGCTCTCGAACTTCTACGCTGAACAGAAGCGCATCGACGACGCGATGGCGGCGCGCGAACGCTGGCTCGGATGGAACGCGGGCGACACGCAGCTGCGGATGGTCGTCGCACGTTGGCACGTCGAGCGCGCTCAGGCCGACAAGTCGGGTGCTGTCGACACCCAAGAGCTCGAGCGCGCGATCACGCTCTACGGCGAGATCAACGAGATCGATCCATTCCAGCGCGAAGTGCACCGTGCGTGGGGCGACTCGCTGCGCGATGCGGGCCGATTCGACGACGCGTTGCGCGAGTACCGCATGATCCTGGCGGTGCCGCCCACGCTGGACATCAAGGATCACCAGGAGCCGCTGGACGACAAGGGACAGGCCGAAGTGATCGGCCTGCAGGCGTCGTGTTTGCTCTCGTTGGGCAAGCACGACGAGGCGCTCGAGCGAGCGAAGGCGGCGCTCGCGCTGGATCCAGACTGCAAGGTCGCGCGCGAGACGATCGAGAAATTGCAGTGAGCGCAGCGGGCACCGACACGGGGCAGGACAGCGCGCGCCGCGGGCTCTTCGTCGTGCTCGACGGCGTCGACGGCTGCGGCAAGAGCACGCAGGCGCGCCGCCTCGTCGAGGCGCTGTCCGCCGAAGGCACTGCTCCTCCTTTGCACGTGCGCGAGCCCGGCAGCACGCGCGTCGGCGAGGCCTTGCGCGCGATCCTGCTGGCGCGCGAGCACGACGTCGGCCCGCGCGTCGAAACGCTGCTCTTCGCTGCCGCGCGCGCGCAGATGCTCGACGAGTTGGTCGAGCCGGCGCTCGCTTCAGGACGCGACGTCGTGTGCGAGCGCTTCCACCCATCCACGTTTGCGTACCAGGCCGTCGCCGGCAGCCTCGACGAGCGTCATGTGCTCGAGTTGCTCGAACGCTTCGCCGGCAAGCCGAAGCCCGACGTCGTGATCGTGCTCCAAGTCCAACCCGACAAAGCGGCCGCGCGACGCACGAGTGCGACGGATCGCATCGAGGACAAAGGACTCGAATTCCAGCGCGCCGTCGCACGGGGCTACGCGCGCTACGCCGAGCTCGTGCCCGACACGATCGTGATCGACGGCGCGCGTGACGAACCGACCGTCGCGCGCGATATCCTCTCTCGCGTGAAGATCGCTCGCTCGCACAAGGCCGGTGAACGTGCGCCTCGCTGAACCGCGAGGTCACGCCGACGTGCTCGCCGGGTTGTTGCGCGCCGCGCGCGACGGCCGCCTGGCGCATGCACTGTGCTTCGTCGGACCGGAAGGCGTCGGCAAGTTCCTGGCCGCCGAGCACCTCGCCGTCGGCCTCTTGTGCGCGCGCGGCGTCGGCGCACCGTGCGGAACGTGCGGTCCGTGCAAGCGCGCGAAGATCGACAGCCACCCCGACGTGTTCGTCGTCGATCCGACCGAGGACGGTTCCGAATCGATCACGATTGCGCACATCACACCCAGGCCGGGCGGACCCGAGCAGACGATCGAGCAGTTCCTGGCACTCCGTCCGATGGAAGGCGGCTGGCGCATCGTGCTGATCCGCGAAGCTGATCGCATGGTCGAGGAGGCGCAGAACGCGCTGCTCAAGACGCTCGAGGAGCCGGGCGAGGCGACGTTGATCGTGCTCGAGACCGCGCGACCCGACCGCTTGCTGCCGACGATCCACAGCCGCTGCGTGCGCGTGCCGTTCCGCGCGCTCCCGCTCGACGAGGTCGCAGCGATCCTGCGTAAGAAGGCATCGAGCGGCGCAGAGGCCTTGACGCCCACACAGGCGACGACGCTCGCGCGCTGGAGCCAAGGCGCGCCGGGCGCCGCGCAAGCGCTCGCGACGCGCGGCGCGATCGAAATGCGCGCTCTCCTCGAGCAAGGCCTCGAAGGCGGCGCCGACCCGTTCGCGCTGGCCCGCGAAGTGGCCGAAATCGACGGCGATTTCCCCGGAAAGACGGCCCCCTCACGCTCACGCGCGCGCGCACGGACGTTCCTCGACCTCGCCGCGGCGCTGCTGCGCGACGGCTTGCGCGCGGCGGCAGGCATCGACGCCGCCGACTTGCCGCACGGCGACGTCGCCACCCGCCTCGCGCTCAGTCCGAACGGTGCTCTCGACTCCGCTCTGGAACGGATCCTCTCCGCACGTCAGGATGTCGACGCGAACCTCGCGCCGGATGCGGCGCTCGAGCGCGCGTTCCTGGCGCTCGAGCCCCTGCAACTCTCCAAGACGGCCCGAACCTCGCGACGGTGAGCGACCCCCTGCTGCGCAAGCTGGCTCTCAAGGACGGACGCTATGCACCCGAGGCGTTCCAGTTCCTGTACGACTCGCTCGACCACGCCGTGAAGCTGGCCGGCCGCGAGCAGTCGGAGGGCGTCGAGCGTCACGTGACGGGACAAGAGCTGCTCGCCGGAATGCGTCAGTACGCGATCGAGCAGTTCGGTCCGCTCGCCGGCGCCGTGTGGCGCGCGTGGGGGATTCGCGACACGCTCGACTGGGGGCGCATCGTGTTCCTCCTGGTCGAAGAGGGCATGCTCAACCGCCAGGAGTCGGACAGCATCGAGGACTTCCGCTCGGGCTTCGACTTCGACGCGGCGTTCGTGCGCGCGTACGAGCCGCACTTGCCACCTGAGCTGTTCGCGCGCCCCGAGGGCGAGGTCGGTTCGTGATCGACCGCATGACGCCGAGGGCGCGCACGATCACGCTCGTCCTGGTGTTCGTGCTCGTGGGCTGGTTCATGTGGTCGGTCCGTTCGGTCCTGAACCCGCTGATCCTGGCCTACCTCTTGGCGTTCGTCGCGCACCCGCTCGTGCTGAAGCTCGAGCGTCGTGGATGGAGGAGGCGTCGAGCGGTGAACGTGATCTTCGCGTCGTTCGCGCTGCTCATGGTGTTGATCGGAACGGCGATCTTCTTCCAGGGGCGCGGTCTCGCGCGCGAGCTCAGCAGCGAGGACGGCCTCGGCCTGAAGGTGCGCGAGCGTCTCGAGCAGGCGATCGAGCAATACCACGACGAGGTCTCGTGGATGATCCAGCTCTTGCCGAGACGTTCCGACGAGAAGAAGGGCGAGACGCCCGCGCATGCCGTAGGGGATTCAGGAAGCAAGAGCGTTTCGTCCGCGCCGCCAGGCACGCCTGAGTCGAACGAGGATCGCGCGGCCGAACTCAAGAGCGAGTTGCGCGAGTGGTGGAGCTCATGGTTCACCGACAAGAACGGAGTTCAGGCCGCGGATCTGAGCGCGAAGGTCGGTGGAGGAGCGGTGTTCCTGCTGCAGCAGGTGTTCGGCCCCTTGCTCACCATCTTCACGCTCCTGATCCTGCTGCCGATCTACACGTACTTCTTCCTGTTCGAGCTCGAGCAAATTCACAGGTTCATCGCGCGGTATCTGCCGCGCAGGGATCGCGCCAGGCTGATGCGGATCGGCGGGCAGATCGGCGAGGTGCTGGCCAACTTTTTCCGCGGGCGGCTGACGGTGTGCGTCGCGAAGGGCACGTTCCTGACGATTGGCTTGTACGTGTGCGGCGTCGACTACGCGCTGCTGCTCGGGATGGGGACGGGGTTCATATCACTGGTGCCGTTCGTCGGTTCGGCGATCGGGTTCGTGATGGCGCTCCTGGTCGGGATGCTGGAGCACAGCGTGGTCGAGTCGTTGGTGCGCGTGGGGATCGTGTTCGCTCTGGCCGAGCTGTTCGAGAACTACGTGCTCATCCCGAAGATCTTGGGGAACACACTTGGGTTGCATCCCATCGTCGTCATCTTCTCGTTGATGGCGGGGGCGGCTTCGCTCGGGATGTTCGGGCTGTTGATCGCGCTGCCGCTCACTGCGACGTTGGTCATTCTGGGGAGAGAGTTCTTGTTGCCGACGTTGGCTGAGATGGCGGACAAGGATCCATCTCGCTGATGTGTGAGGTCGGAGGCGGCCTCCCTTGTCTACTTCGGCCCTACGCACTCTGCGGTTCGAGCAACTGGAACGATCCGGCAAGCTGTTCCGCGCCTACAGCGCGGTTCCGGCCGACGCGAGTCGCCCGGGGAATACCCGGTCGGCTCGCGCCGGTCGGCTAGTAAGCGGATCACCGAATCGGTGCTGTATTGCAACGTCATCGTGTAGTGGCCGAAGAGTGGACAGAGTGGACAGGGTAGAGACTCGAACCAGTTTGGCCTGTTTAGGGTCGCGCACGGCGCGGTGTTGAACTTGTCACCGCCAGTGTTCGTGGTTTGGCGCGTGCTGACGAACCCGCACGCCGCCGAATCAAGTCGCGATCCTGAATCGAGGGGAGCCGAGACTTCTCACAACTTGATTGGGCGACGCACCGTCCCGAAAGTTTACGGCATGCCCCAGGTTGGAACTCGCTGAAGCCCCGGACGGGTTTCGTGTGTCGAGGCTCGCGCGCGGGCGCGGGGGGCAACTGGCATCGTATTTCTGCGAGTTCAATCGCAGTCGTCTGCGCGTCCCCTGATTAGCCGACCGGCGCGAGCCGACCGGGTAGTCCCGGGCGTCTCGCGCCGGCCGGAACCGCGCCGTAGGCGCGGAACAGCTTGCTGCGCGCTTGGGGTTTCCCGCGATCGCGGCTGAGGAAAAGGGCAGTCTGCGGAAGTCACGCGCCCTTGGAGCGGGCTCTGATCAAGCTGGCCGCGCCCTCGGGCGCGGCTATCGACAAGTAGCTGCGCGGGGTACCGTGCAGCTACTTGTCGATCACGGCGTTGAGCGCCTTCTCGATCTCCGCCAACCGATCCTGCGTCAACGTCGACCCCGACTTCTTCGCATCATCGATCAGCGTCAACGCGTGCCTCAGATCATTCCTGGTCGCATCCGGAATGCTCGCGACCGCCAGCTTGTCCGCCAAGCTCTGCGCCGCATCGAACGTCTTCGCGTACACCGGCACCGCCTCGACCGACGTACCCAACTTCTGCAGCAGCGTCCTTACCGCAGCCTGCACGACCTGATCCTCTTCGAAGTCGTCGCCACCCGGGAACGCCGCGCCGCGATCGTCCTGCTCTCTCCCTCTGATCTCCCGCCGCACCAGGTACCGGATGTCCTGCTTCGACAGCGTCGTGCCCAAGCTCTGGTACAGCTCGTCGAACCCGGGGTACTTGCTCGTGTCGTCCTCGTCACCGACCGCCAGCGAGCGGAAGAGGTCCTTGTTCTCCGCGAACTTCGAATCGACGTAGTCGCGCACCCTGTGCTCCTTCAGGAGCCGGTTGAACTCGATGTACTTCCACGGCTCGAGGTGCCGCAATTCCGCCTTCACGTCCGGCTCGACGCCGCCTTCCGACGTCACGATCCCTTCCTCGTCGATCTCGCGGTGGATCGATCTTCCCGACGGCAGCTTGTAGCGCGAGATCGTCATGCGCGCGCGCGGACCGAAGTCGAACTCGCCGTTGCCGTTCCAATCCTTCGTCAGCGGCTCCCACGCGTCGTGGTGATTGTTGTGGTTCTCGTCGACGTACTCGTCATCCGGCTCGCCGGGGATCGAGAGCAGTTGCTGCACCGAGCCCTTGCCGTACGTGCGCTGCCCGACGATCGTCGCGCGGTGGTAGTCCTGCAGAGCGCCCGAGACGATCTCCGACGCCGAGGCCGAGAACCTGTCGACGAGCACCACGACCGGCATGTCCATCGGCACGAACGGATCGTGCTGCGTGACCTCCGTCTCCGGATCCTTGATGCGGCTCTCCGTCGTGACGATCAGCTTCTTGCGCGGCAAGAAGAGGTTCGCGACGTCGCGCGCTTCGGTCAGAAGCCCGCCCGTGTTCCCGCGCAGGTCGAGGATGACGGCGCGCATGCCCTGCGTCTGATACTGCTGCAGCTTCTCCTGCACCTGATCGCTCGCGACCTTCGAGAACGTGGTGAGCTCGATGTGAGCGATGCCGCCCGGCAACAGATCGGACTTCACCGGCGGGATCGTCACGAGCTCGCGCACGATCTCGACCGCCATGTCCTCGCTCGGCCGATCGATCAGCGCGAGGTCCATGCCGCGGCGCCACACGTAGAGCTTGACCTTCGTGCCCGGCTGCCCCTTGAGCTTCTTGATGATCTCCTCGCGCGGCTTCATGCCCTGCGGCGTGAACGTGGGCCAGTCGCCGATGCGCACGATCTTGTCGTCGGTGTGCAGCCCCGCGCGGTACGCCGGCCCCGAGTAGATCGGCTGGCGGATCGTGAACATGTGATCGTCCGGATCCTCGTCGACGTACGCGCCGATGCCGCCGTACTCGGGGTTCAGGAGCTCCGTGTCGAAGTTCTCCTTGAACGCTTTCGGCGTGAGATAGGACGAGTGCTCGTCGAGGCTGTGCATCATCCCGTCGAGCGCCGCATCGACGAGCTCGCTCTTCTTGTGCTTGTCGCCTTCGAGCGAGTAGAGATCGATCATGCGCATGAGGTTCTCCATGCGCTTCATCTCCGGAGTGCCCTTCAGTTCGGTGGTCTCGCTCTGCTTGCGCGCGCTCTCGAGCAGGTTCTTCTGGCGCCGGTCGTACGTGCGCCGCATCTCGTCCTGCTTGAGGTAAGCCGACGCGAGCCGTCCGTTCGCATCCGGGATCTCGGCCATCTGCTCGAGCTGCGTGCGCGGCGTCTCCGTGTCGCCGGTCTGTGCGAGCGCCAGCGCGCCGAGCGCGCGCAGCCGCGGATCCGACGAGGCGAGGTAGTCGCCCATCGTCGAGCGCGCTTCACGTTGCGCTGCACCACCGCCTTGCGCATAGAGAGCACCCGCCGCTGCGAGGCGCACTTCCGGAGCACGGTCGCCGTCCTTGCCCGTCGCGGAGAGCTTCAGCGCGAGCGTCTCGCGTTCCTTGTCCTTCTGCGTGCGGAAGACCGGATCGCTGAGCAGGAGCGCCGCCCCGCGGGCGACCTCGTCGTCCTTGGAATCGAGCAGGGGTATCAAGCGCTCGGCCAGCGTGCCCGCTTCGACGTCCTTGCCCGAGAGTCGCACCGAGGCGAGCATCAAGAGCGCGCGCTCCGCGAGGGGCGTCGTGCTGTCGGCGAGGTCCCGGTCGATCGCCGCGTCGAGGTCGTCGCGCTGGTCAGCCGTGACGCCGGCTTCGAGCAGGAGCGCTCCGTTCCAAACTTCGTCGATCGGGGCCTTGGCGGCCGCCGCGATGCGTGCTTTCAGGAGCGTCTCGATCGCCGAGGCATCCTGCAGGGTCGGCTGTGCCAGGGCGGGAGCGACGAACACGAGGCCGGCGAACAAAAAGCCAGGGCACAGCGGTTGGATTTTCAGCATGGGCTTGAATGGGCGGTGGTGAGGCGGCGTCGGACCGCGCTGATGCGGCGTCCGTCGGAGGGCAAGTGCGGTCACTCTACGGTTCGGAGCGCGAACCGCCGGTGCATGAACGGAAATCATACGGCCCGTTCGCGACCCGGTTCCGCGGGCGTGCAGTCGTGGTTCGGGCGGCAGCGATTTCCAAGTCACGCGCGGACCGGTCGGGATCGGACAGGGGGGGCGCTCGCTCGTTGGACGCGCGCCGCGAGCATGGTCCAATGCCCCGCTGTGACCCGCCGAACACAACAGCACACGAACAAAGAGTCTCGTTCGAAGCGCGCCACCCACGTGGTCGCGACGCCCCGCGGCTACGAGGCGCGCATGGTCGACGTGGGCGCGAAGCCCATCACGGCGCGGTCGGCGCACGCGCGGGCCACGGTGGTCTTTCCTTCCGGCGTGCTCGCGCGCGTGCTCGCGCACGGCGGGCCGAAGGGACCTATCGTCGAGGTCGCGCGCCTCGCCGGCATCCAGGCGGCCAAGCGCACGGGCGAGCTGATCCCGCTCTGCCATCCGCTCGGTCTCGATCACGTCGAAGTGAGCATGCGCCCGCGCGGCGCGCGCGAGCTCGAGATCACGTGCGAGGCGTCGTGCACGGCGCGCACGGGCGTCGAGATGGAAGCGCTCACGGGCGCCGCGGTGGCTGCGCTCACGATCATCGACATGACGAAGGCGCTCGACCACGGCATCTCGATCGGCGTCGTCGAGTTGCTCGAGAAGCGCGGCGGTCGTTCCGGCACTTGGACGCGCAGTCAATCCGGGGCGAAAGCCTCCGCCACGAAGGCCAGAGGTCGATCGAAGTGAGTGCAGAAACGAATCAGGTGGGCGCGAGGTCGCGTGCTGCTGCGTGGGGCTGGACGAGCGCGCACCAGGAGCAGCGTATTGCGATCGTGGGTGCCACGGGTGCGGTGGGTCGCGAGCTCTTGCAGATCCTGGTGCAGGCACGTCACACGCAGGATCGAGTCGGTGCCTTCGCACGCGCGCCGGGATCCATGAGCGTCGCGGACGAGAACGGTGCCAGCGTCGAAGTGCCCGTGCGCGCATTGTCCAGCTTCGACCCGACTGCGTTCGACGTCGCGTTCCTGTGCACGCCCTCCGATGTGTCGACGCGCCTCGCGCACGACTACGTCGCGAAGGGATTGTGCGTCGTCGATCTCTCGAGCGCGTTCCGCATGCATCCCGACGTACCGCTCGTCGTGCCCGAGATCAACGGCGACCTGCTCGACGGACGAGGGCACGCGCGCCTGATCGCGAACCCCAACTGCACGACCGCGATCATGTGCATGCCGCTCGCGGTCATCGACAAGATCTGCGGCCTCGAAGAAGTGATCGTCGTCAGCTTCCAGGCCGCATCGGGTGCGGGCGTCGCCGGGCTCGACACGCTCGCGTTCGAAGCGCGCGAAGCCGTCGGTCAATCGCCCCAGGGTCCGAGGCCGACGAGTCCCTTCGCAGCCCCGCTCGCGTTCAACGTGATCCCCGCGATCGCCGACGTCGATGCCACGGGTATCAGTGGCGAAGAGCGCAAAGTCGTCGACGAGACGCGCCGCATCCTGCGCCGTCCCGACCTGGTGGTCGAGGTCACGACGACGCGCGTGCCCGTCGAGCGCTGCCATTCCGTCGCGGTCCACGTCAAGACGAAGCGTGATTTCGATTTGGCACAGATCGTCGACCAACTCGCTCGCTCGCCCGGGATCGTCGTGGACCCCGATCCGCACGGTCCGCGCCCGCGCGAGCACGCGGGAGCCGACCCCGTCGCGGTGGGCAGGATTCGAGCGGGAACGCGCGGGAGCCGCTCGCTATGCTTCTTCGCCGTCGGCGACCAGATCCGCAAGGGTGCCGCGCTCAACGCGCTGCAGGTCGCCGCACGATTGCCCCCCGCGGTCCGATCCCGCGCGCGATGATCCCGCGTGAGGGGGGGACGCGTGAGGAGAGAGCGGACGCACGGTTACACCGATTCGAGACGGCTGCATGGACCTGAAGCTGATCCAGAAACTGATCGCGATGATGAAGCGCGGTGGGCTCGCCGAGCTCGACCTCGAGGACTCGCAGAGCGGGGTCAAGGTGCGGCTCAAGCGCGAAGTCCACACGCATGCACCCGCGCCGTTGGTGCAGGTCGTCGGCGGGGGCACTGCCGCAGCCGGGGTCGTTCACTCCGCGGGCGGAGCCGTCGCAGCGCAACAGGCCGACACGGGGGGTGCGCCGCCCGTGAAAGAAGTGATCGGCACGCCCATCCCGAGCCCGATGGTCGGGACGTTCTACCGGGCGGGTTCGCCCGAAGCGGAGCCCTTCATCACGGTGGGCATGCGCATCACGCCCGACAAGGTGCTCTGCATCATCGAGGCGATGAAGGTGATGAACGAAATCAAGGCGGAGATCAGCGGCGAGGTGCTCGAGATCCTGGCGGACAACGGGGACCCGGTCGAGTTCGGGCAGCCGTTGTTCTTGGTGAAGACGGACTGAGATGTTCCGCCGCATCTTGATCGCCAACCGCGGGGAAATCGCCCAGCGCATCATTCGCGCTTGTCGCGAGATGGGCATCGAGACCGTCGCCGTGTATTCCACGGCCGACGCCGACGCGATCTATCTCCGCCAAGCCGACGAAACGATCTGCATCGGCCCGGGTCCGAGTGCGAAAAGCTACCTCTACATCCCCGCGATCATCGCGGCAGCCGAGGTCGCGGACGCGGACGCGATCCATCCCGGCTACGGATTCCTCTCGGAGAACGAGCACTTCGCCGAGGTCTGCCGCTCCTGCAAGATCACCTTCATCGGGCCCGAGCCCGAGACGATCGCGAAGCTCGGTGACAAGGTCGCTGCGCGCGAGCTCGCTCGTTCCGCCGACGTGCCGATCGTGCCCGGTTCCGACGGTCCCGTCGAAGACGAAGCCAAGGCCGTCGCGGTCGCTGCTGAGATCGGCTACCCGATCATGATCAAGGCCGCGTCCGGCGGCGGCGGGCGCGGCATGCGCATCGCGCGCAACGAACCTTCGCTCGTCACCGGATTCCACGCCGCCAGCTCCGAAGCGAAGGCCGCGTTCGGCGACGGCACGGTGTACCTCGAGAAGTTCGTCGAGAACCCGCGTCACATCGAAGTGCAGATCCTCGCCGACAAGCACGGCAAGGTGCTGCACCTGGGCGAGCGCGACTGCTCGATCCAGCGCCGCCACCAGAAGCTCATCGAGGAATCGCCTTCGCCCTCGCTGACGCCCGAGTTGCGCGAGCGCATCTGCAAGGCCGCGGTCGCGGTCGCGCGCAAGGCCAACTACACGAACGCCGGCACGGTGGAATTCTTGCTGGCGCGCGACGGCAGCTTCTACTTCATCGAGGTCAACGCGCGCATCCAGGTCGAGCACTGCGTCACGGAGCTGGTCACGGGCCTCGACCTGGTGCAGTGGCAGATCCGCATAGCCGCCGGCGAAAAGATCACGTTCGACCAGGACGCGGTGAAGTTCCAAGGGCATGCGATCGAGTGCCGCATCAACGCCGAGGACCCCGACCGCGAATTCCAGCCTTCGCCGGGCCGGATCGACCTTTTCGTGCCGCCCGGGGGACCCGGCGTGCGCCTCGACAGCCACGGCTACAGCGGTTACCGGATTCCGCCGAACTACGATTCGATGATCGGCAAGCTCCTCGTCCACCGCTCGCGCCGCGATCTCGCCATCCGCACGATGGTGCGCGCGCTCGACGAGTTCGT
>JBBQNP010000101.1:0-15973 GCA_038330085.1 Planctomycetota bacterium | reverse complement strand
TCCATCTGCCCATCGGGAGTTTCCTCGGAACGCGTCGATGCATGAACGTGCCCGTGATGCGCGGCCACCAGGTTTCGTGCACCGCTCAGGGGATCCTGCAGCATTCGTACACGAGCGCTTGGTTGCTGATCGCCGCGCGCCCTATAACTGGTTCGATGTCCTTCGATCGAGTCCTCAAGTTCGGCGGCGCAGCCCTCGCTGACGGTCCCGCGGTCCAGCGCGCGTGCCGCATCGTGCAGGAACACGGCGGCAAGCGTCCGATCGTCGTGGTGAGCGCGCACCAAGGCGTCACCGACCTGCTCGACACGGTCACGCGCTCCGCGCTCGGCGGCCACATGGAAGGCGACCGCGTGCGCATCCGGCACCGGTCGCTGTTGCGCCAGCTCGACCTCGATCCCGACCTGCTCGATCGGTTTTTCACGGAGCTCTTCGGCCTGCTCGCGGAAGTGCGCGTGCGTTCGCGTCTGTTGGAAGGACAGCGCGATCACGTGCTGAGCTTCGGCGAGCGCATGAGCGCGCGCATCGTCGCGCACACGCTCAAGGGCATGGGTCTGCGCGCGACGCCCGTCGATGCTTTCGATCTGGGCATCACGACCGACTCGAATCACGGCGACGCGCGTCCTCTCGCCGACGGCACGAGCGGCGTGCGCGCGGCGCTCGAACAAGTGACCGGCATCCCCGTCGTGACCGGCTTCCTGGCGAAGGACACGCGCGGCAACCTGACGACGATGGGCCGCAACGGTTCGGACCTGACGGCTGCGCTCGTCGCGGAAGCGGTCGGCGCCGGCGAGCTGCACCTGTGGAAAGCCGTCGGCGGCATGATGACCGCCGATCCGGCGATCGTGTCCGACGCGCGCGTCATCGATCGGCTCGGTTTCCAGGAAGCGCTCGAGTACGCCTTCCACGGCGCGGAAGTGTTGTTCGGTCCGGCGCTCGCTCCGATCCAACGCGCCGACGTGACCGTGCGCATCCTCGACGTGCGCGCTCCCGACGCGCCGGGCACCGTGCTCGAGACGACGACGCGCGGCGAAGGTCCTGTCGGCATCGCCTCGCGCCGCAACGTCTACCGTCTCGATCTCGCGATCAGCGCGGCCGATCAGCGCTCGACGCGCATGGCTGAACTCTTCGGGGCGCTCGCGCGCGCCAAGGTCGAGCCGGGCGTCGTGTCGACATCGGGCGAGCGCGTCAGCGTCCTCGTCCCGCCCGGACCGGGCCTCGACGCTGCTGTCGCCGAGCTGGGCCGCAAGGTCAAGGTCGAACGCGACCTCGCTCTCCTGGCCTTGATCGGTCGCAGCATCGGCAACGACACGAGCTTGGCCGCGCGCTCCGTCGAGTTGCTCAACTCCGCGCGCGTCGAGGTCATCGAGTCGTTCATCGGCAGCCGCCAACCGAGCCAGGTCTTCGTCGTGCCGGCCGCCGACCTCGAGCGCGGCGTTCGCGCGCTGCACGCGGGATTGCTGCGCCACGCGACTTCGCACGCCGGATGACGGCCGACGCTCGCATCGGGCCCCGGGGTGCGTAGGCTCTCGTCCGAGTGAAACGCAGCCTCCTTGCTCGTGCGGCCTGGACTCTGGCTGCGGCCGTGGTCCTCGTGCTGCTGTTGAAGACGCTCGTCGGCGACGTCTACCACGTCCAGACGAGCTCGATGGAGCCGACGATTTGGGGCATCGAAGGCAGTGGAGAGTGGGTATTCGTGCGCTTCGACAACACGCCGCCCGAGCGCAACGAGGTGGTGGTCGTGCGCCGCCCCGAGGACGACACGCCGATCGTCAAGCGCGTGCTCGGCAAACCGCGCGAGACGCTGCGCATCTCACAAGGTGACGTGCTGATCGACCGCCAGCACCTGCGCCCGAGCGAACCGCGCCCGCCCGAGGTCGTGCTGTTCGACGATCGCTGGCACCGGCTCGAAGAGCGTTTCGAGATCGGCGAGGCGCAGTCGCGCCTCTGGCGACGCGCAGGCGACGCGTGGATGCTCGACGCGCGCACGGTCCCTCTGCACGACAACCCTGCCCTGCGACACGAGAGCACTGCGCCGGGGCACGACAACACCCTGACGCTGGACGACTCCGCGATCCTGCGGCTGAACGGTCCGCTCGACGACGGCTACCTCGGTCCCGATCATGCGCTCGTGCCAGGAACGACGCAGGCGAACGACGCGCGCATCGAATGCGACGTGCGCTTCGACGACGATCAGGGCGAGGTGCGCCTCGGTCTGAAGGAGCAAGCCGACACGTTCGAAGGCGTGCTCTCGCGCGAGAACGCGACCACCGCCAAGGTCGTCATCACGCGCCGCGCAGGATCCGAGCCGCCAGTCGAGGTCGGCACGGCGCACTTTCCGCTCGTGACCGGCGTGTGGACGCACCTGTCGATCGAGAACCGCGACAACGCGCTCAAGCTCACCTACCCGGGCCCCGGTTCGCCGCTCGTGCAGATCTACAAGGAGAACACGCGCGAGCCGGAGGAAGCTGCAAGCAGCGGACGCGGTCCGAGCGGTCGCGCGTACTTCGGCGGCGCGGGTGGGCGCATCGCCTTCCGCTCGATCCGCTTGGTGCGCGATCTCATGTACACCGACCGCGGCCACGTCGGCGTCGACTCCGAGATCCAACTCGGGTTCGACCAGTTCTTCCTCCTGGGCGACAACTCCGCCCAGAGCCGCGACAGCCGCGAGTGGGGCCCCGTCGACCAGCGCGAGATCGTCGGCCGCGCGGTTCGGGTGGTCTGGCCGCCCTCCAGGTGGCGCCGGATCGACGCCCCCCAGCATTGACGCATCTCCAGGCGGGCGGGGGCGTTACAGTGCTCTCGGCCGGGCAGGAACCGCCGACCTGAATGAGTCGGAACCGGCCGCACCCCCGTGGGTTTCAACCGCCGGGCGGACCTTGCATGGATACCAACTTCGAAGCGGACCCGGGCGTGCAATGGATGTTGGCGTACCAGGCTGGGGACGAGGGAGCTTTCGATCGCATCGTCGAAGCGTACTCCGCGCAGGTGTTCGCCCTGCTCACGCGCTTCCTGGGCCAGAAACCCGGTAGGGAAGATCTGGTCCAGGAAGTGTTTCTGCGCGTCGTGCGCGCGCGCGAGCGCTACGAGCCGACCGCGCGCTTTTCGACGTGGCTCTACCGCATCGTGTTCAACCTGTCGGTGAACGAGACGCAGCGCGCCGGCATCAAGGAAGTGCGCCCGGGCGACGGAGCCTTGGGGATGGAGTCCGGCGCGAACGATGTGATGTCGGAGTTCAAGGACGAGCGCATCGAGGATCCTTCCGAGCGCATGATGCAGGACGACGTCGTGCAGGCCGTGCGCATCGCGATCGCGCAG
Organism: Planctomycetota bacterium; assembly: GCA_038330085.1. GTDB lineage: Bacteria > Planctomycetota > UBA1135 > UBA1135 > JAEUIA01. The sequence continues at coordinate 12,658 of JBBQNP010000101.1, read as the reverse complement.
TTGCCCGAGCAACAGCGCATGGCGCTCGTGCTGGCGAAGTACCACGAGCTGCCGTACGTCGAGATAGCCAGCGTGCTCGGCTCGAGCGAGAAGGCCGTGAAGTCGCTCGTGCACCGTGCACGCGAGAACTTGCGCGAGACGCTGGCACCGTACCTGCAGGGGGAGGTCGCATGAAGCCCGCCTGCCGATCGTTCCGTTCCTTGCTGGAAGAGAAGCTCGTCGGTCGCCCCGACGTCACGCGTTTGATCTCGTTGTCGTGGCACGAGCACCTGCTCGGTTGCGATGCGTGCCGCGCGCTGTTCGAGTCGGAAGAGACGCTCGAGGTGCTGCTGGCGACGTTGCCCGAGCCGAACCTGTCGCCGGAGATCAAGCGTCGCGTGCTCGTCGCGCTGGCGCGTTCGAAGTCGGCCGACCGCGCGCTCGACCATTTGCTCGAGCGTGGAGCGGACGTCGAGGTTCCGGTCGGCTTCGCGCAGGAGATGCTCGCACGACTGGAGCCGCTGCGTCGCGCGGAGCAACGCCGGCCGACGCCGGCCGATGCGGTCATCGAAGCGCGCCTCGATGCGCTGCTCGATCGCGCGGGTGCCGTCGCTGCGCCGCGGGATCTCGCGCGCCGCACGCTGCAGGCGCTCGAGAGCGAGCGCACGATCCGCGCCGCAGCCGCTCCGAACAAGACCGCAGCTCATCGCGCTCTGCAACGAGCTTCGGCAACCGAGATCGAGGAGGGCCGTCTCGACGCGTTGCTCACGCGCGCCGGGCACGTCGCCGTGCCGGAAGGACTGTCGGCGCACACCCTCTCGCGCCTGGCTCCGGCACGGCGTGCCCTCGCCCGCCCTCGGTTGCAGATCTTGCGCTCGAGCTGGGTCATGGCTGCGGCCGCAGTGCTCCTCGCCGCGCTGCTCGTGTGGGCGATGTGGCCCAAGCACGCGGGCGTCGTCGTGCCCGAGATGGCGACCAACGGCACGCGCACGCAGCCGGATTCTGCCGCGCAGCCTGACTCCGGTGCAGAGGCGCGCAAGACTGCGCAAGGCAACGAGGCTGGGTCGCAACAGGCTGTCCATCTGACCGACGATCACGTCGCGCGTGCGCCCGACCCGAAGATGCTCGAGGCTTGGGACGTGCTCGAGAACTGGGATCTCCTCACGAAGAACGACGTCGACGTGATCCTCTCGACGGTGCAGCCCGAGGACGAGCTGTTGCTCGAGTACCAGGACGAGGGCTGAGCGTGGGCACCCGTATCCTGTCCACAGTCATCGCCGCCGGCATCGCCTTCGTCGCGCTCGTCGCGAGCGCCCACGCGTTCCAGGACGAGAAATCGCCGACCCTCGATTCGGCGCGCGCGCGTTGGGAGCGTCTCTCCCCCGAAGAGCAAGCCCGGCTGCAGAAAAACTACGAGCGCTACCGTGCGCTGTCGGAAGAAGAGCGCCGCAATTTGGCCGATCGCGCGCGCGTCCTGCGCGACGAACGCGATCGGGTGCACGACGAGCTACCGCCGCGGACGCGCGAGCGATTGCAGCAACTCGATCCCGACACGCGTCGCGAGGTCATGCGCGATCTCGTCGAGGGCGAGGTCCGTGAGCGCGGCGCGCGCATCCGCGAGAAGATGCCGGAGGCCTTGGTCCAACGGCTCGAACAGGCACGTCCCGAAGACCGCGCGCGCTTCCTCGCGGAGTTCCAGCGCCGCGCGCGCGAGCGCGTCACTTTGGCGGCCATCGACAAAATCGGCCGTAAGCTCGACCTTCCGCGCGAGGAAACAGAACGGCTCAAGGCACTGCCCGGCGATCAGCGTCTGGCGGAAGTGCTCGAGCTGAAGAAGCGCCTGTCCGAGCGCGACGCACAGCAGTTCGGTCTGCCCGAGGGCCTGACGCAGGCGCAATGGGACGAGTGGCAAACGCTGCCGCCGGCCCAGTTCTTCGACCGCATGCAGCGCTGGCGTCGCGAGCGCGAAACGGAACGGAACGGCGGCGTCGAGGGTCAGGCGCTGCACGAGCTGGGTCAGGCCATGCGACCGAGACAGGACGAAGTGCTCGACCTCGCGCACCTCTCCCCGGGCGAACGGCGGTTGACGATCTTCCAGCTTCGGCGCGAGCGCATCATCGCCGTCTTGCGTGCGCGCCACCTCCTGACGGACGACAAGATCAACGAACTCGCGCGCCTGAGCGAGGGAGCGTTCGTGCGCAGCCTGCGCGAGCTCGTCGTGCGCCCGCTGCAGCAGGCACGCGCCGCCGCTGCGCCGCAAGCCCCCCCGCACCGCGACTGAAAGCGTAGACTCGTCGGCCTCGATGGGGCTGAGTTTGGTGGAGACAGGATCGGAGACGGGCGGGCTCTCGATCTCGATCCCCGTGATCGATGCGCGCGCGCTGATGCAGCTCGGGGCTGGCCGGCGCGTCATCGACCTGCGCAGCCCCGCGGAGTTCGCCGAGGACCACGTGCCGGGCGCCGTGAACGTGCCGCTGTTCGACGACGTGCAGCGCGCGCTCGTGGGCACGCTCTACCGGCAGGTTTCCCCCGAAGCCGCGTTCGACCGCGCGCGAGAGATCGTGCGCGCGAAGATCCGCACGCTGGTCGGTGACATCGCGCGCAACGTCGGATGGGAGCCGGACGTCGCCGACGTCGAGGAGCGCGTCGTCGCGATGACGTCGGGCGGATTCGAGCGCTTGTCGTCGGACCTGATGACGATGCAACCGGCTCCGGTCCCCGACGATCCGATCGTGCTGCACTGCTGGCGCGGCGGACTGCGTTCGCGGAGCGCGCTCGCGCTCGTGCGTGCGCTCGGTCTCGACCGCGCAGCACTGCTCGACGGTGGGTACAAGGGCTACCGAGCGTGGGTCAACGAGGAGATCGCGCGCGCGACGTTCCCGCGCACGATCGTGCTGCGCGGCCTCACCGGCGTAGGCAAGACGCTCGTCCTGCGTGAGATCGAGCGCTTGCGTCCGCGAGCGACGCTCGACCTCGAAGGTCTCGCCGGACACCGCAGCTCGCTGCTCGGCATGGTCGGACTCGAACCGTGCACGCAGAAGATGTTCGAGAGCCGCTTGTGCGCGCGCCTCGCGGACGGTTTCGCGGGCGCGATGATCGTCGAGGGCGAAAGCCGCAAGGTCGGCGACGTCGTCCTGGCGCCGAGCGTCTGGGATGCGCTCTCGCAGGGCACGAACGTGTTGCTCGAGACGAGCGTCGAGCGCCGCGTCGCAGTGCTGTGCGACGACTACTTGGCTGACGAGAAGAGCTGCGCCGAGTTGCGCGAACGGCTGCCGCAGGTCGAGCAACGCATGACGCGCGCGGCCGATGCGCCGTCGCTCGTTTCGATGCTCGATGCCGGACAGACAAGGGAGCTCGTCGAGCTCCTGCTCGACCGCTACTACGATCCGCTCTACGCGCACGGCGAGAAGGGCCGCGAGCACGCACTGCGCGTCGACGCGACCGATCCCGTGCGGGCGGCCCGCGAGGTGCTGCTGTTCATGGACGCGCAGTCCTCGATGACCTCGGCCTGACCCCTTGTCGTACGCCGAAATGCGCTGGGACCGACGGCATCTTTGTCGACGGTCCCGCGCGCACGTTCACGAGTCGGTGTCTCGCTTCGGACGCCGACGCACCCCGCGCGTGTCAGGGAATCCAGAGCACTTCGACTCCGTTCGTGAGGTTGAAGGTCGAGGGCGTGCAGTACGCGGCGGCGTTGCGGTACCACACCTGGTAGTCGCGCACTCCGGCCGAAGTGATGTTCCCGGTCTGGGCGATGCTCGGCGAACCGCTGCCACCCAGCGACGCGCTGCCACCGCTCGCGAAGCGCACGCCCAACCGATGGATGTTGCCGCCGACGCAGCGCAGTCCGTCGCCGAACGCGCTGCCCGATCCACCGGCGATGCGCACGTCACCTTGGAAGAAGAGAGCCGGTGCACCGGACTGAACGCCCGAGACGTCGAGCGCGAACGTGTCGGCGCCGAGCGACGGTTGACCTCGCGCCATCAATGCAGCACCGAGGCCGAGCGAGCTCGAGCAACCTGCTCGCGAGCCGGCCGCCACTTCGTTGCCGCACGGGCACGCGCTCCCCGATCCGTCGCCGAAGCAGTATCCGGCACCCGTTTCGGCCGGCGTACCCAGACGCCGGACCATCGAGCCTGCCTCGCCCGCCAACCAGACGTTGCCGTCGGTGTCTGCGACCATCGAGTTCCACGAGTCGTACGGACCATGGAAGCCGCTGTCGACGGTGAGCCACGACGCGCCTGAATCGGTCGTGTGGTAGACGCGTCCGCCGAACGTCGCGGCCCAACACTCGGTGCGGCTGACGGCCGAGAGCGCGAACACGAACTGCTCGGGGTTTTGCGGATCAGCCGGGATCGTCTGCTGCGTCCACGTCGAGCCGCCGTCCGCGGTGCGAGCGATGAAGCTCTGTCGGCTCGCGAACCAACCGACCTGATCGTCGACCATGTCGATCTCGCGACCGAACGGGAAGTTCGCGAACGAGTGCATGTTCCAGTGCAGACCTCCGTCGTTCGTGATGAGCACGCCGCCGAACGTTCCGACCGCCCAACCGTGGAGCGCGTCGGTGAAGTCGATGCGGTAGATCGCTTCACCACTGCCGGTCACGACGTACTGCTGCGTCCACGTCTGCCCGCCGTCGACGGTGTGGTAGATCGCGCGGAATCCACCGGCGATCCAGCCTTCGTCCGGCGTCACGAACTTCGTCGTGTAGTAGTCGCCCATGCCGGCACCCGGAGCGGCGACGCCTTGCCACGTTGCGCCCGCGTCGAAGGACTTGATCAACGTGCCGTATTGTCCGGCCGCGAACACGAACGAAGGTTGGAGCACGCTCACGCCCTGCAACGTGTCGCCGTGCGAGAACTCGAAGCCCGGCCGATCCGCGCGCCAGCTCGTCCCGCCGTTTTGGGTGACGAACACGGTGCCGTTGAGACCCACCGCAACGCCGCGCGAGCTGTCGAACATCGCGATGTCCTGCATCGACTCCGAGGTCATGCCGCTCGACACCTGATGCCACGTCAGCCCGGCGTCCTGCGTCCGGAAGATCTGACCGCCGTAGACCGTCTCGATCCCGTTGTTCGCGTCGAGGAACGCACCCGCTTGGTGCTGCCACCACGTGCCGCGCGTGCTCATGTTCCAAGTGACCCCGCCGTCGGTCGAGCGATAGAGGTCGCTGCGCGCGAAGCCGACCGCGTTGGCGAGGATCGTGGTGGGCGAGGCGACCACGGGATTTCCCAGCGCGACGCCGGGGACGTCGATCGGCGTCCACGTCTGGCCCGCATCCGTCGAGCGCATGAAATCCGCGGTGCTCGATTGCGAAGGCAACGACACGAGAACCGTGCTCGGCGTCAGAAACTGGATCGTGTTGGGCAAGAAGCTCGCGACCTGTGTCCAGCTCGCGCCGCCGTTCGTCGTGCGGAACATGCCGTTGCCCGTGCCCAGCAATCCGACCTGCGCGTCGCGGAATGCGAAGCGGGCTTGGAATGGCTGCGGCACGTTGACGAGCGACCACGTGTCGCCCGCGTCGAACGTCTCGGCCAAGACCGTGTTCCCCGCGATCCAGCCGTGCGTCGGCGACACGAACTGCGCCCTGTAGTAGGTCCCGTAGGGCACGTTGGGCATCTCGGTCCAGGTCGCTCCGCCATCTGCGGTGCGATACGCACCCTGACCGAGCGTCGTGTGGTTGCCGAACAAGAAGCCGTGCACTCCGTCGACGAAGGTGACCGCATCGAAGCCTCCGTTGCCGAGCGTCAGCTTGTGCCAGCTCCAACCACCGTCGCTGGACTCGAGCGGTTGCTGTCCGGAACCGACGGTGTACGCGCGCGTCGCGCTGAACGCTGCCTGCTCACCGGGTCCGCCGGGAAGGGGACTCTGCCGCGTCCACGCTTGTGCGCCGGCGACGTCGGCGAGGAGGAACAGGGCAGCGCACGCAGACAACGTGCACGAAAACGGAAATGACTTCATGGGATCTCTCGTTCGAGGAGGAGTGGTGCTGAGGAGGCGTTTCTGTCCGCCAAATCAAGCGTCGTGCCCAGTTCCAGAGTGCACCGGACCCGGTTCGTGTGGGCCCAAGCCGCTCCAAATGACGATCACCGCTTCGCCTTGGACCACGCTCGTCCGCGTGCAGGATTTCGCGTCCGGATCGTGGACGACCTTCACGGCCCGAGCATGACGGAGGAGGCCACGTGATGAGGGTGCCGTCGCGGGCTCATCCACCTGAAGAATCGTCCTTGGGCGCTGCGACGCGCACGAACCCGTGCCGATGCGATGGGCGCCGGGCGCATTCGTGGGCCTGTCAGCGCAGGTTGCCGGTGCGAAGTGGCCGACATAAGGTAGCCGCCTCGCTTTGGAGCCCAGCCTGATCCGCGACATCACCATCGTCGTTCCCGCGTACAACGAAGCGCTCAGGATCGAGAGCACGCTGCAGAAGCTCCTGGCGTACGGGCCGGGACGCTACGAGCGCTTCGAGGTGGTCGTCGTCGACGACGCGAGCACCGACGGGACCGCGGACCTCGTCGAGCGCGACTACGCCGGTCGCGTGCGCGTCTTGCGGCAGCGCGTGAACCGCGGCAAGGGCGCTGCGATCCGCGCGGGCGTGATGGACGTGCGTACGACGTGGCTGCTCTTCGCCGACGCCGACATGTCGATCCCGATCGAGGACGTCGAGGTGCTCGCGCCCTACGCCGACAACGCGCCGATCGTGATCGGCAGCAAGCGCGCGCCGGGCAGCGACGTGAAGTACCCGGGCGTGCGCCGTTTCCTGGGCAGCATCGGCCAGAAGCTGATCGCCCTCTTCGTCGTCGGCGGATTCCACGACACACAGTGCGGTTTCAAGTTGTTCCGCACCGACGTCGCGCAAGAGCTCTTCCGCGCGCAACGCATCGACGGGTTCGGGTTCGATTTCGAGGTGCTCTTCCTCGCGCGCCGGCTCCACCACACGGTGGTCGAGGTGCCGATCCGCTGCGAGCACCGCATCGGCGGCACGGTCCGGTTGAGCACGTACTTCACCGTCCTGCGCGAGATCGGCACGATCCTGTGGAACCGATTGCGCGGCGTCTATCCGCGGCGGTGAGCGTGTTCGGCGAGTCGAGCGGGCTGCGCGCGGGATAGGATGAAGGACGGATGGCCGTCCTCGACCCGCGCACGCCCTACTTGATCGTCAACGCGGACGACCTGGGCTTCGAGACCGGCGTGAACCGCGCCATCTTCGAAGGTCACGACCGCGGCATCGTGACGAGCACGAGCTTGATGGCCGGGGGTTCGGCGTTCGACGAGGCCGTCGCCGGCGCGCTGGCTCGACCGAGGTTGGGCGTCGGTGTGCACCTCGCGTTGCACGAGCTGCGTCCCGTGCTCGCGCGCGATGCGATACCGGATCTCGTCGGTGACGACGGCCGGCTGAAACCGCTCGGTCAGGTCGTGCGCGCGCTGTTGCTCGGTCGCATTCCGCTCGAGCAGGCCGAAGCGGAGTACTCAGGCCAGATCGAACGCGTCCTCGCCGCGGGCATCCAACCGACGCACCTCGACAGCCACTGTCACCTGCACGCATTGCCGGCGCTCGCGCGGATCGTGCATGCTCTCGGCGCGCGCTTCGGCATCCCGTGCGCGCGCAAGCCAGAGATGGATTCGCTCGAAGACCTGCGTGGTGCGCCGCTGTCGCGCTGGCCCGTGTCGGTGATGATCTCGTCGAGCAGCCGCGTCGCGATCCGCGGCATCGATCATGCTCTGCGCACGCCGGCCCGATTCGTGGGCCTCGCGCGATCGGGTGAGATCGACGAGCGCTGGCTCGTGCGCGTGATCGAGACGCTCGAGCCGGGCAGCGTCGCTGAGCTGATGGTCCATCCCGGTGACGGCTCGGGGGAGGGCGATCCAGACGCGGATCACGGTCCCGCTCGGCGTCGCGTCGAGTTCGAAACCGTCGTGTCGCCGCGCGTGCGCGCCGAGTTGGATGCACGCGGTGTGCAACTGGTCGACTACCGATTCCTGGCCGCATGCTGAACTACACGACGCGACCGTTCGAGCCCGACGACGCGCGCGCGTACGTCGACTTGGCGGCGAGCGCCTTCTCACTCGCGCCCGAGGGTGCGCGGCCGACCGATTCACCGGAGCTCGTCGCGCACTTCCACGGCGACGCCAACCCGGCGGGGCGCGCGATGGTAACGTTCGCGCGCAACGAGGATCGCGTTGTCGGTCATGTCAGCGCGATCCCCGGACGCTTCGCGAAGAGCGACGGGACAGAGGCGATCGGCTGGCAGATCGGCTGCTTCGTCGTCGACGCGTCGGCACAACGACAAGGCGTCGGGCGCGGAATGCTCGCGTCGATCACCGAGCCCTTGTCCAAGCGCGACCGAGCGTTCGTGTACGGCTACCCCAACCCGCGCTCGTTCGGCGTGCTCGTGCAGCACGGATATCAGAGCACTGGACGCGCGCCTACGTGGATCGCTTGCCCCGCACCGCTGCGCATGGGATCGACGCAGCGACTGCGTGCGCGCGACGGAACGACCTGGGACGTGTTGCGCGTCGACGCAGCGGCCCTGCGGCTCACTTTGCAGGACAAAGCAGATAGAGAACCGCGCAGGGGTGCCTTCGTGCGCGACCGCGCGTACTTTCGCTGGCGCACGCTGCACGCCGAAGCCGATGCGCGCTATCGCTTCGTGTGGATGCGCCGACGCGAAGGCAACGAGGAGATCGTGCTCGCGTTGGGCACGCACCGCTTCAAGGGCCTGACGTTCACGATCCTCGTCGACGCCTGGCCTGACGTGCTCGATGAGCGCATGGACCTGCTCGTGCAAGCTGCGGGTCGCTGCGGAGCGGGTCGTCTCGTGTACCTCAACACGAACCGTCGGATCGGAACAGCGCTGTCGCTGCGCGTGCCGCACGCGCGAGACCCTCGACCGGTCGAGCTGCTCGCGTTTCCTGGCGGCGCTGTCGCACTTGCGGAACTTGGCAGCGCTCCCGTGATCACCGCCGACTGGATGGGCTTCTAGTCCGGTGTACGGCTGAGCGCCAGAGGTTCTGAGCGCGCCGGGACTGGATGGGAACTCGCACGGAAGCGAGACGGTTTCATGCGTTGGGGACGCGCAGAAGGCGCCGTGGACAACTGGCACCGTATTTCTGCGAATCGTGGCAGTCCGCATGGCGCGTCGACGCCCACTCCCCTGGTCCGCGGCGGGGTCAATCCCCGTCCCGGTGTTCGACCCCCATTTCGAAGACACATGATCGGAGAGTCCTCCGTGAGAAACCCCACGACCACCACGCTGCTCCTGTTGGCCTTGACGTCCACGGGCGCGCTCGCTTCCGCTCAACAGACGAGCACGGTCAAGACGCCCCGCGCTGTGCCGGACGAAGCGGACATCAAGACGCCCGAGCCGCCGTTTTCCGCGGAAGGGAGCCTGCGCATGGACGAGCCGACACGAGCGCCGAGCGCGCGGACCAAGGTGAGCCCGCCTGCGACGGCGAGCACGGACCTGATCCCACATCACGTCATCGACCATGTTTACTTGGACACGACCGCCGACGGCACGATCTGGGCGCGCGGACGTACCTACAAGGCGAGCTTCGACACCGAGGGCGCGACGTACGTGCCCTTCTTCGGCTCCCAGGCGCCCGCGAACCATCCCGTCCGCTTCACGACGAGTGCGGTGAGCATCGGCAGCGTGCACCTCGATTGCGGCAAGACGGCAGCGGTCAAGAACGACGGGTCGATCGCGTTCGCTCATGAAGGCTTCGTCGAACGCTGGCAGATGCAGCTCGACGGTCTCGAGCAGCAGTTCGTGTTCGACGCACTGCCGGCGCCCGGCGATCTCGTGATCCGGATCGACACACAGTCCGACCTCGAGCCCTCGGCCGAATCAGGTGCGATCGCCTTCTCGAACGAGCTCGGTCGTGTCGACTACGGCGCCGCGGTCGCAGTCGACGCGCGTGGAGCACGCTTCCCGATGACGAGCTCTTTCGCGGACGGCTCGATCGAGCTGCACCTCGGACTCCAGGACCTGGAGCACGTGGTCCTTCCGCTCGTGGTCGATCCTCTGATTTCGACATTCACGCTGCTTAACCCGCAGATCGACGGCTACAGGCCCGACGTCGCGTACGACGCGGCGCACGACCGCTACATCGTTGTCTACGAGGAGGCGTACTCGGCCACCGACCACGACGTTTTCGCCGAGATGCACGACAGCGCGGGCTCGTACGTCGACGGCCACTACATCGATTTTGGCTTCGACTACTGGTCGGCGCCGCGCGTCGCGAACAACGCGCTGGTCGACACGTTCCTGTGCGTCGCCGCAGTGGGAGCGCCCGGGAGCCTGCGCCAGATCCACGGTCGTATCTTCGACGCCGCAACCGCGAACATGAGCGGCCAATTCGTCATCGCCGGAGCCGACGGCTTCGACAAGGCCGCTCCGGACGTCGGCGGGGATCCGGCGCTGGTCGGGCCGACGTACTTCTTCGTCGTGTGGGAGCGCTACTACACCACCAACGACCACGACGTGCACGGTCGCATGGTCCTGATCGACGGTTCGCTGGCAGGCTCTGGACCCATCCTGATCGACAACTCGTCCTTCACCCTCGACACCGCTCCGTCGATTTCCAAGTGCGACGGCAACCCACCCTTCGCCACGCAGGAATGGACGATCGTGTGGCAGCGCTACACGAGCGGCGTCGGACACAACCAGGTGTTCGGGGCGCAGCGTCACTGGGACGGGTCCGCCACGCACAACACGTTCCCCATCGACGCAACCGGCGATGTGACAAACCATCCGCGCGTGTCCTCGCTGCTCGACGGAGACGGAGTCACGCGGCCGTACATGGTCGTGTACGAATCCGACAACCCCTTCGGCGACATCGACATCGATGGGGTCGTGATGATCGGCACAGCGTTCCAGGTCGGGACCAACATCCCCAACTACGTGGATGACTCGACGTTCCACCTGGACCAGTTGAACCCCTGCGTCGACAGCGACGGACTCCACTTCACCGCCGTGTACATGCAGAGCGATCCGAACGGCATGGAGGACTACGACCTGGTGGCTGCGGACCTGGTGTACGCAGGCGACTACCCGTATGTGTGCGAGGGGGGCGTCATCGCCTCGACGCCCGATGCCGAGCGCCACGCCTGCATCACTTCGGCGTACAGCGGCGGTGGCGCGCGACGCCACTTCCTCATCGGGTGGGACACGCGCGACAACCCGACGTATCTGTCGCAAGTGAACGCCGCCTTCTTCGACGGCTGCGAGGGCGGGTTCACCGAAGCATTCTGCTTCGGTGACGGCACGGCGACGGGTTGTCCGTGCGGCAACGTGGGTGGCCCAGGCAACGGTTGCGCGAACTCGTTCGATCCCAACGGCGCGAACCTGACCTCGAGCGGCAACCCGCAGATCAGCGCCGACACGTTCGTGCTCCAGGCGAGCGGCATGCCGCACGGCGGAACGGCGCTGTACTTCCAGGGCTTGCCTCCTCCCGGCGGATACTACGGAGCGGTGTTCGGCGACGGCATCCGCTGCATCGCGACGCAGATCCGGCGCATCGGCGCGAAGTCCAGCCCGAACGGATCGTCGCAGTACCCCGAAGCCGGCGACCCGCACATCTCCGTGTCGGGCCTGCTGCCGGCAGCGGGTGGAGAGACCTTCTACCAGCTCTGGTATCGCAACGCCGGACCGTACTGCACCGCGTCGCCGTTCAACCTGACGAACGGGTTGCGCGTCGTGTGGGCGCCCTGAAAAACGCGGAACGTGGCAGTCGGACAGACGGTCCGGCGCCTTCGAGGGTGGCTGGACCGGCGACGATCGCGTGATCGCGCCGGTCCGGTGCACTCGAGACACCTCTTCCTGAGCACTGGAGAACCTAGGTGAAGATCCTCGCCATCCTGTCGATCGTGTCCGTCCTCGCTTCGACGACGCAAGCTCGCGCAACTGCGCAGAGCGAAGTGCGTAGGCCAAGCACTCCGTTGCCGGCGGTGGAAGACGTGAAGACTCCTCCCCCGGCCTTGCCTGAGATCTCGATGCCGCCTCTTGTCGGCTCGCACACTGCGCGAGAGCTCGACGCGCGCAAATCGGGATCGGCTCTGAACGTTCGCGCAGGAGCGAACGTGGCGAACGTGACAAGCACTACACATGCTCCGCTCGCGCGCGTGCTCACGATGACCACGGAAGAGGGGAAGGTCTGGGCTCGCGGTCGCCGGTACAAGGCCAGCTTCGGACCCGAAGGCGCGACGTACGTGCCTTTCTTCGGATCCGCGGCGCCCACGAACTACCCGGTCGTGTTCACGACGCGCGCGGTGCATCTCGGCGCGCAAGATCTTCTCTGCGCGACAGCGACACCCGTGTTGGAGGGTGACTCGGTCGTGATCGATCGCGGCGGGGTGATCGAGCGCTGGAACCTGAGCCTGGAGGGCGCCGAGCAGCAGTTCGTCTTCGCGTCGTTGCCCGAGAGCGGTGACCTCGTGCTCAGCATCGACGTGACCACCGATCTCGAACCCGTCGTCGGACAAGGCTCCATCTCCTTCGCCAACGAGCTCGGGCGTGTCGACTACGGCAGTGCAACGGCCGTCGACGCGCGGGGTCAGCAGTTCGCGATGACGAGCACGTGCACCGGACGCACGATCGAGCTGCGGCTCGATGCGGACTCGCTCGCACGCGCACAGCTCCCGCTCGTCGTCGATCCGATCGTGTCGACGTTCGCCATCAAC
>JBBQNP010000100.1:0-16355 GCA_038330085.1 Planctomycetota bacterium | reverse complement strand
GTCCATCCCGTGGACTTCGAAACGTCCACCTTGGAGCAGACGTTCGCTCAGCGCGCGACCGATGAACCCGTTGATGCCCAGGATCAGGATCGATTTCTTGTGCTCCACGCGGGCCCGACTCTTCGTCTCGCCGAGCTGCATGCCGGCAACGAAGTTCAGGTCGGACGCGAGCTGCACGCCGCCCAGATGGACGCCCCCTTCGACTTGTCCGAAATCGACCCGCAGCGCTTGGTCGCCACACGACACGATCAAGGGATCGACGCCGAGGACGGTGCCGGGCGCGGCATCCGCGCGACCCGGGACGACTGCGGCTTCCCAGATCATCACCTTGCGCCCGCCCGAGTGCGTGAAGGCGCCCGGATAAGGCCGCGTCACCGCGCGCACGAGGTTGCGCACTTCGGTGGCGCTGCGGGTCCAGTCGATCTTGCCGTCAGCCGGCTTGCGGCCGCCGTAGTAGCTGGCTTTGGACTGGTCCTGTGGAACGCGCGGAGCCGTCCCCGCCTCGATCTTCGGCAGCAACTCGTCGAGCAGCTCGACCGCCGCGCTGTTCGCCTTGCGCATCAACGAACGGGCATCGTCCTCGTCCAGGATCGCGAACGCGCGCTGCCCGACGATGTCGCCCCGATCGGGCTTGCTCGTCATGTGGTGCAGCGTCACGCCCGTTTCGGTCTCGCCTTCCACCAGCGCCCAGTTGATCGGTGCGCGACCCCGGAACCGCGGCAGCAGCGAGCCGTGCAGGTTGAACGCCGCGACCTTGGGGAGCGCGAGCAGCTTTTGCGAGAGCAGCTTGCGGTAGTAGAAGGAGAAGAACACGTCGGCGCCCATCGCGCGGATGCGCTCCACCCACAGCGGATGGTTCACGTCTTCCGGCGCGTACACGGGGATGTTGCGTCCCGCTGCGTACTCGGCCACCGATGCGAACCAGATGGCCTCGCCGGGATCGTCCGCGTGCGTGAAGACCGCGGCGATCTCGTAGCCGTTGCGCTCGAGGGCCTGCAGGCCGGTGACCCCGATGTCGTGGTAGGCGAAGACGATGGCTTTCATGATGTGCCGTGCAGGCTGGATTCGAGCTCAGCTTTGGATTGCAGGTCGGGTTGCCAGGAGAGAAGCGTGCCCGTGTCCCCCACGGTGCGATCGACGAGGTAGCGCGGACGCGCGCGCACGTCGATCTGGATGCGGCCGAGGTACTCGCCCAGGAGTCCCATCGCGACGAACTGCGCGCCAAGGAAAAAGAACGCGATGCCGAGCAGCGTGAACACGCCGCCGGCGGCCCAATCGGGTCCCTTGATCAGGCGCATGATGATCAGCAAGGCTCCGAACCCGATGCCGGCTGCCGACATGAACACGCCGGCGATGCTCAGCATCCGCAGCGGCGCGGTGGTCATGGTCGTCATCAGGTCGAACATCAGGTTGATCAGGTTCATGATCCCGTACTTCGACGTGCCGGCCTTGCGCTGCGCGTGGTCCACGTCGATCTCGGTCGTGCGGCGCGCGAAGCCGTTCGCGAGCACGGGCACGAACGTGCTACGCTCGCTGCACGAGAGGATCGCGTCCACGACCCGGCGGTCGTACGCGCGCAACATGCAGCCGTAGTCGTGCATCATCACGCCGGTCGACTTCTTGACCATGATGTTGATCATGTGCGACGCAACGCGTCGGAACGCGGAGTCCTGCCGGTTCCTGCGCACCGTGCCGACCACGTCGAAGCCCTGATCGGCCGCGGCGACGAGCCGCGGGATTTCCTCGGGCGGGTTCTGGAGGTCCGCGTCGAGCGTCACGATCAGCCCGCCCGCGGTGTTCGCCAGACCCGCGATCACGGCGTTGTGCTGGCCGTAGTTGCGGTTGAGGAAGACGCCCTTGACGCGGCCGCCGTGCTGGCGCGCCTTCGCTTCGATCTTTTCGCGCGAAGCGTCCGAGCTGCCGTCGTCGACCAGGACGATCTCGTACGGCCGGTCCATCTGCTCGGCGACCGCGATGCAGCGCTCGACGAGCTCGTCGATGCTCGCCTCCTCGTTGAACACCGGGATCACGAGCGAGACCATCGACTTCACGGCAGCACCTCGTGGATCGCGTCGACTACGCGCCGCACGTCCTTGTCCTCCATGTCGGGGACCAAGGGCAGCGACACGAGGCGCGCGCTGTTCCACTCCGTGTTCGGCAGCGGCACGCGCAGGGGATCCTTGCGCTCGCGGTAGTAGCGGTGCTCGTGAACGGCGCGGAAGTGGATGCCGGTGCCGATGCCAAGCTCCTTCAGCGCACCCATGAAACCCGCACGGTCGATGCCCGCGCGATCGGGATCGACGCGCACGATGTACAGGTGCCAGGCGTGACGCCCGGGCCAACTCGGTCTCTTCAACGGGAACACGCCGTCCATGCCGGCGAACGCAGCGTCGTACAGCGCGGCGAGGTGCGCACGGCGCTCGATGAACTCCTCCAGGCGTCCCATCTGCACGAGGCCGAGCACGGCGTTCATGTCGGGCATGTTGTACTTGAAGCCCGGCTCGATCACTTCGCTCTGCGGAGCGCGACCGTGAGCCTCGCGTCCGTACGTGTCCGACCCCAGACCGTGGAACCGCAATCGACGCAGGCGCTCGGCGAACTCGGCGTCGTCGGTGCTGACGATGCCGCCTTCGCCCGACGTGACGTTCTTGATCGGATGCAACGAGAAGATCGCCGTGCCCGACTTGCCGACCATCTCTTCGCGGTAGCGCGTGCCGATGGCGTGCGCGGCGTCCTCGAGGATCGGGATGCCTCGCGATGCCGCGAGCGCGCGCAACGGAGCAAGGTCGAGCGGAGCGCCGGCGTAGTGCACCGGCACGATCAGCTTGGTCCTCTCCGTGATCACGGCCGCTACCGACTCGGGCGTGACCATCAGCGTGTCGCGGTCGATGTCCGCGAACACCGGCGTGGCGCCCAGCAGCATGATCAGGTTCACCGTCGAGACCCACGTCATCGACGGCGTGATCACCTCGTCACCCGGTCCGATCCCGTGCGCGACGAAAGCGATGTGCATGCCGGCGGTGGCGGATGTCACCGCCACGGAATGCTTGGCTCCCGTCAGCTCATTGGTGCGCGCTTCGAGCTGCGCACAGCGCGGGCCGGTCGTGATCCAGCCCGAGCGCAGGACGTCCGCGACTGCGCCGATTTCCGCCTCTCCCAGCGATGGACGCGAAAACGGGAGGAAGGGTTGGCCGGTCATTCGTTCTCAGGAAGGATTGCGTACATGGGCACGCCCAAGCCGCCGAAGTGCGCTCATCGTCGCTTGGATCCCCCAGCAGCGTCAAGCGCACTGCGACCGCGTTTCGGCCCATGACAATGACGATTGCATGACGAGAAGCGAACGAATCGAGTTGCAGCCCACGGATCAGCGCCCTTTGGCCGCTGGCAGCTCGCAGCGCGCCAGCACGTATTCTCGATGATCGGTCAACTTCCAGCGGCGGATGACGATCAGCCGCTCCTCCAGGTCGCGCGGCAGCCTGTCTCGTGAGCCATCCAACATGAGCAGCCAGGACTGGGGATGCTCGACGAACCATTCGGACAACCGCTCGGGAGTGCGAAACCCTTTCACGTCGTGTCCACCGTAGAACGCCAGGATGCTCGGCGTGGTTTCGTCGAACTCGAAGCCGACGAGCGGCGCATCGAACGCTCCAGTCGCCGCGAGCTCGCGCACGAAAGGTTGCAGGTCCTTGGCGGGCTCGAGCAGCGGGAACGCGCACGACTGCACGCTCAGCCACAGCACGCACCAGCTCGCTGCGATCGCTCCGCCTGTTGCAACGTGAAGACGCGCACGCTTCAAGAGGAACACGCTCACGCAAGCACCCACGAGAGCAAGCGAGCCGGCCAGCCACGGAGCTGCAGGCGATCCACGCGCGATGTCGTCGACGGTCGACGCGACGTGCACGCCGAAGTTCGCGGCCAGGAAAATCAGCCCGACGATCGTGATCAATCCGGCGGCGAGGATCGTGAACCAAAGAAGCACGCGCCGCGGAATCGTGCTCCACGCTTCGTCGCTGCGATCCTCGCGTGCCAACCACACTCCCACGGGAACGGCGAGCGCGGACAACACGGGCAGCATGTAGAGCGTGCGCTTCGTGCCGGGGATCGACAGCAGCAGCAGCGCTACCGGCAGCGCGCCGGCCATGAACGTCAGGCCTCGATCCTGCACATCGGTGCGTCGTCGCTCGCGGAGCACGAGCCAGTACACGCCGGGCAACGCGAAGAGCCACGGCAGCAACTCGGGCGGAGCGTTCAGCAAGTAGTAGTACGGCGCGTGCTTGTGGCCGCCCTGGCCGACGGACGGACCGTGGCTCAGGAAGCGATTGAGCACGTTGTCGACCAGGAACCCGTCGAGCAGTTCGTTGCCCCCGCGCTGGTAGAGAAGAAACGGCCATGCGGCGCACGCGAGCGTGAGGACGATCAGACCGAGCAGGTTCACGCGCGCGAACAAGAGCGACCACCGGCGCGCCGCCACGATGTAGACGAAAGTCGGGCCGTACAGCAGCCCCACGCCCACGATCCCCTTGCTCAAGAAGGCCAGTCCTCCTGCCACATGCACCCAGAGGAGCCAGGTCTGGGTCCTGCGAGGTTTCGTGGGGTCGGCATCGGGAAACGCCGCATGCAGGAACGCCCAGTATCCGAGCGTCACGAAGAACGCGAGCGCCGGATCGGTGACGACGCGGAACATGTTCTCGAAGTTGACCGTCGAGAGGAGCACGCACGCTGCAAGCAGCCCGGCGCGACGTCCGGCGATGCGCCGGGCCATGTCGTAGACGAGCACCAGCGTGAGCAGCGCGAAGCTGACGCTGGGGAGCCTGGCTGAAGCGACCGACACGCCGAACGCGCGGTAGCTCGCCGTCATCACCCACCAGTACAGGGGCGGTTTCTCGAGGAAGGGCTCGTCCGCCAGTCTCGGAACCAGGTAGTCCCCGCTCTCGAACATCGCGCGGCCGATCTCGGCGACGCGCGGCTCGTCGGGGGTCCACAGGGATCGACCGAACAACGCTGCGCACGATCCGAGGGCGAACAGCAGCAGGAAGAGCCCGCGCCACCGGCGAGCCAATCGAGCGTCCGGCCCACTGTCGGGACTCGATGAAAGGAACTCGTTCGACGTCATGCACCGGCGGTCGGGGGAGCGTCGCGGACGTGCCGCGCATCACCTCCGAGTGGACCGTGCGCCCGAGTGTAGAGCGATCGGGAATCCGAATCGAATCGTCCGCGCACGCGGCCCCCGCGTGGGCTCACTCGACCGGCGTGAACTCCGGCGGCACGCCCTTGGCGCTCTTGAGGCGCACGCGCACGTCGAGGTGGTCGACGAAGGGCAGCGGCACGGGCAGCTCGCCTTCGATCATCACCGGGACGCCGGTGCGCGCTTCCAGCCAGATATGGATCGAGCCCTTGATGCCGAACAGGCCCTCGAACTGGTGCGACTTGGAGTCTTCTTTCTTGTCCCCGTCCTGGGCCACGAACTTCGTCGCAAGCTGGACCTCTTGGCAATCATACATTCCCATGTCGGTCTCGATGCGCCTGCGCTTACCGCGTGTGAGGTGCACTTCCCAGATCTTCTGCTGGTCCACCACGGGAAACGTCGCGTCGGGGATTCCCTCGCGCACCAGCGTGCGCGCCAGGTACACCGCGCTGAGCATGTCGACCGTGCCCTGCGGAACGGTGCGCGACACGGGAGCCTGCCACACGCGGTGCTCGAGCTTCTTGCACTTCTTGCAGTGCTCGTCCTTGCTCCAGGCCCACTTGCCCTCGACGAAGTGCTCCTTGTTGTTGCAGCCTCCGCAGTGGGTGTCGGAGCGAAAATCGACGACGGTGTCCCCCTCGCGCACGCCGATCTTC
This sequence comes from Planctomycetota bacterium, assembly GCA_038330085.1. Taxonomy (GTDB): domain Bacteria; phylum Planctomycetota; class UBA1135; order UBA1135; genus JAEUIA01. The sequence goes on along the minus strand of JBBQNP010000100.1, from coordinate 10,514 downwards.
AGCTCGCGGTTGCGGTTCTCGGAGCCTCTTTGTGAGTCCGTGTAGAAGATCATCGGATACGCCTGCGGCAACAGACGCGTCTTGAGCTCGTGCTCGAGCTGGTACGAGAGGTAGCTTCCCTTAGCCACGCTCTTCATCCAGCCGCGCTCTTGCGGACGCGACGCCGCCTTCACCGTCGTGCCCGCCGGCGGAAGACCGGTACGGTACGGATCGACGCCGGACGTGAGTTCGACGTCACCCACGTCGACGTCGCTGATGCCGATGTCGAGCTCGACGTCGAACTGCAGGTCCTCGTTGCGCGGGACGTAGAGCGGCATCAAGCCTTCGCCACGATCGATGCGCAAATACCCATCGGGGGATTCGTCACCTTCGACTATCGCGCTGTCACCGCCGATCACGGACGGATCGCCGACACAGGGTCCGCTTTCACCACCGAGAGCCTGAACCATTTCAGTGGTCGCCCCCGCGCAGGTCAGGGCGAGGATCAGCGGGAGGAGGAGTCGGTTCACGTGCGCTCTCGTCGATGAAGATGCCGGGACGAAGGGTCCGGGGCCAGGACCTTGCGCCGGGAACTAACCCGCCTCGGGGGCACTTTCGATTCGTCGAGCAGGGATTCGTCGAGCGGGGACGAGCTCAAATCCGTGCGGGGGCCGGCGCCCGATCGTGCGTCGTGGACCGCGCCGCGATCGTCTGTTCGGCTTCCTCGACGGCCAAACGCGCCGGCGGTAGGCCGAGGGCGGCCGCGCGCTTGAACAATCCCCCGACCGACTGCGCGATTCGCGTCCCGATCGCCGCGACCGGCTCCCGCCGGCCCTCGAGGTGGAAGAGCGCCCCGCGGATCAGGGCACCCGAGTTGATCACGAAATCCGGCGCGTAAAGGATCCCGAGCTCGTGCAGGCGGTCGGCGTGCAATCCGCGCGCGAGCACGTTGTTCGCGCCACCGGCAACGACGCGGCAGCGCAGCCGCGTGATCGACAGATCGTGCAGGATTCCACCCAACGCGCACGGTGCGAAAACGTCGCAGCGCTCGTCGAACTCGCTCGACGGATCGATGAGTTCGATGTCCAGCTCCGCATGCGCAGCAAGCGCGCGGTCCGCGTCGATCTCCGCTGCTTTCACGCGTGCGCCGCGTTCGATCAGCCGTCGCGCGAGCCCGCGCCCGACTTCGCCGAGCCCCTGCACGACGACGGTTCGCTTGGGCCAGTCCTCCTGGCCGTCGAGGTGCCGCAACGCCGCCGCCATCCCGCAGAAGACGCCGTGTGCTGTGGCTTCCGCGAGCTCTCCGGGGCCGAGCGGTCCGGGATCCGTGACGAAGCGCGTGCGCTCCGAGACGCACGCGAGCTCGTCCGCTCCGGTTCCGATGTCGGGCCCCGTGTAGAAGCGACCGCCGAGCTTCTCGACGACGTCGCCGATCGCGCGGTACGCCTCGGGCACGTCGAGGTCGGGGCGATCGAGCACGACGATCTTCGCGCCGCCGGCGTCGAGCCCCGCGACAGCACACTTGTACGTCATCGCGCGCGAGAGCCTCAGGCAATCGCGCAGCGCCTGATCCTCGTCCAAATACGTCCAGCGCCGGATACCGCCAAACGCGTAGCCGGTGCTGCTGTCGTGGATGCCCAGGAACGCGCGTAGACCCGAGCGGCGGTCGTGGATCGCGACCACCTCCTCGAAGCCCTCGCGCGACATGGCGTCGAGGATGTGAATGCCCATGGTTCGGTGCCCTGCCGGCTCCGTTTGCTCGTGCTCGCGAGCAGGCAGTAGTCTACTCGCACTTTCGACATCCTTGGCAGTCCGCGGAAGATCCGCGGTCCTGGGTCGTTCCACCGCCGCATGATCTCCTCTTCCGGCTCTTCCACGCGACGTTTCCGCCTGCCTGGTGCGGCGCGCTTCGTCTGCACCGTGACCCTGATCGCCTGCGCCGCTGCCTGCGCGTCCACCGGTTCGAGCGGCCCGCCGCAGCCCGACCGCGAGATCACGCCGATCGGCGATCTCGTCGCACGCGAAAAGAAGCTCGACTCGATCGGCAAGCTCCTGTCGGACCTCAACAACGACATCCGCGCGTGGAACAACTACTTCCTGGCCGCGAAGTCCGACGAAGAGAAGGCGCGCGGAAGGTTGATGGAAACGCACATCACGACGGTCGCGCACCAGCGGCGCAGTGAGATCATCCAGGAGCTCGAGAGCGGTCCGCTCAACAACCGCATCGTCGCGGCGGCGGCGCTGGGCTTCACGCACGACGTCGAAGCGCAGAGCCCGCTGCTCGCGGCGCTCGACGACAAGGAAGACGAGGTCGTTTCGAACGCGCTGTACGGGCTGTGGCTCCTCGGTCGCTCCGACACTCCGGCGGATCGCGTGTGCCCGCTGCTCGCCGACAGCCACGACAATGGCGTGCGCACCCAAGCCTCGCTCTTGCTCATGTCGTTGACGGCATCCGGCGCGAAGGACGGTTGCATCGCCCCCGCCGCTCGGCTGCACCTGAACGACGCTTCTCCCGCAGTGCGCGTGCACTGCACGCTGATTCTGGCGAACGTCGCGGACACGGATTCGGAGCAGGCGATCATCGACCTGCTGCTCGACACGGAACCGCTCGTCGTCTCCGCCGCCGCGCGCTCGCTCACGCTCCTGAGCAGCAACGACGCGCACGCGAAGGGGCCCGCCGCGCGCGCGCTCGTGAAGGCCTGGGTCCTCGCCAAGGAGCCGGCGAAGTCGTCACTGAACCGCGCGCTCATCGAGATGGCGCAGAAGAACTACGGCCACGACGAGAAGGAATGGGCCAAGTGGGCCGAGCGCTTGCCCTGATCCCGTTCCTCTTCTGCGCGCTGCAGAAGCCAGAGCTCCCGCCCGCTGCGCCGAAATCGCAGATCGCTCCGCGTCTCGCCGTCGCCGGCATCAAGTCGATCGACTGCAGTTCCACGGTGACCTACGCCGCGTTGCCCGGTGTGCCCCATCGACTGCAGTCGACGTACGTGTTCCCCGACCGCGCGCGTTGGTGGCTCGGCGTCGGCACCGAGCCCGCAGTGCGCCGACAGATGCGCTTCCGCCTCGGGACGTCCGTCTGGGCGCTCGATCCCGAAGCCCAACTTTCGCGTCCGCTCGAAGGCGAGGAGAGGGCCATGTCGCTCGTCCAAGTCGAGATGCGCAAGGCCCTGTTCTTGTGGCCGGAGGGGTTCGACTGGCAGCGCAAGGACTCGAGCGCCAAGACGAAGCTCGACGACCTCGGCACGCTGACGGCGACGTTCGCCGAAGGGAACGCGCGCAATCCGATCCGTCTTTCGTTCGCGGATGCAGGCGGGAAGCCCGGCGACGAATACCGCGCGATCGAGTGGCGTGAGTCGGAGCAGGGCGCTGAGAAGCACACCCCTGACAAAAACACCGACAAGAAGGTCGACAGGCAGGCCGACAAGCAACCCGTCGAGAAGTCCTGGCCGACACGTCTCGAGTTGTGGCACGAAGGCGCGCTGGTGTGGAGCGAGACGGTCGACTCCCTCGAGACGGGCACGCGCTTCATCGATTCGTTCTTCACCCCGCCCGACACGCGCGACGGAGTGGGCGGCCGCTCCGTCGAGGTAGGCGCAGTGCGTCCGCTCGATTTGCCCGAGACGCGCACGCAGCGCATCGCGCTCGCACAGGGCACGACGTGGGAAAAAGCCTGCGCGGAGCACGCGCGTCTCGCACGAGAACGAGGCGCCGAGTTGCAGACCCACGCACTGAAGCTCGATGCGTTCGCGACGTTCGAGGTCTCCGATCAGCTCGAGCCGATCGCGGTCATCCTGCGGCTTGGTCCAGTCCGGGAGCCGTTCGACTCGACGCTGGCGCAGGACTGGCCGCTCACGCCCGAGCGGCCGGGGCTTTCCACCTTCGTGGTGGGAGTTCCGGCACTCGAACCCAGGCGGCTCGCGGCGCTGCGGCAAGCCGTTCCCCCCGATGCGGTCAGCGGAGCACCGTACGTGCGCTTCGATCCGGCACACCCCGACCAGCACGTCATGGTGCTCCTTCCGCTGGCTCCGAAAGCCGAAGCGCCGCCCAAGTGAGGGGTGGCGCGAGGCGAGCGACCCTGCCCTGTCGCGACGGCGAGCGAGGCATTTGGGAGCGCGCATCGCCCGAGGTGCATTGTCCGCTGCAGAGGACCAGGAGCGGGTCGCGTCCGGTCACACCGCGCCAACCCCGCTCGTGATAGCCTGATAGGCACATGGCAAGGCTTTTGCCGGCGCGCGGCTTGCCCTCGGGACGATTGGACGCGAAGAGGCAGTCCGTCTCCCCATCGGAGCTCGATCCCATGACGAAACGATCATTCAAAGCGGCTTTCGGATTCGGATGCCTGGCACTCCTGTGCCTCGCGCAAGAATCGCCGGTCTCGGCGCAGCGCGGGGGCGGATCGCGCGGCGGCTCGTCCTCGGCCGGAGCTTCGAGCGGTGGAGGCGCGCGAGCCTCGGCTCCCAGCCACTCGAGCTCTTCCGGCTCAGGCTCTTCCGGCGGCGGCTCCTCAGCTCCGCGCGCCAGCGCACCCGCGCGCTCGTCACCGCCCCCGAGCAGCGCACCGCGCTCTCAACCGGCTCCTTCGGCTCCGCGCTACCAACCGCCGGCGACTCCGCGCTATCAGCCGGCAGAGACGGGTCGCTCCCAACCGACCTCCAGCCCGCGCTACCTGCCGCCCGACAACTCGGGTCACTCCTACGACGGCGGTCGCCGCGCGGCGGATCCGACGCCGACGACCTCCCGCGGTTCGACTGAAGGTCGGAGCGATGCCCCCGGGAGTTCGGATGCGGGACGGTTCGATCCCCGCGACCACGACAACGGTGCGGCTCCGCGTGAGCAAGACAGCGACGGTTCGTGGAACAACCTGACCTTCGAGCGTCGTGCGCCGCGCACGACGGTCCCGGCCCTCTCCGGCTCCGACCGCGGACCCGCCTCCCAACGCTTCGGCCTCTCGCAACGGCGCGCTGCGGCTGCATCGGGCCGAACGTCGGCAAGCGGCGAAGGTCTGGTTCGCATCCCGCACGCGGAGGTGACGCGCGAGGCGATCCTCGAGCGCTACCGTTCGACGCCGGTGCGCGAGGGCCAACCGCGCGGCGAGACGAACGGTGTCGGCGAGCTGTCGCGCGCGCGGACTGAAACGGCTCCGCTGCGCACGCAGCCCGACACGGCGCCCGGAGCGACGACGAGCCGTGGAGCGACGAACCCATCGACCGCCCGCACTGCGGCTCCCGCGCGCGGCAGCGTCGAGGCCGCTCGTCGTGAGCGCGAATCCGTCGACCACCTCGACCGCTTGCGCGCAGCGCATCCGGAGCGGGCGCGCGCGATCGACGAGGCCGGAGCACGCGTGGCGCGAGCCACGGACGCGGCCACGCAGGTCACGATCGCCGCCGGCGTCGGATTCGGCACGGGCATCTGGGGCGGATGGTTGTGCCAGCCCTGCAATTCGAGCTGCAACACGAACTGGAACAACGGCTCGTGGTACTGGTACGGCTGCTACGGCTGGCCGGTCTGGTGCTCGTCGGGTTACGGATCCTGCTGGCCGTACGGGTGGGGCTTCTCCTGGTGGGGCTCCGGCTGGGGTCTCTCGTACAGCTCGTGCAACTACTCGCCCTGGTCGTACGGCTACTGCTATCCCAACTACGGCTATTCGGGCTACGGCTACGGCTCGCCGTCGCCGACGTACTACTCGACGGTCATCTACCAGGACGATCAGGCGCCGGCGTACCAGCCGGAGCAACCGGTCGCGAACGGCGAAGCCTACGTCGACAACCACGCGCAGATCGCAGCCCCCGCGCAGATGGGGCGCGGCGTGTCGCAGTACCTGAGCCTGGGCGACGAAGCCTTCAGCCAGGGTCGCTACAGCGAAGCGGTCAACGCCTACGCGCGCGCGGTCGAAGCCTCGCCGGACGAAGGCGTCCTGTACCTGATCCTGTCGGACGCGCTGTTCGCCACGGGCGACTACCACTACGCGGCGTTCGCGCTGCGCCGCTCGCTCGAGCTCGATCCGACGCTGCTCGCGAGCGTCGTCGACAAGCACAACTTCTACGGTGATCCGGCCGAGTTCGATCAGCAGATCCTGCTCGCGGAAAACTACCTGGATGAGCACTTCCTCGACGACGACGCGCGGTTGGTGCTCGCGGCGAACTACCTGTTCGCGAACCGTCCGGCGCAGAGCTCGGACCTCCTGCAGTCGGCGTTCAGCAAGAGCGTGCGCGAGTCGACCGCCGGCAGACTGCTCCTCCAGCGCGCGGAAGAGTTGCGCAAGGAACATCCGTCAGCGAAGTGAGCGAGCACGGAACGCCGGTCAAACGGCCGTGAACAGGGGCAGCCTCAGGGCTGCCCCGCTTCGTCGGGTCGTTCGTGATTCGCAGGTCTCGCGCTCATCGAACCTCGACCTCGCGCGGGCCGGAGTCGCCGCCGTAGAACTCGACGCGCGGTGAACGGCCGAAGCGGCGAGCGAAATCATCCACGAGGCGGGCGGAAACGTCCGCCTCGCGGCCTTTTTCAACCAGCGCGACGACGCAGCCGCCGAAGCCGGCGCCGGTCAGGCGCGCGCCCAGACAACCGTGCGACGCTTCCGCGGACTCGACGAGCTGATCGAGCTCGGGCACCGACACTTCGAACAGGTCGCGCAACGAAGCGTGAGCGCGGAACATCTGCGTGCCGAAGCCGCGCACGTCGCCGCTCACCAGCGCATCGCGCGCGGCGAACGTGCGCGCGACCTCTTCGATCACGTGGTGCGCACGACGGGCGATCGCCGGCCCGAGCTCGTGCTCGTGCGCGATCAACGTCTCGTAGCGGATGTCGCGCAGGCACTCTGCACCGGCCTGGTGCCGAGCGAGCGCTTCGAACGCGGCCTGGCACTGGCGCACGCGCTCGTTGAAGTCCCCCGCCGCGAGGCTGCGGCGCACGCGCGAATCGGCGACGGCGATCGAGAGCCTTTGCGTGTCGAGCGGGATGTAGTCACGCGAGCGGTCCTTGCAGTCCAGCCAAAGGAGCGCCCCGTCGCGCGCCAGCCCGACCGCGTACGGATCCATGATGCCGCACTGGACGCCGACGAAACCGCGCTCGGCACGTAGCGCGGCATCGACGAGCTCCATGCGCTCGAGCCCGAGTCCCCACATGCAATCCAGCGCGAACGCAGTGCCCACGCAGATCGACGCAGACGAGGAGAGGCCGGCTCCGACGGGCAGGTCGCCACCGAACGAGAGATCGAGGCCGGTGAGACGGTTCTCGATCGCGCGCTCGCGAGCCAACGTGCAGAGCTCGACGACGACCCCGAGCGGATAGTCGGCCCAGCGGTTGGCACGCGCAGGCAGCCGATCGAGATCGACTTCGACGCGCTCCGCGTCGTCGAGCGTCGAGACGAGCACGACTCGTCTGTCCTTGCGCGCACGCGCCGCGACGAACGTCCCGCGGTCGATCGCGCTCGGCATCACCGGACCGCCGTTGTAGTCGAGGTGCGCGCCCATCAGGTTGATGCGACCCGGCGAGAAGAAGAGGCGCACGCTTCCGCCGGCACCGAACGTGCTCTCGAACCGCTCGCGATGCTGGCCGAGCCGGACTGCGTCGCGGTCGTTCATGCCGCGCAGGTTCTCGAGGCTGCTGTCGCTCGCGGGCCGTCGATCCACCTGTCGGGCCCGGCGTGCGGGGCCGTGATTTCGTCCCCAATCCAGATCCGGGACGCGCGCGGAGCGTGCAGCCGTCCCTGTCCCGGCTCTCGCTCACCCGACCGACATGTGTTTCCGTTCATGGAACGAGCCCAGACTACCGATGATCCTCGTTCGTCCGAAGCACTCGACCGGAACACGGCGCGTGCTTTCAGGAGTTCGCCGAGCCCGCTATGTTTCTGGCCATGCTCACCGAAACGCGTCGGCACGTGCCCTCTCGCAGGCACCGGCACACGCGCTGGACGTGCGCGTTGTTGCTGCTCGTGCTGGCATCCTGTGCCAACCTGTCGTTCCAGCGCGACACCGCGACTTCGGGGACGTTCGAGTCGAGCGGTTTCGCGGTGACGCTGATCTCGTTCGACCTGCCCAAGGGCGCGATGCAGATCGCGCGCGAGAACGCGTCCGACGCGAACCTCCCCAACATGATCGTCACGGACACCGAGGTGTTCCCCTACCTGGGGTGGTTCGACTGGATTCTCGACGTCGTCGGCGCGCGATACGCCCGCGTGCGCGGCACGTGGGGCGCGACGGCGAAGGAAGCCGGCGGTTGAGGCTTCGTTCAGGGCCGCGTTGCGTGCGGCCTGCGTTCACGCTGCGATAGCCGCTCTGGCGCCACGAGCGTTCACGCAGCGGCAGTGAGTCGGGTGCGACGCGCGTTCACGTCGCCGCACCGGGCCCCTTCCAACCAGAAGGCTCGATCGATCCAGCTCAGTGCAGATCGATCTTGAGCTCGACCTCGCCCTGACCGGCCTTCAGCACGACCTTGGGATCGGTCGCCTTCGAGAAACCACGCTGCACTTCGAGGCGGTATTCGCCGGGCATGTACCGGCCCAGGTCGATCAGCCCGTTCGCATCCGACGCGCCTTCACCGGAGAAGAGGTTCTGGATCGCCTTGCCCGTGTTGGCCGGATCGTTCGTGCGCTCGCCCGAGAGCGGATAAAGATCGGCGCGCGCTCCCGATGCGGGCCCGCCGTCGGCGGCGTAGACGCGCACGCTCACGTGCACGCCCGTCTGCAGCACGATCTCGCACTCAGCCGGTTTGATCGCACCGCTCTCGACCTTGACGTTCGACGTCGAGCTGTCGGCGAAGCCCTTCGCGGTCGCGGTCGCGCGGTATGTGCCGGCGGCGAGGCCGGTGATCAGGAACTCTCCGTTCGCGTCGGTGCGCCCGTGCTGGACGGCGTCGTTCGACTTCGGCTGCATCGAGAGCAGCACGGTCGCTCCCGCGATCGGGTTCTTCTGCGTGTCGAGGACGTGTCCACCGAGCGACAGTGCGTGCGGCAGGCGCAGCAACAGATCGTGCTCGGTGCGGTTCTCTTCGACACGCACGATCATCGGAGCGGACGGACCGTGCAGCATCGGGGTCGGGGCCGTTCCGTCCGGCGCGGGCTGCCCGTTTTGCGGGCGTGCGGAAACCGAGTACTCGCCGGGCGAGAGGCGCTCGAACGAGAACGAGCCGTCTTCGCTCGTGCGCTTGCGCACCGAACGGCCCTCGCGCGACAGCATCTGGCCGAGGATGCCGTTGCCTTGAACTTCTTCCGTGGAGCGCAAAACGACCTCCGCATTGGCGATCGGTGCCTGCGATGCGTCGTCGACGACGCGGCCTTCGAGCCCTGACTCGGGCAGGCGCAGGTCGACGTGCATTTCGGGCGCGTCGGGGACTTCGAGCGGCATGCGCACCTGCGGTCCGTTGTTGTCGAGGTTGAGCTGGTACTCGCCCGGAGCAAGGCCGGCGAACTCGAACTTGCCGCCGTCGAGCATGCGCGCCGCCTTCCACTCGACGCCGAGCAGGTTGTCGGTGTCGAACGTGACCGCGCTCAGGTTGCCGTGCGGGATCGGCTCGCCCTTGTAGGTGATCGTGCCGGAGACCTTGCACGCGCCGGCGGTGCTGTCGATCACGTCGAACGTCACGACCTGGTCGGCGATCACCGTGACGAGGTCGAAGTTCCAGTTCCCGAAGAAGCTCATCGGGTTGAGGTCCTCGTCGCCGCGCGTCGCGACGAGGAAGTAGCTGCCCGGCGCGACGTGCTCGATCTCGTAGGCACCGCTCGCGTCGGAGTGTCCCTGGTACATGCCCGCGCCCGAGTTGCCGCCGCTCGGATCGAAGCTCGACGGCGAGAACGCAACGACGATCTCGCCGCCGACGGGAACTTGGTGGCGATCGCGCACGACGCCCTTCACGCCGCCGCCCTTGGGCAACGTGACGACGACGCCGTCGACGAGGCCCGACTCGGTCATCGAGAGATCGTCCGACTGTCCCGAGGTGTGATCGCGGTGGAACGCGAGCACCTTGAACGTGCCGGGCTCGACGCCGTTGAGTTCGAACTCGCCCTTGGGGTTGGTCGATTTGACCTTGTCGCCGAGCAGACCGAGGCCGGCCGCGTACGCCATCATTCCCGGCGGGAACACGTTGCCGTTCTGCCCAGCGCCTCCGCCTCCGAACATCATGCCCATCTGCGGTCCGTTGCGACCGCCACGACCGCGATCGCGGCGCTGTGGACGATCGTTCGACTTGTCGTTGGGGTTCTGCGCCATGACCTGCGCGCCGGCGACGGGGTTGCCTTTCGCGTCGACGACGCGGCCGCGCACGACGCCGCCGGGGGTGAGCTTGACGATCACACCACGCGTAGCCTCACCGGCCTTGACCACGACGTCGTCGAGCGTGCGCTTCAAGTAACCGGGCGCGCTGAACGTCAAGCTCGCCTTGCCGGGCTTCACGGACTCGAGCTTGAAGTGCCCGCTCTTGTCCTCGACCAGTTGTCCGCCCGAGAATGGGTTGCGCGCGCCGGGCGCTTCGCCCTCCATGTCGACGCGGTCGCTGCTCGCGATCGTGAACGACGTGACGGGCTCGCTCTTCTGCTCGTCCAT